>CAYUNP010000103.1:0-18305 GCA_964446085.1 uncultured Pirellulaceae bacterium
GCGGGTCATCTTGCGGAAACCATATTTCGAATCGGCGAGTTCAAGGAGCCTTCGCTGACTGACTTTGGTGATGTTAACCATGTTAACGGCACGATTGGGCAGTTTCTCTGCCTCTACTATGTCGTTGAGCTTCACGTCGTAATCCTGTTGGCGATTCTTTCAGGCTTGCTCTGGCAATGGTTGAGCGACAAAACTCCTTTCTGGCTGGCTGGTGTCTCGTCTTTTGCCTGGCTTTTTGTTTTCTCGATGGAGTTTACCGGTGTTGGAATGGGATGGTTCCTGTTCGCGGAGTTTGTCGCCGTATTCGTTTTTGTTTCGATCTTGCCCGGAGTCACCATCTACCAGGGAAAGATGCGGCCATTCTGGACTGCGTTCTCTTTGGCTGGATGTGCCATCTCGATTCAATTGTCACTGACCAGTCCGTTTGAATTCGCCGTTGCGAAATTTGTGTTGGCCAGCGTTTGGGAAGAAGGCAACGTTAACGCGGCCAAACAGCTGTTGGTCGTGATTTCACCGATCATGGCCCTGGTCGCTGGTGTCGCGACGCAGGCGATCGTTGTCGGCTTTGCTGGGCAGGATTCGCGTGCGGTTTCTCAGTCCAGATCCGACTGAGTTTCATAAGAGCGCGACCAAAAAAAGGAGAGCTCGTAGATGCGGCTCTCCTGCTGAAGCAGTCCCGAGCTGTTGTCGGCTGGGGACTGGTCAATCGCGATAGAATTGATTCCTAGCTTCTTAGTCTGAAGGTCGCAAAGGAAATTCCGACGAACAATACCAACGTCGTTGAGACGGGCTCTGGCACACCAGAAATCGTAATCGAACCATTGATTGCGACTGCATCGACGGCAGCGAAGTTGCCGTCAAACACCAGGAAGGAGGTTGGATTGCCGTCAAAGGTACCGTCGTCCAGAATCTGGATGTCAAAAACCGTACCATCAGATACCGAACTGTCGACGGCAAAATCAAGTGTATACAGAACGGTAGGCGTGCTGGATAAACCAATCGGCGTAACGAAGTTGATCGCACTTTGCAGGTGGTCTTCAGCGCTGCTTGGATTGAGGCCTGGGGTGAAACTGTCAAAGCTCTCAACCGCAGTGGCACCCAGGAAAGAAAAGCCCGTCAGGCTTCCTGGACCAACGATTCCAAAATCAAGCGGATTGTCAATGGATATTAAATCTTCTCCAGCAGTTGCTGAAGCAGAAACATTTACGGAGACGTTGGAACCTGCAGTTGTGACGACGTCGTCGATTTCGACAAAGATGTCTGCATTGGTTGCGTTGATGAAACACAACGAGGCAATGGCGGCCACGCATGTAGCAATTTTCATTTTCAAATTCAAATTCGCTCCGACGATGGAGTAGATCATGGTTGTGTAAATATTTGGGACTGTCTTATAGCTTTTAGAATTTCAAAGAGTCAATCTCGATTGGATTGCTAGCAACTGCGACAGCGTCGATTGTTGCTGAATCCGATTCTTGCTGGCCAAAGAGATCAGCAAACGTGTCGTCAACATTTTGTAATTTGTTGCTCACGGTTTCAATTTCTCCAGAGAGCTTCGGATTGGTTACAGGCTCGAGGGATATTGACTTCCTGTTCAGCTCGCCAGGTTGGGCGTCTGAGTTGATGTTGGCGGAGAAACTGGCTGCCAGGAATGCACTTGGGCTACTCAGGAAATCACCGGATCTCGCGAGTACCTGAGTAGCATCGGCAAAGAGAATTCGGCCTGAACCATCAACGTCAGCCCTGAAGTTGTAATTCGCATCTCCCAGCTGAGCACCATTCTGGGGAATAATGGACGTGGCATCTCCGCCAAACAATACGCGATTACTTGAGTCGACGTCTCCTGGCAAAGAACGGAACTGAAGTGAGCTGTCTGCTCCTGGACTTCCATTGGAGCTCAGACCAGATCCGAGAACATTGATATCGATGGCTGCTGGTTCAAGGAAATGAGACAGCGTCAATCGAACCGCCGACGGATTCGATGGGTCCAGGGTAGCGCTGACAACTGTCGGAATGCTGCCGTCGGTTTGCCCGGGATCAAATTTTGACCCTGGAGTTCCAGTCAAGGTAAAATCAAGGGCGTCGAGGGATGCAGCGTCAATCGCCGAGTCAAACTGAACCACAATTTCGTTGACGTTTACCCAGGGGATATTCTGAAGAATGTTGGCTGGCGTAAGTTCATAGCCAAATGTTGCTTCGTTGCTGGTCGATCCGTCAACCTGGTCACGGAACTCGCTGGTCCAGAACGTACTGTTGAGGAAGATTCCGGCGACCTCAGGCGGTGTCGCGAAATCATTGTCCTGAATGACAACGGTGGCTTCATGACAATCGCTGTCGGTTACGAAGACTTCGGTAACGTTGGTGTCAAAGAGATTGTCAAGTATGACTGAGTCGACCGTGTTCTGGATCAGTGTCAAAATCACTGTCTCATCCGGTTCAACCATGAAATCTTCTTCTGGCGTTACGTTGATTTCGTCAGAAGTGATACCTGGTGCGAACAACGCTTGGGTGACGATCGAGTCGAAATCGATGGCGCTATTTGGGTTGTTCGGGTCCTGGTTCGCTGTTCCAGAAATCTGGAAGCTAACCTCGATGTCGTACGATACTGGCGCCGGAATGCCAAATGGATTCGCATCGCTAACCGATCCGGGAACGATCAGGAACACCGTGAAGGTACCGATCTCATCGGCATCTTCACCAGGTTCGATCGCAAACGGATCTGTTGCTTTAACGATGACTTCAGCCTGATCATCATCGGTAATGGTCACATTGTGAATTTGATTGGCTGCAATGGTCACATTCGGATCGGCTGAATTGATACCGGTCAATTCGAGATCGAAGTTCTCGATTGTTTCAACGACCACATCGTCGATAACTTCGATGGTGATTGCAGCTGAAGTTGAGCCAGCAGCAATCGTTAGCGTGTTGCCAGTGACTTCAACTCCGTTTACCAGGATTCGGTAGTCACCTTGCAGGTGAGCTGCTGTGCTGGTCTCAAATCCCGAGCGAATCGCTCCAAGTACAGGGTTGGAGTCCGCGGTTGCTGCAAAGTTGATAACGGTTGGTGTGCTGCTCGGATTGGAAAGTTCAAGCAGGAATTCGCCATTGGTAACGCCCGCTGCATTGGGTTGCTCGGAAGCCTGGCTGACGATCGGTGTCAGTGTAACGACGGCAGAGTCATTGTCGGCAATGTTAACCGTAGCCGAATTCGCTGCTCCAACTGAAATGTCTGCATCACCTGATGCGATTGAGTTCAACGTAACGACAACGGTCTCGTTGTTTTCGACGATCGAATCATCGAATACCTCGACGTCAATCGTCGCCGTCGTTTGACCAGCCAGAATGGTGACCGTGTTGCCCAGTGCCGTGAAATCGTTTCCAGCAGTCGCCGTTCCAGCGACGTTGTAGCTGATCACGGTGTCGGTGCTTGATGGGTTAGACAACGTCACGGTGAATTGCCCATCGGCACCTCCCTCCGAACCGTCAGTCGCCGCGATGGTGACCGATTGATTTCGCTCATCGTCGGCGATGAAAATCGTAGCCTTGTTTGTTGATCCAACTGAAATGTCTGTGTCACCGGATGTGATCGCAGTCAGGTTTATTTCGACGAATTCAGTTGCTTCGATAATCGAATCTTCGAGAACGGTGATGTCAATCGTGGCCGTTGTGTCTCCTGCCAAGATGGTGACGTTACCGCTGAGTGCGGCGAAGTCACTTCCCGCGGTAGCCGAACCTGCGATCGTGTAGCTAATCACGGTGTCGGTGCTCGAAACGTTGGACTGAGTGACAGTGAACAATCCATTACTGACTGCACTGCCAGAAGGAAACTCAGAGCCATTGGTGGTGGCTGCGATCGTGACCGTTTGGTTGATCTCGTTGTCAGCGATGTTGACAGTGGCGGTATCAACTGAACCGATGGAGATGTCTGAGTCGCCTGAGGTGATCGAGGTTAATGTCACGACAACGGATTCAGTGGCTTCGATAATCGAATCATCGAGAACTGCAACGTCGATGCTTGCCGTGGTCTGCCCTGCCAGGATGGTGACGCTGCCGGTAAGAGCTGTGAAATCGTTCCCGGCATCCGCTGTTCCAGCGATGTTGTAGGTGACTACGGTGTCAGTGCTGGATGGATTTGACAATGTTACGGAGAATTGTCCGTCAGTGCCCGACTCAGAACCGTCACTGGTCGCCGCGATGCTGACTGTCTGGTTGAACTCATTGTCAGCAAGGTTGATTACTGCGGTGTTGTTTGGTGTCGCAGCAATACCGATGTCCGTGTCGCCGGACGTGATTCCAGTCAAGGTAACTTCGACGGTCTCGGTGTTCTCGATAATCGAATCATCAAGCACCGCGACATCAATGGTCGCAGTCGTCTGGCCAGCCAGGATGGTGACACTGAAGTTGAGAGGCGTGAAGTCGGTGCCTGCAATAGCTGTTCCACCGACGCTGTAGTTGATAACCGTGTCGGTGCTGGAAGGGTTGGACAATGTTACGGTAAATTGTCCGTCAGTTCCCGACTCCGAACCGTCGACCGCAGCCGCAATGGAGACGGTTTGGTTCAATTCATTGTCAGCGATGTTGACTGTTGCCGTATCGGCTGATCCGACAAAGATGTCAGTATTACCTGATGCAATTGCAGTAAGCGATACTTCAACGGTCTCAGTGGGCTCAATCAAGTTGTCATCAAGGACTTCGACATCGATCGTTGCTGAAGTTTGGCCTGCGAGGATTGTGACTGTGCCGCTGAGTGCGTTGTAGTCGCTTCCAGCATCAGCTGTTCCGGCGATGACGTAGTCGATCACCGTGTCAGTACTTGATGCATTGGACAGTGTCACAGTGAACTGTCCGTCAGTACCCTGCTCCGAACCATCTGTGGTCGCCGCGATCGTGACTGTTTGGCCAAGTTCATCGTCAAGGATCGTCACGGTTCCATCAACGAGATTGATTTGAGACTGAACGAGCGGTGACGGTGTGGTTGTGAGGTTTCCAAACCCAATGTCGACCAGCTCATCGGCTTCAATGATCGAATCATCGTTGGTTGTGATTTCAACGGTTCGGATTTCAGGAGTCGCTCCCTGCCCGGCGCTGAAGGAAATGGTGTCGGTGGTGAATGTGAAGTCATTTGCTGCCGCATCACCACCGTTGGCGCCGAGTAAATCAACAACATCGACGTCGATGTTGAATCCTGGAGCCAGCGTTGCAGATCCACCAGCACCGTCGCTGGTTGTCAGGATGACATTGAACGACTGAGCCTGTGAACCGGGCGAATTGTTTTCATTTACTGTCTGGTTGGGCACAACCGAGATTGTCGCGGTATCGTTATCAATGATGATGTGCGTGGTGTCGGCTACTTTGTCGGTGTCTCCGTCGGCATCTCCGACATCGATAACCGTCGTCAGTTGCTGGATTTCGAGTTCCAGTGACTCTGGCCCTTCGATCAATGAATCGTTGATGATCGTCAGGATTGGCTGATCGGTTCCGACGCCAGTGGCAACTTCACCCTGCGAATTGACGATTGTCAAATCGAAGACGCCTGTTCCAATGCCTCCGTCGGCAATCGACGCGTAGTTCAACTCAGGAATTGTGAACGAAGCAGGAGTGAACGGATTGTTGCCGAGTGTGAAATCCTGGCCACGAACTGCTGTGCTGTTTCCAGACAGGAACTGAACAACAACCGTTCGCTCAACGTCGCTGATTCCAGTCAGGTCACCAGAAACAATCAGAGTTGGTACTCCATTGGCTACGGCGAATTGAAGTGGTGATGACACAGAGCCATCTTCGCCTTCTTCCGTTGACGTTTCTGCAAATTCGATGGCCGCTTCATCGTTGTTAATGATCGCTTCACCAATGGCATCGGTGATCTCGACCTGTCGCACGCCGGTAGCTGTGTTGGCATCCGCTCCCGGGCCACCGGTCAGCGTATCACCGTTACCAGCGTCACCTGCAAAAGTCGGTTCGGACAATGTTACGAAGAAGTTTTCGTCCAGCTCAATCACATTGTCGCCAATGATATCCACACTGAACGTAGCTGTGGTTTGGCCGGCAGGGAACGTCACCGTTTGGGTTGTTGGGACGAAGTCGTTGTTTGCTGTCGTGGCGGTTCCATCTGACGTTGTAACGTTGACAGTAATCGCTTCCGAGGCAGGTTGGCTCAACGACAGTGTGAACACGGCTTGAGATGTTGAGCCAAGATCCGGTTCCTGTACGAACACGTCGTTGACCGTAACTTCAGCAGTGTCATCGTTGAGGATACTTCCCGTCGCCGATGTGCTGATGATCTCCAGGGTGTTCAGGTTTGCATCCGCACTGGCTGCATTGTTCAGCGTGAGAGTGAAGCTCTCATCAAACTCGACCAGTGAATCAGCTGCCACCGCCACAGTGATTGTTGCAGTCGCGTCGTTCGGTCCAAAAGTCACCGTGCCTGTTGGGAATGCACCACCGACGAAGTCATCGGCCGTGGCCGGATTTGCTCCCGAGCCAGTGACCGCAAACTCAACGGTTGTATCAACGGTTGAATTGGTGATGAAGCCACTACGCGTCACCTCGTAAGTGAAAATTGTATTGGTGAATCCCGTGCCTTCATTCTGTACGTCAACCAGTGCAGCTTCAAGGCTAAGGTCAATGTCGTCGTTGAGAATCGTGACGGATCCCGTGTCGCTGATGTCAATTTGAGCAGGACTGCTGCCATCAAGCCGCACGACGTTGGATAGATTGATTCTGAAAGCTTCATCAAGCTCAACGTCAGCATCTCCAACGATATCAATGTTGATGATCCGGGATTCACCAGTAGTACCTGTGAAGTTCAGCGTGCCCGATGTTGCAACATAGTCACTGTTGCCAACCAGAGCATTAATGTCCTCGGTGGAAAAATCGACGGTAAATCCGCCCTGAACCGCGTTGTCGACCGAGACGGCCACCTGAATTGTATTTGTCGTGGAGTCTTCGAATACGGAAACATCTGCAACGGTCAACACGGCATCATCATCGTTAACGATGGTGGCGACTTGTCCATTGGCAATGAAGTCAATGGAATCCGCAGGCACACCGTTGACTGAATCGGCAGGTGTGTGTGTTGGCGCAGACAGTGTGACAACGAAGTCTTCGTTTGGCTCGACAGTACTGTCTTCTGCCAACTCAATGTCGAAGGTCGCCGTTGCGATTCCATCGGCGAAAGTCACGGTCCCCGTTGGGAATGCACCGCCAGCGAAATCATCGCCAGTCACGGCACTGCCGGGCGCTGCGCTTACAGTATAGGTTGCGGCAGTGACGCCCGTATCGAGCCCACTACGAGTGACGACGAAGGAGTAGGTCGTGTTGTCGCCTGCGTCACCTTCAGTCTGGCTTGTTGGATTAGCCACGCTCAATGTTAGATCAATGTCGTCGTTGAGAATTGTGATCGAGCCATTTGTGGTGCTGATGTCAGCTGAGTCAACGCCTGACGTGCCCGTATCGACGTTTGACAGGAGGACGTTGAACAGCTCACCGGATTCGACATCGCTATCGTTACTGATCGTCACTGTGAAAGTTTGGATCTCGTCGTCGGTGCCATTGAAGGTCAGGGTTCCGTCGGTTGCAACGTAATCAGTGCCAGCCAGCGCCGAAAGGTCTGCGGTGTCGTAATCGACGGTAAAGCCACCTTGAACAGTACCCGTCAACTGAACTTCAACCGTCACGGTACCGTCCGCTTCGTTCACCGAAGTGCCGATTACCGAGACTTGGGCAGCATCGTCGTTGCTGATCGTTGCTGTTTGTGAAAAGGGGGCACCTTCGTCATCACCAAGTTGAACACCATAGACATTGTCGACTGGACTGTCGGTAGCCGATGTTGGTGTGTGAGTCAGGCTCGCGTTACCAAGCAATGTCACGACAAAGTCTTCCTCTGGCTCAACGGTCGTGTCCTCTGCCAGGGTGATCACGATGTCCTGGCTGGTTTGTCCGTCAGCAAAAGTAACGGTACCGCTTGGCAATGTCGCATCCGGGATGCCATCTCCGTCGAAATCGAAGTCATTCGCTGTAACCGCACTTCCGACTGCCGCAGTGACTGCCCAGTCAACGGTTGTGACACCGCTGGTCAATCCAAAACGAGTCACCGTGAATGTGTAAGTCGTATTGTCCCCAATGACATTGCCTTCGAGCTGGCTGTTGCCCTGCGTCGCTGCACCGATAGTTATATCAATGTCATCGTCATTGATCGTGACGGTCGCGCCGTCGGTGATATCAATGTCGGTTGACGCAATGGCCGAATCGTTCGGAGTCACGCTGACCGCCGAGACATTAAATGATTCAGTTCCATTCGGGCTGTCTTCAACGACATCGTCATTGGTGATGGCCACAGTGAACGTTGCGCTGTCTCCATCATTACCAGCAAACGTCAATGTCGGACTGGTCGTCACCGTGTAGTCGCTTCCACCAATTGCTGTGCCATTGGAAGTCTGATAGACCGCGGTTAAACCGCCTTGAACATCGCCATTGAGCACGACAGTGATCGTGGCCGTGCCGGCATCTTCATCAACCACAACATCATCAACGGTCAGGGATGCGCTGTCATCGTCAACAATAGTTGCAGTTTGTACAAAGGGGGCACCTTCATCATCACCAAGCTGAACACCAAACGTGTCGTCAATCGGAGTGTCGGTTGCCAATGTCGGCGTGTGCGTCAGGTTGCTGTTGTTGAGCAGCGAAAGAACAAAATCTTCATCCGGCTCCAGGGTCGTATCTTCAGCCAGCGAAATCACAATGGTTTGAGTCGTTACACCGTCCGCAAAAGTAACGGTTCCGCTTGGCAGTGCAACATCTGGAGTACCATCTCCATCGAAATCAAAGTCCGCTGCAGAAACTGCACTGCCACCAGGTGCAGTGATCTCCCAGTCGACCGTGGTGACGCCGCTGGTCAAGCCAGATCGGGTCACGGTGAAAGTGTAAGTCGTGTTACTACCCGGATTACCTTCGTTCTGACTGCTCGGCGTCGCGACACCAAGAGTGATGTCAATGTCATCATCGACAATGGTGACCGACTCGCTGCTGCTGACATCAACCAGGTTTGGCGTCACCGTTGCAACTGGAGGCACAACGTTGGTGTTGTTGCCAGGAACGATCGCTCCCAGGCCGACAACAAAATTCTCAAATCCGTCATTGGCATTTTCAACGACCGCGTCATTGAAGATGTCGACGGTAATCGTTTGCACTTCGCCAACAGTCCCGTTGAAGGTCAATACACCGGTAACAACGTTATCGAAGTCGTCACTGGGAGCGACTGTCCCGTCACCACCGAAGGCACTGCCATTGGTAAGCGTGTAGGGAACCGTAAAGCCATTTTGAACGGCTGTGTCCAGGGTGACGGTGATCGATGCGGTGCCATCATCTTCGTCGACCGTGACTCCGTTTTGAACCGTCAGGATTGAACTGTCATCATCGAAAATGGTCAGTACGTCGCTATTGTCGGTGTTTGAAATGCCAACACTACGAGATGACGGAATCGCGCCTGTTGAGTCAACTGTAAACGTTGCCGTACCAAGAGTGGCAATAACGGTTTCGTTACCTTCGGTAACAAAGTCATCCACGACGTCAATCGAAGCAATTTCGCTTTGGTCTCCAGGCGCAAAGATAACATTGGAGAGCGAGGTGTTTTGATAGTCGTCATTGCCCACGCCAAGTAATGGATCGTTAGCAGCAGTTCCATTGGAAACGAGTGGGTTGCCGATGCCGTCGGTCAATGTAACCACAATCTGGTTTTGACTGGGGTTGGTCAGGGTGACTGAAAACAGGCCGTCAATGCGAACCGGGTTCTCTTCCACGATTGATCCGTCGACACCTTCCTGGCCATCGCGAATCGCATCGATTTGGACTTCTGTCGTGTTGTCATCAAGGATCGTCGTTGTCAAAGTCGTGCTGTTGGAACTGGTTGGATCCGCAACCCCATCAAATTGCGGATTGGAAATCGAGACCTCGAACTGTTCATTCGGCTCGACAAAGTTTGAAAGGTGAGTCAGCGATCCAGTGCCTTGCTGGTTGCCGTCATCTTCAAACGTGTCCAGAACGATCGCCAGAGAGGGAGCAGTCGCCAGGCCGTCGCCCGTGAAGGTAACAGTCGCGGTACCAGTAGCGGCGTCAAGAGTTGCTGTAAAGGAGTTGTCATCTCCAGGTGAACGAAGCAACGAACCCGTGCCCGCACCGCCGGCCGAGTTGTAGTTGTTTACGGCATCGACGATGGCGAGGTACAACGGATTGGTTTCGTTAACCGTTTGATCGCTGTTTTCGTCAAAGTCATTCAACGAAGTTGGGCCTGACAACGTCAGGTCAAAGTCAATCGACGCGGTACTCCCGGCTTGGGCGGCTGCGTTGCCGGCTCCGTCGAGAGTGAGTGTGAAAGTTGCAGCGTCTCCTTCATCAACCGAAACCGATGCCTGAGTCAGTGTGAAGTTCGCCGTGTTGTTGGCTGACCTGTTGAAGTTGATGCTGCTGGAAAGGTTGTCAGTTCTGTCAACTCCAAGCAGTTGAACATCAGGGCCTGTGTCCTGGAGCTGAACGCCAAAGTCTGCTGCCAGCAATTGTCGCGGTTCCATTGCCTCATAGGTGTTGCCCGATTCCAGCTTTGATTTCGAACGAGCGTTGTGACGTCGTTTGCCACGGCTTCGTTTCGCATTGCTGCCAAGCATTCCATCGCGGTTCATGGCGACGCGAATTGGGCGAGTCGGTGCTGGAGCGAACATGCTTTGGAAGATGCTGGCCAGCGAAGCCCACATCACACTCAAGCCGTCACGCAACATCGGCACGAAGCTGAACGCTTTGCGATAGGCTGATTCCAGTCGCTGCATGCGGCTGCGTCGCGCGAACTGCATTTTCAACCAACGTTGATCAGACTGATTCGCTCTTTGAACTGCCTTACGACAGTAACGATTTGAATTGCGAGCTACAGAAGAAAAAGAACGGTTGTTGCGGCGAAACATGGTTGGCTAACTCCGGATTGCACAAGACGGTGCGTCGCAGTTCCAGGTTTGAATTCAGAACAACAGCCCCCGCCTCAAAACTCAAGAAGACGAAATCTTTGATTGCCCGAGTACGCGCCAAGCGGGTCCTGCCTTTTCAGTGAGGATTGCCGATCGAAATAATTGAACGCGGGCGGTTGGGGGGTATACGGAATATCAAAAGAGGTTGCAATATCGCTATTAATCCAGTGTCCGGGACCTGGAGCCAGCTAGCGATTTCGAATTATTGGTCCGGAATTTACACGTAAAAACTTCATCCATGTATTTGTTGTGTTGGTGGAGCGACGCTAACTGTCCAACACGAAACTTCAAAGATGCGAACAATCGAGTTGAACGCAATTGTTAGCAATCCAGCAGATGGAAATCGCGACCGCTAGCGATGTGAAGTTCGTTTTCGCAAATCAAACTTTGCATTGAAGCCGATGCTTGGCAACGGTTCGCCCGGACGTTGGTCTACGAATTTAACCGGTTCGCGAATTCACCTTTTTCGACGCCATAGCTTTCTGGCGCAACGGAATATTGCTGCGAAAACCAGGCTTCAATTTCCCCTTGGGCAGCCACATCGAATTCGCGGTGCGTCGTCAGCGTTTTTCCATGCACGACGTTTCGAATTTCAAAGTCCTCCACAAGAATTTGCCCGGACTTAATGACATATCTCGGCACTGCGAACATGGTCTCTTTGTTGTCATCGACACGATAGACCGCGATGTCGGCGTCAGCGCCAACGCCGAGGTGACCTTTCTGCGACAATCCCAGCAACCGCGCAGGACCGCTTCGCGTGATGATGGCGATCTCCGACAGGGAATACTCCCGAGTCATATCTTTCAGGCCGCTAAATTCCAACACCTTCGGATTCACCCGAGCTAGCATCTCATCGCGGAAACTTCGATCCATCAACAGTCGAATAATCTGCGGATAGGCCATGAAGCTACCGCCATTGGGATGATCGGTGCTCATCACGACCTGCCATGGATTTTTGACCGACAGATACCATTCCAGACCGATCGCCCACTGTAACGAATGCACAAAGTTCCGATCGCGATACTCGATTGGTGAAACGCCACAGCCTGATTCGATTTCGGCATCTGCCGAGTACCACTTTTCGGCTCCGATCTGTTGTAGGTAGTAACCCAGCGGCCCGTCGCCCGTCATGCTCATCGACGGTCCGAACATCACCTGGCCAACGTCCACCGAAAGTTCAGGATTCGCATTGATGACCTGCGCCAGTGGTGCAACTTTCGAACAGAGAGACGATTCGCTTTCGTCGCCACCGCCGTAACTGTGAAACTGAATGTGTGTCAAATGGGCTCTCAGACCTGCCAGGGACTCCATCGTGCCGAGGGTCGTTTCCCAGTTGCCGGGTAGACCGAGGTTGTTGGTGTGGATGTGAACTGGATGCGGCAATCCAATCGCGTTCGCTGCTTCGGCAATCGATTGAAGGATCTTTCGCGGTGTGGTGTTGAAGCCGTCGATATTCTGATCGAGATCGCGAGCGTTTCCGGTTCGCTTCTGCTTCCAGAGTTCAACACCGCCTGGATTGACGACCTTGGGTGCGTAGGAGCCGACTTTGCTTAACAGCCAGGCCAAAAAGTTCTGCATCGCTTTCTGGTTTCCATCTGCCGCACTCTGCATCACGTAATGATTGTTGCCAACAAGTGTAAAGAATCCGGTGTCGACGCCGGGGATGATATTGAAGTCATGATGGGCATGTCTGGCCGCCAATGGAGAAATGGCTGCATCAAAGCACGTCGTATAGCCAAGCCCGGTGTACTTGTAGCCGGTCGTAAACAGCGACGGCACCGCCCCCATGTGACCCGAGTGAAACCACTGTTTGTCAAACTGGCGACATTGTTCGATGGACTTTCGGTTCAGGTGCGGCATCATCATCCGCGCGGCGTTTACTTTGGAGCCAGCGATGTGACAGTGCATGTCGATCGCTCCAGCCATCACCACCTGGCCACTGACATTGATGCGTCGCACGCCTTGTAGGGATTGTGCTGCTTCGGCAGGAGCCGCAACGATTGAGCCATCCAGAATCCAGACGTCCGCGACCTGGTCCACATCGTTCGTCGGATCGACGACTCGTCCGCCCGAAAGACAAAGGTAACTCATGAGCGGCACACTATCGTGGCTTGCGGGGACGCCATTTTCGCTTCTTCTTTTTCGGCAAATCGAAAACGGGTTCTTCGCCTTCGGGGAACAGGCTCAGGAACGATTCGTCATTTTCAAATCGATCCTCAAGGCCCGAAAGAACCTCGTCGAGCTTGCCGTAATTTTCTTCGATGCGATTGAGCCGACTCTGGATTTCGGGAGAATCCGATTTGAGTTCCGACTCATCGATCTCGATGCGAATGCGGCGCAGTTTTTTGTTTGAGAAGAAAGCCATGCCTCTATTGTCGTTGCAGCCCATACGATCGGCAAGGGCTACGGTCCCCCAGTCGGAAAAACGGACCAGGAAACCGCTTGCTGGCGTTGCGGTGAGTCGCCGCGATTGTGAAGAATCCGGGTTAAAGTGGCTGTGTTGCGTACAGATTCACATGTCAGTCCAACAATTTGGAAGGACGATACTCAGGACAAGGGAAAATCTGCGCCAGCAATGCCCTGCCCTGATAAATTGAGTACGTATTCAAATGATCTTTCAGACATTCAGAAATGATGCCATGAAACGGGCGCTATCCATATTGGCGATTGTGGCTTCCACTGCGATTCTCTCGGCAGAGAACGGAATCGCCCAGAGTGGATCAGGCACCTTCGTGACTCCCGAAATTAAAGCTTCCCAAACGATTGGCGGTGATGAATTCGGCGGCGATGTGAACCAGTTGGAAAACATCTCCGGCGAAACAGTCGGCGGCAACGCAGTGTTACAGCCACCAAACCTTGGAGAGTATGGACCCGTCGGTGGTTTCCCCAGGTCGACCGCCGATCAGTCACCATCTCTCACGCCTGAAGTCGGCGAGACAATTCGATCCCAATCACAAGTGCCGCAGAACGAGTACCGTGGTGAGCTGATCCGTGAGGACTGGTTTGAAAACACTGGCGGCCAAAGCCAGGAGAACATTCTTCGTGATCCTGTGATTCAAAATCCAACGAGCTCGCAACCTCGCAGCAATGCTCAACTCACATCACCCAGGCTTCGCATTAACAGTTTGAAGTCGATTGAAAGTGCGAACCGGGAATTCGATTCCCGTAGCCACGAGATTGTTCGCGAACGCTACGCCGATGGCAGCATCAAAGTCGTAAGGACCATCACGCAAGACGCCGAAGGTAACTATTACAACGATGGCGGATGGCTGATGTACGATCGCCAACAACGTCCGATTGCCTCAGGCACGTTCGTTCGTGGTGCCATGGAAGGCGAATGGGAACGTGTTCACGAATCGGGTGTCGGTGGACTGTTTTCACAGACACCCTACAACCTGTTCGAAGGTCCGTATCTTTCACGTGCCAACTTTATTCGTAACAGGATCGATGGCGTTTGGAGCATTGCAGATAAGTCGGGCAAAGTAATTTGCTCGATTACCTATCAGGACGGCCAGCGTAACGGACTGGCGTCGTGGTTTTATCCCAACGGCAAGAAGATGCGGGAAGCGTCTTTCAAGGACGGCGTTCCAAACGGGTTCGTGATGCAATGGGATCGGCAAGGGAAACAGTTGCGTCGTGAACAGTACGTCGACGGTCGCAAGATCATTCACAAGAAGTCTACTTTTGCCAATCAGACGGTGGCCAGCGAGCGAGTGTTTCATGATCAGAAGTTGACGGCTCAGGGGACAGACAACTGGTGGGCTGCCAAGCCAGCAACGTTTGCTCGCGATGGCGAAGAGATTCAACACGGACCAGTTGCCCAATGGTATCCAAACCGCCAGCCAAAAATGACAGGCCGATACATCAACGGTCAAAGAGATGGCCTGTTCACCTGGTGGCATGAGACGCACAACAAAAAGGCAGAGGGCAAGTTTTCGAAAGGTCAGCGTGTTGGGCTGTGGCGATACTGGCACGAGTCGGGGA
The DNA here is from genome assembly GCA_964446085.1 of uncultured Pirellulaceae bacterium. Lineage (GTDB taxonomy): Bacteria > Planctomycetota > Planctomycetia > Pirellulales > Pirellulaceae > Mariniblastus. The sequence goes on from CAYUNP010000103.1 coordinate 14,988, forward strand.
TGAAGCGGAGCGAAGGTGAGTTTCGTGATGATCAACCTTTTGGCCAGTGGCGTAGCTGGAACACCGATGGCAGAGTCATCGAAGAGAAAACGTTTCCGGAGGAAAGTGAGCCGGCGGAAAAAGACCCCGAAGCAGAAGCTGAAGCTGCGAGTTCTGTGATGGATCGGGTCGAGGGAGATGACACGTCGACTGAATCGGATATCCCGGAGACGGCTGACTTTAAAATAGATTTGGGGCCTGGATTGGAAAAGCCAGCAGAATCGGTCTCGGACGAGGATCCTTTCAACGAGAATCAAGACAAGCCTGGCCTTGAGGGAATCGAAGGCGAACCTGTTACGCCAGTTGACGAAAACGGAAACCCGGATCCCGGCTCTCTGTTTGGCGGCTAAAGGCGAATCGAAACTCAGGCCGTGATCGCGTCTGGACTGTCGCCAGCTGGGAACCGCCACGCGCGAGTTTGCTGCTCATCGGCTTGATCGTATCCCGGTCAGTGCCAGCCTGGTCTATAAATTAATCAGGGCTGCACATTGAAGCGCGGTTTTCGGCTGGCGATCAGCTCGGATTCATACGCCCGCCGGACCATCGTTTTCGATGCCTGTGACTTTGGATCAAAGTCATGCACCTCGATTGAAATCGCATCTCGCGACTCGGTCCTGAGATATTTCGCCAGCGACAGGTTGTGCGATTCGTCCAGGTGTTTTTGAAGTCGCTCGCGAAGATTGTCTGTCTGCCCAATGTAAAGGTAGCCGCTGGCATCACTGAAAATGTAGACGCCCGGATGTTCGTTCAGCAACTTCGGGTCGCTCAGTATTTCATTAATGGAAAACGATTTGATTGTCCGCCCCCAATCAGCAATCCGCGTGATCAGTTCGGGGCGCAGTCGCCTGGCCTTTCTGAGTTGAAAGGCGGCTTTGCGTACGGCATAGGCGTCCACCGAATCGTCAATTGCTTTCGCGGACTGGTCGAACTGCTTGCGAAAGTTCACGTCGCACATGATGCGGTCAATCGAGCACTGATGTTTGTCGACAAGGCTACGGGTGACGATTTCGGCAACATGTCGCACCGATGAAAGATCAACCTTCTTCCGCTTCGTCGTTTTGGTTTTGAGCTTGCCTGCTTTACGCAAGTTCATCAGCGCCCAGTTCAAGTCCTTTTCCGCTGGAAGCGGGTTGGAGCCGAACGTGGAATCCTTGATTGCTTCGTTACAATGGTCAATGAAGTTCTCGTTCAGTTCCTGTTGCAGGATGACTTCGTCCGAACTCCATCCGTTGTGTGTTGCGTTGAAAGCATCGATGACGATCTGGTTGGTCAGCTGTTGAGCGCGGCGCGATGAAACCTGTTCAACTGCTTTCGTTTGAGCAAACGAAGGCTGGGTGGTCAGACCTGCAAGCACCAGAATGCAAACCAACAACGGCAGCGAATCAATGCACAGCCAGTGATACATTGGTGTGAGGTTTGTGTTTGTCTCAGCAGGATTGATCATGATCGTCGGCCGTCTGGACAACTACGTTGCTGGTTCGAAGCTTACTGCACGATGGAATGTCATTGTATTGCTGAAGGTGGCGTAGGTAAAACCGCTGGCAAACAGACCGTTTCTATTTCTTCCTGCCCTTCGCCCAGCCGTCTTTCAGTGATACGGTTCGATTGAAAACCGGCTTGCCGGGCTGGGAATCCTTGTCCATGCAAAAATAGCCCATTCGTTCGAACTGGAATCGATCGCCTGTGTTTGCTGTCGCCAGAGAAGGCTCCAGTTTGCAGCCCGTCAGAACTTTCAGGGACTCAGGATTGAGCAGATCTTTCCAGTCCTTGCCTTCGGGTACATCGTCCGGTTTTTCCTGGCTGAAAAGTACATCGTAGAGCCGCACTTCGGCATCGATCGCGTGATCAGCACTGACCCAGTGAAGCGTGCCCTTTACTTTGCGTCCGTCAGGCGCCTTGCCGCCAGAAGTTTCCGGATCGTAAGTGCAATGAAGTTCGATGACGTTGCCGTCGGAATCCTTGATCGCGTCGTTGCACTTCACAAAGAAAGCGTTCTTGAAACGGACTTCTTTGCCGACCGTCAGGCCGAAATATTTTTTGGGTGCCTCTTCCATGAAGTCTTTGCGTTCGATGTACAGTTCGCGGCCAAAGGGCATTTCCCGAATGCCTGCCGATTCGTCCTCCGGATTGTTGATGGCCTGCCGCATCTCCGATTTACCTTCTTCGTAATTCGTGATCACGACCTTGAGCGGATCAAGCACCGCCATTGCCCGGTTGGCGGTGCGGTTAAGATGATCGCGAATACACAGTTCCAACAGCGGTAGCTCTGTCATGCCGTTGAATTTGGTAATGCCAATTCGATCGCAGAAGTTTCGCAGCGCTTCAGGCGTCACGCCGCGGCGGCGCATTCCAACGATTGTAGGCATCCGCGGATCGTCCCAGCCAGTGACAAGATTGTTCTGCACCAGTTCCAGGAGTTTTCGCTTGCTCATCACTGTATAGCTCAGATTGAGCCGGGCGAATTCGATCTGCTGCGGGTGATGGATGCCCAGCGATTCGATGTACCAGTCGTACAGCGGTCGATGGTTTTCGAACTCGAGGGTGCACAGTGAATGCGTGATGTTTTCATGCGAGTCGCTTTGTCCGTGAGCAAAATCATACGTCGGGTAGATGCACCATTTGTCGCCGGTACGATGATGATGGGCATGCCGAATTCGATACATTGCCGGATCACGCAAGTTCATGTTGGATGAGCTGTTATCGATTTTCGCTCGCAGGGATTTCTCCCCGTCCTTGAATTCGCCATTTTTCATTCGCTCGAACAGATCCAGATTCTCTTCCGGACTGCGATCGCGATAGGGACTGTCCTTGCCTTCCTTGTTCCAACCGGCGCGATACTCGCGAACTTCTTCGAACGTCAAATCGCAAACGTAGGCTTTGCCGTCCCTGATTAGTTGAACCGCCCAATCGTAAAGCTGATCGAAGTAGTCGGAAGCAAACAGCTTCTGATCCCAATCGAACCCCAGCCAACGCACATCCTCTTCGATGGCTTCGACGAACTCGGTGTCTTCCTTTTCCGGATTGGTGTCGTCGAATCGAAGGTTGCATTTTCCGCCGAACTGCTTGGCAACACCAAAATTCAGACAGATCGACTTTGCGTGACCAATGTGCAGATAACCGTTTGGCTCCGGTGGAAACCTTGTTTGGACCTGGCCACCATTTTTTCCATTAGCGATATCGTCAGCGACGATTTGACGGACGAAATCAAGCTTTTCTTCTTTGGGTTCTTCAGACATGGAATTTGGGTCGAATTGAGTATTGCTGGAAGCCGGTGTTATA
>CAYUNP010000104.1:0-18287 GCA_964446085.1 uncultured Pirellulaceae bacterium
TCCACTCCGCTTCGGTGCCACCGAAAGTGGTGTGTTTGGCGATCGATAGGGACTATCCAAACCTGTGAAATCATCGTCTTCTACCGAGCTCGCCGGTTTCGGAGTTTGGGGAAATTCGGAATGTTGAACCTGAGCCTCAATCGGCCCACCAAAAACCTTGTTGAAGAGTGAACACGCCGCGCGAAGAATCACAGCGCCAACCAGAGAACCGATTAAACTTCGAACCACCAAAGCAACCAGTAACAGGGGTAAACTACTAACTGACAAAAGTGACCTCCAATCTGAATGAACCCACAAAAGCAAATTGTAACAGAGCGAGCACATCACAAAGGCGCCCGACCTCTTGTCGTCTCAAGCCCATTGATGGCCAATCGTACGTATGTACTCAAGAGCATCCTCAAGTTCCGTCGTCTGGATACCCTGCTTTCTGCCTTCACGATCGCAACGGCCTAACAAAACGAGATCGTCGAAGTTTTCGTTTTCCTGCAATCGCTTCCGTTTTCGGGAGCCGATGGTTCGGTCATGAAGCTTGTGAGCCAGCATGTGATGTTCGACCAGCCACAAAGTTCGCTCCGTGACAAAATCTTCGATCGCTTCCACCCCGGCGGCGACGTGGTCGTAAGGATCGATCCCTTTGCCAACGTCATGTAACAATGCTGCCAACAGAAATTCTTCGTCCCATGGATTTGAATCGCAGGCCAAATCGTAAACCTGCAAACTGTGGTACAGCGCGTCACCTTCGGGATGATACTGCGGATTCTGCTTGACGTTTTCCAGCGGCAACAGCAGCGAATAAAACAGCTGCAATGGATCGATCTTCTGTTCGCTTTCTTCAATCGCAGCTTCGAGATCCACTCCTGGATAAAAATTCTCCATCAGCGGCATCAATTGGGCTTCGCTGGCTCGCTCGATTGCTTTGCCTGTAATTGAACTTTTAAAAACGAAGCTCGCCTTGCTGGTCGGATAGACCGTAAGTTCAACTTCGAATCGATCCTTGATGTGCACATGTTCGTAAATCTGACGCTCACCATCTTTCACGACTCGCTTTCGTTCGACTTCGAAATTGAATCCGTGAGAATCAAGAATTCCGGTGATCGACTCCAGAGAGTCACAGAACACATGGATATCGATATCCGACCCGCTACGGATATGTCCCGTCAGCACGCTTCCGATCAATCGTGTTTTGAATTGAGCCAGAATTCGCATAACCCGAATCGCTTCGACTCGCATTTCGAACAGGCGTTGATCATTCGATTCGCCCTCAAGCATCCGAGCCATATGCTGGATCTCTTCCCGAATCTCGGCGTTGGAAGGCAGGTCTCTGGGCTTGACCCATCCCTTGCAGCAAATTTTTGCAGCCTTGGTTTTCGCGCGATAGTACTCGGATTCCTGGCGGTCGTACATCAACCGCGCGGCTTGCCAGGCAATCTGCCGCCGCAATTTCGAAGTGGTCATCAACCAGCAGCCTCGTCGGGCGTGCTTTGTTACGGGATGAAAGAAAAAAGTGACTTCCTCAGTCTAGCGTGAGACGCCAGCGATCGCAAAAGGTTCGCGAGGAAGCTGGCCAATCCTTTTTTCCAGGCAGTCGATTTCATCACCACAAGTTCATGTATAGAATGAGGTTCATGGCCAAAAGCAGGAAAAAGAACTCCAAAAACAATTTGCCCGCCAAGAATCCGCCCACACTGCCAGCACTCAGAGGGATTCAAAAAGTTGCCTTCTGGTCGGTGCCAATTTTTGGATTCGTCCTGATGGCATGCATCGCAACGCTGGGCTACCTGTTTATCAACCAGGCACCAGACAATGCGAACGCCTCTGTCGCTTCGACATCTTCCGAAGCCAACATCGCTCCAAAGTTACCCAAAACAACCAGTGTCGTTGAGCTGGTACCGGAGACAATGGCGTTGGCTGATATCGAAAAACAGCCTGCGTCCAAAGCTGGCACAGCAGGATCCTCTACCAAAAAGTTGATTTCGCTTCAGTGTAAAGATGGCAAGATCTTTTTCAGCGGATCTGAAGACCTCAAGTTTGTTGGCAACCAACCATCGTTGGAAGTAACCGAAGACAATGGCGTCTCATTCTCACATCTGGTTTTTGACGGCACAGACCAATCGGCAGAACTTCCTCATATTCCCAAGCAGCAGGGTAGCCTCGTGATCGTGGCGAAAATGCCCTCGCGTGTGACAAGCATCTTTTTCGACAGTAAAAACCAACATCTTACGTTACGAAAAAACAGCCGTGGGTTGCGCTGGCGAGTCCAGGCATCTCAGGAGTCTGCCAGAATTAGAGACGTTAAAGCGAAAGTCGACTTCAACCAATGGCATCACATTGCGATATCATGGAAATCCGGAAAAGACGCCATACTTTACGTAGATGGTCAAGAAGCTGACCGTTCATCATACCGACACGAACTGCCACAGTCTCCAGAATACACTGATGTGGTGCTGGGCCGAACTCGGGGCATTGGCGGTGGATTTTACAAATGTCGCATCCATGAGTTTACTGTCTATAATCAGCCGCTTCCTGATAAGGAGATTGCGGACCTGAATCAGTCAGTCCGCCAAGCGTATCCATTTATTTTCAGATAGCGACCGTCCGATGGCGACCATTACAAGAGAACTGCTTGAATTCCTGCCTTCTCTTTCCGGTGAACTCAACGCGAAACCGGAAAGTGGCAAAATTGAGTCGCTGCTCAAGAAAGCACTCGATGCGCCAATCGACTATCCGTCCCTTGGGGAGTCCATCTATCCGGGCGATCGAGTCGCGATTTTGGTGCAAAGCGAATTGCCAGCAGCACGTGAGACTCTCGATGCGGTAATTCGGATTTTGGAATCGGCGAGAATTGAAACCGCAGACATTCTGGTGGTCACGACAGAGTCCATGCAGAAGACTTTTGACCTGGTTGAAGTTAGCTCCGACGCCGACGCCGATGCCGAAACGCAAAATTCGCCGACGAAGTTTCGTATGAAATCGGATAAGCGCGATCAGCCGCTGTGCTTCGAAGTGCATGCATCCGATGACGAACAGGCGGTCTCATACCTTGCAGCCAACGAACAGGGAAATCCAGTTTACGTAAATCGCTCACTTTGCGATTGCGATGTCATTTTGCCGTTGAGCTGCATGACTCCCAACAAACGGCTTTCCGATTGCCTGTATCCGGACTTCAGTACTGACGAAACACGGGCCAGATATCGCAAAAAGGAAGACACCCTCAATGAACGAATCGCCGAAGCGGAACTGGCTAACGATACGTTGGGGTTGTTTTTCTCTATCGAACTCATTCGGCGGCCTGGAGACGTGATTGATGATGTCGTGTGCGGTTCACGGGTTCGCACTCGAGCAATCGCACAGGATCTTTTGGGTCCGCTCTGGAATATCGATTCCGACGATGATTGCGATGTGGTTGTGACGACGATCGAATCACCCGCCAGCATTACCTCGTGGTCGAACATTGTTCGTGCTGTTAACACGGCGGCGACTCTGGTTGACGACGGTCCAATCGTCGTTTGGTCCGAACTGTCGGAGAAACCGAAAGCCAAAGTCAAACTTGCCTGCGCTGCCCAGTTTGAAGGCTCCGTCCCTGATTCCCTTCCGAAACGTTTGCAGCACTTTGCCAGCATTTTGTGTGAACGTCCCGTCTACCTGAAGTCAAAGCTCTCCCAGAACGTGGTTGAAAGTCTTGGACTGGGATTCGTTGAGTCTGCCGAATCGGTTGAGCGAATAGTGCGCCCCTTCAACAAGCCCCTCCTGATTCGCGACGGACACTTACGGGGTTAACGCCTTTCTAAAGCAAGCCGTCCCGCATCGATTCGAATTTGTATTGTCAACAGAATCCCGGCCGTCTTTGAATGGCCCTTTCTTTGCATCAGAAGCCCTATTTTACGGGACGATGCTCAAACTGCTATCACTGACGGGAAAGTGGGTGTGAAGATGTATCAATTACAGGAATCAAAACGAAAATACTAATGGTAACGATGAATCCGTGTCGATGGGTTCTTTCACGTGTACAAGTTTTGAAGGCGTCATGCGCTTTCAATTTGCCTTAAATCGTGTCGGGATTCGTCCCGGGAGACATCGACGATGAGAAGTTTGAGCCAAGTCTGCTTTGCTGTAGCACTCCTAGTGACCCTGTTCGCGGGTGTTCATGAAACGAGAGCGCAAGTCCTTGGTAATCAGGTTTTTGAACCTGATAGTTTTCGCCAGGTCGCGACTGACATCAACGTGGGCTTGCCCGGACGTTTATGGGTCAGAACCACAGCTGCCGACCAGGGACTCGGCTTCGATGGAAGCTTTGCAACCCTCGGATTGAAAACTCACCTGTTCGAAGATAGCTGGAACGGTCGCTGGTTGGGTGAAACCCGCTTGCACTACAGTATCGATAACGAAGAGTTCTTCGGTAACTTTGGTATCGAGCGTGTCTTCACGCTTGAGTCCGCCAAAGCCGATCTCGTTACCGGTTTCTGGGCTGACTATGACGGCGACACGCAAGGCAACTTTTCGAATGACTTTTCACAGGTCTCTGCGAACGTGGCAGTTCGAACCGAGAAATGGGATCTGGTCGGAAACGGTTACTTCCCTGTTGGAATCACGGACTTCACAACGGCGGGACCCAATGGAGACAACTTCTTCCTTGGCAGCAACATTGTGCTGACTCCGGGAATCGATTCAGCACTTCGCGGATTCGATGTGACCCTCCGCATGCGACCCAAGTTCCTCTCATTCGGAAACGGCATCATTGACTTCGGTGGCTACGGTTACAGCTCAGAGTTGATTGACTTTTTCAGTGGTGGACGAGCCCGTCTTGGTTTTCAACTCCGCAACGGTGCTTCGATCGTTGCTGAAGTCAACCACGATGACAGATTCAACACGACTGGCTCACTTGGCTTCGGCTGGGCATTTGGTCCACGCGGCAGTGCCCGAGGCAGCAGCGGAGGCATCGGTCGCGATCTTGCTGAAACGGTTCGTAACGATCACATCGTTCGCTTCAATCAGGGTTTCGAACTCGCCATTGATCCGGCAACTGGATTGGCGTTTAACGTTCGTCACGTAAACAACACAGCGGATGCTGCCTTCGGAAATGGTACTTTTGAAACTCCCTACACTTCTTTGGCTGCGGCTGAAGCTGGTAGTGATCCGGGCGACATCATTCTTGTCAGCCCCGGTGACGGAAGCCGACAGGGACTTGATACTGGCATCGTTCTTCAGGATCGTCAAACGCTCCTGGGCACTGGTGGAGACCTGCTCATTCCACTCCAGGGCGGAGGATTCTTTCCGCTCACCGGTTCAGGACCCAACACGGTCATTTCGAACCCGGGCGGAACAGACGTCATAACACTGGCTAACGAAAACATCATTCGAGGTATCGACGTCGACGCGACAGGTGCTGAGAACGGTATCCGCGGTAGCGGCGTGGTGGCAGGTAACATTGAAAATGTCAATGTAAGCGGCGCAGGAAACGATGGCTTGTCCCTGGAAAACATTGCTGGCGACTGGGTGATCGAGAACAGCTCTTTCAATGCCAATGGAGCCCATGGTATCCACATTGACGGCTTCAGTGGCGAGCAACTTACTTTCCTCGGCAACACGACAAACGACAACATTCTGGGCGGTATCTTTGTCGAGAACGCATCCAATAGCCAGACGATCTTTAACTTCGCAAACAATATCGCCAATGGCAACGGATTCGATGGCATCCACCTACAGGACTTCCTTGGCCAACAGCTCTCTCTAGTCAACAACACCACCAACAACAATGGCCGACACGGGCTATTCATTGAGCGGTTTTTGGGGCAGGGACTCGACCTCGATATCGTCTCTCATACCGCAACGGGTAACGCTGGTACGGGGATCTTCCTTGAGCAGGGTGACGGCGATGTCAACATTGTCGATGCAACGGTTTCCGATAATGCGATCAATGGTATCCAAATCCTGAACTGGACAAATTCACTGGATGGCGATTCAACCTTTATTGGAAACACCCTCGATGGTGCGACAAATATCTCGGACAACCTGTCAAACAACATTTTGATCGAGTTGACCAATCCAAATCAGACTCAGGACGTATTGATCACCGGAACATCCATTATCGGTGGTGGTCGAGGTATCTTCGCATCGGTCGCGGGAGCCAACACAATTCTGAATGTCTCAATTCTGGATAACATATCCATCTCCCAACACTTGACCGACGGGCTTCGATTTGATTCAGTCAACGGCGGTGAACTCAATGTTTTGGTTGAGAACACTGGTGCACCACTGATTCTTAACGACAACGGTCAGGTGGTAGCTGGAACTGGTATCTCGTTCGTCACAGATGGAGATCCGGGCGAACCTGCATCTCAAATCAACGCGATCGTGCGAAACATCTCCATCAACAATGATCTTGAGAGTGGCTTTGCTTCAACCGTCATTGTTCCCTTTGGCCCGGACGGAATTTTTGTAAACGGAACAGGAACATCGCGGATTAACCTCGAAGTTGAAGACTCCCGAATTGAGTCTGCCGGAGGATTGAACATCAACGTTGACAACAACGGTGGTGGAGATGTCAACAACTTTTTCTTCCGCAATCTCACCATTCGGGCGGATTCAGGAGTCATACTTAACTCTCTTGGTGGGTCGTTTGTAGACTTTGCTCTGATTAGCTCTGACATCCAGTCCAACGGACTTGTTCGGACAATCGCAACCGGCGGTACTGAAAATGATCCGACTGAGGGTGGTGATCCGTTCCTCGACGGAGTCGGAAACCTTGGCTTTGCTGCAACAGTCGTCGGTGACTTTGGCGGTCCCCTCGACAACCTGACGCGAATTCAGTTCACGGACAACGTCATTCGCGACTTCACATTCGATGCGGTCACGATTGACACCTTTGGTGATGCTCAACTACTGGCCTTCATCAACTCGAACGAAATCCTGCGAAATGGTCCTGGTGTGGACAACCTGATCGAGTTCCCTGATAACCCAATGACAAACGCAGGTGGCGTCGCTCCAGTAAACGAAAATGAATTGAACTTCTTCGACGGAGTTGAGTTGAATGCCAACGGTGCAAGTCAAGTTAGCTTGCGATTCGGTGCCAACACACTCGTTAACAACTCCGAGCTTGGAATTGAATTGAACACCTTTGGTACAGCGACAATCAATGCAGTGATCGACTTTAACACCTTCGCCAACGACACTGGTCAGGATGCAGATGCGACTACGGCTGGTGTGGCAACTTCTTTCCTTGAGGATTTCCAGGCGAACAACAACATCGCGGGTACGATGTGTTTGGCCTTGTCAACGAACACGTTCCAGTCTGCGGCGAACTTCAACCAGAATTCACTGAATCCATTTACGGTTGAGCTCGACGGTGCGACAAACGGATTCACTGACGCTGCACTTGCTCCAGGCATCGTGACTGGCTCAGTCGGAATTTGTGAAGGCTTGATTTCGGATGAAGAGTTGTTCTTCGCAGCAGCCGGATTCGTTGATGCCGACACGCCTCCAGGTGGTGGATTCGCTCCAATTGGTCGCGAATAGTCCTGATGGATCAAACTGACCATTTATCGGCCCTTTGTTTTACCGCGAAGGGCCGTTTTTTGTGGGTGCAACCCAGTCAACCAATGCCTGAAAAACGGTGCTGACCAAAATTCAGCAATTTGTTAACTTCGCCATCGAACTGCCGATTTCAAAAAGAGTTATCGTTGAAGATCCTCCAAATCATCTCTGGCCGCGAAATAAATGGTGCACTGACGTACTGTAAGTACTTGTCAGAAATGCTTGCATCTCGTGGTCATGAAGTGACGATTTTGTGCCGCGAAAACTGCTGGTTGGAGGAAACGGGCGTTATGGGCGTCAACTTCATCAACTGCGATCTTAATCGCAAGCCTTCTGATGTCGGGAGGATCAGAAGCTGGATTCAACACCAGAAAATTGACTTGGTCCACACGCACATGAGCCGCGCTCATGCGTTCGGCATCCTGCTAAAAATGACTGCTGGCGTTCCTGTAATCGCGACCGCTCACAACCGCTCATTTCAGGTCCATTGGAGAATGAACGATTTCGTTATCGCCAACTCACAGGCGACGATGGATTACCAAAGACGTGTCAATCGAGTCCAGAGTTCCAATCTCGAAAAAGTCCTGTGCTTTACCGACTTGCAACGCTTCAAGGATGTTTCGAAACGCGATGTTTACCGTGTAAAACGTCAGCTAAAAGTTGATTCGAATGATTTCCTTTGTGGCTGCGTTGGCGAAATCATCAAACGTAAAGGACAAATCTATCTGTTTCAGGCGCTGAAGAAGATCGTTGCCACGATTCCCAATTTCAAACTGATTTTGCTCGGCCGCTTTCGCCGCGAGGAACCCTACACGCAAAAATTGCGAGCGATTCTGCTGAAAGAACAGCTCTTTGGCTGTGTCAAATGGCTCGGTCTGCGTGAAAACGTGCAGGATTTCATGACAGCCTTCGACCTTCTGACAGTCCCGTCGATCGAAGAACCGCTGGGTCTTGTGGCGGTTGAATCGCTGGCTGCTGGCACTCCAGTGGTGGCTACAAATACGGGCGGTCTTCCTGAAATCGTCAAGCACAACGAGTGCGGCTTGCTGGTTCCACCCCGAAACCCCGACGCATTGGCGGATGCCATCATCAAAATGGCTTCAGACAAAGCTCTAAGGGCCAGGATGGGTGAATTCGGACATGCTTTTGCTCACGAGGAGTTCGAAACGGGCAGACTTTGCGATCGGGTTGAACAAATCTATCAGAACGTTGCTTCTCAACGCTTGCGAAAAGCCAGCTGACCGTCTCGCTGACGCCAAAAAGAAATCTCTATAGCCAAGGACGCCCGAACTCTCTTTAATACAGCGTTCAAGGATGAGTTACCGTCACTCGGAAAAGGAAATCTGGGCATGAGGCGATTGCAAGAACTGGCAGAATCCATCGGTGGAACCGTTGCCGGGTCCGAGCAAGCAGAAATTATCGGCGCAGCGACGATCGCGAGATCGACGCAGGGTGACATTACGTTCGCACAGACCCAGCAACACTACAACGAATTCCTCAACTCTGCTGCCGAAGCCGCCGTCGTATCGCCCGAATTTCAACTTGAGCCAGGTCGCAACGCGATCATCGTCGACAACCCACTGGACTCATTCACCAAAATTGTAGCCCTGTTTCGGCCTCCGGTGATTCGCCAGCCAATCGGAATCAGTCCACAAGCCATCGTTAGTGACACAGCGAACATCGCTGATGGCGTCAGCATTCATCCGGGTGCCGTCATCATGGACGGAGCAAACATCGGCGCAGGCACGATCGTGTTTCCAAACGTGACTGTCATGGAGAACTGCACGATCGGAGCAAACTGCAAGATCTTCCCGGGCTGCGTTTTGTACGAGCATACCGTCGTCGGCGACCGGGTCATCCTGCACGCGGGTGTTGTCCTTGGAGCGTATGGCTTCGGATATCACTCTTCCTCTGCAGGCCACAAACTATCCGCGCAGCTTGGCAACGTGGTCATCGGCAACGACGTTGAACTTGGAGCCAACACAACCATCGATCGAGGCACCTTTGACTCGACCACCGTTGGTGATGGTACCAAGATGGACGACCAGGTCATGGTTGGTCACAACTGCGAGATTGGCAAGCACAACATGTTCTGTTCACAGGTCGGAATTGCTGGTAGCTGCACAACCGGCGATTTTGTTGTCATGGGCGGGCAGGTTGGGTTGGGAGATCATATCAACATCGGAGACAAAGTCGCCATCGGAGCTAAATCAGGCTTGATGCAGGACGTCGAAGCAAACCAACAGGTTCAGGGCATTCCAGTTCGACCCATACGTCAAGCCATGCAAATCATGGCCGTCACCGCCAAGCTTCCAGAGATGCGAAAAGATCTCAAGCGTCTGCAAAAGAAATTCGAAGCCATGGAAGCTACTGGCAACCACGAACAACAACGTCGGGATGCTGCTTAATCCTACGCGTCCAATGCAAAACGACAAGAAAATTGGATTGATCGCTGGCTGGGGCAACTTCCCGATCCGAGTCGCCGAATCGCTGGTCGCTCAAGGCTATGAAGTGACTTGCATCGCTGTCAAAGGGCACGCCGATCCGTCATTGAAAAACATTTGCCAGGAGTACCGCGAGTTCGGCATGGGCAAAATGGGATCGCAGGTTCGCTATCTGCGAAAAGCAGGAATCACCCAGGCAACCATGGCTGGGAAGATCTTCAAAACGATCATCTTCGAACCGTTCTTCCTGCTGCGGCACTTTCCCGACCTGACTTTCTGGCGGCACTTCTTTCCCGTGTTCCTCACCAAAACGCGCGATCGCAAGGACGACACCTTACTGAACACCGTTACCGAACTTTATGCTTCTGGGGGAATCATGTTTGCACCTGCCACCGATTTTGCTCCAGACCTGTTGATCGGCGAAGGCGTATTCACGAAGCGGAAGCCTACCGATGCCCAGCTGAAAGATATCCAGTTCGGATGGTCGATGGCTCGCGAAATGGGTCGCATGGACATCGGCCAATCGGTCGTTGTGAAAAACCAGGCGGCCATCGCCATAGAAGCTATCGAAGGCACCGACGCGTGCATCCTTCGAGCCGGTCAACTCTGCAAAGCAGGCGGCTTCACGGTCGTAAAAACAGCCAAACCACAACAGGACATGCGTTTCGATGTTCCCACCGTAGGCGTCGGCACGATCGAGTCCATCAACAACGCGGGTGGAAAAGTTCTCGCCATCGAAGCGGGGCGAACGATCATGATCGACCAGGAAGAAACGATAAGCATGGCGAACAGGTTGGGGATCTGCATCATCGCAACCAACGATGAAACCCAGTCCGCCAAAGTAAAGTTGTCCCGTTGAGATGATGACACCATGGCCGTGATACGTTTGTCCCAAAGAGGCTGTGGATTTTTCAAGCGTGTTGATTCGGGCAGGAAAAATCATAACCCGACGCGTGAGCGAGGGATCTAGCGACAACCAATGATCCCTCGCTTACGCGTCGGGTTATGAAAATTCACAGTCTCAAAGAGACATTGCTTGCCGGACTGGGAAACAAAACGTGCCTTTGACACTTTCTGCCGTGAGGCTCGACGTAAAGAACAGACGACACTTTTCCTAACCGCAATCTGAAGTGAGCCACTTGCCGTTCACTTGATCATCCGAAGAAACGTAGCTTGAAGATCGTATAGATGATCTTGTATCCAGCCCGGATCGTGCCCGAGATAGTTCCGCTAATCTTGCTCACACCGATGCGACAGCGGTATGACGTGGGAACTTCCTTGATTCGCAGACCCGCTCTGATTGCCTTGACTTGCATTTCGATCGTCCAGCCAAAGTTTTCGTCGCGCATCTCCAGTTGTTCCAGGCTCGAAAACCGAATTGCCCGAAACGGCCCAAGGTCGGTAAACTTCTTGCCCCAGAAAATTCGGACCAGCGTGCACGCCAGCCAGTTTCCGAGGATCGCTTGCAGATGCATGGCTCCCGACTCGCGTTCACCCGTGGCCCGTGAGCCCAGAACAAAATCGAATTCGCCGTCCAGAATCGGACTCACCAAAGCAGGCAGCTGGTCAGGATAGTCGCTGTAGTCAGCGTCGAGAAAGACGATGATGGCATCTTCCTGTCGCGATTCGCGATTGATAATTTCAGCGACGGTCGCAATTCCCGTCAGGCACGCTTTTCCGTAGCCCCGCTGCGACTCAGCAACCACCGTCGCCCCGTGCTCAGATGCGATCTTTGGACCATCATCACTCGAGCCGTTATCGACAACAATGACAGAATGAACTGCAGGGAGATCCCCCAAAACCAGCTCAATGGAGCCAGCTTCGTTGAGCATGGGAATGACAACAAAAACGCTAGAAAGATCGATTGTTTTCTCTCACCGCGAAAGCCAACAGATTCTCAACGCGCCGGCCTGCAGCGCGAATTCAAAATTCAAACCTACTCGACAGGCTCCAACTCACGTAACGCAATCATCAGCGCTTCGTACTCATCTTTGCAACATGGGCACTGCTGAAGATGCGTTTGAATCACCTTCATACCTTCGGGAAGTTCACGACCGTAAAGCGCGATTTCGGCGAATTCGGCAATCTCTCCAAAGCACTCATCGCAGGAAACCGTGTCCGGTTCTGTGGTAACGATCAACCCGACAAGGGTTCCAATTTGATCTTTTGATAATGACATAATTTTCTCTCCCTTATACAAAAACCGAGTTGACGTCTTCAGCCAAAAAGCCTGCCGTTTCCAATCCGCGACGCAGCTTGACGCGTGCATCGTGAATCAGTTTGTAAACGGCATTACGATTGCTTCCTGTCTTTTCAGCAAAGACTTCTACTGGCATTCCATGTAAAAGGGAATGAACCGCCTCTCGCTGTCTCGGAGTCAAATCTGCTTCAATCAAATCATGAAGCTTTCTCAAAATAACAGCCTTCTCTTCGTCCTGCCCATGCGCTTCTTCATGCTCGGCAGGCACATCAAAACGAAGACTGTCCGTCGTTAACGCTTCAATGGAAACGTCCTTGAAATGCTTGCGTCGCATTTCGCTGATGGCCATCCGCATGGCAATAGTCAGTGCCCAGGTCGTAAATTTACTACGACCTTCAAATGTATCGACTTTTTCAAGAATCTTGATGAGTGCATCTTGCACAACATCCTCAACTTGAAGTTTGCTGTCATAGCGATTTCGACTGGCCGCGGAGAGACCCCGCAGAAGAATGTCGCGCAATTCTTCCAAAGCCTCGTTTCTTGTATCGCCATCTGACTTGAGCCTTTCGACCCAATCGTCGCTACCCTCGAACCCCATGACAAATCCTGACTTTACACTCGGAAACCAAAACCAATCGTATCATATTTCGGCGATCAGTTGCCAACGGCGATGAAATTTACGGCGAGTATTCTCACAAACAGTACACGCATCGAATTCCAAAAATCAGTCCTCTGATTCAGCCGATTTGCCATTTCGGAAGCTGGAAACGGTCTCTAGCAACAACAGCAAAAACCACGGCCCATACTCCACCCAGGTGACGACGAAATCAAAAAAGTCGACTCCCTGATAGTGAGCAAACGGTGTCAGAATCGACCAATTTTCGGCCAGGGACCCGACGACAGACTGTCCCGTAAAGTGATACTCAAACCAGAACCGCATGTAGTAGAGGAAAAGAACCCCACTCATCAGATACCAGGTTCGATTCTTGATGAAAGGAATTAGCGGCAAAGCCCACAGCCAGTACCAGGGATTCTGTGTCGGAGACAAAAGCCAGAACCAGGCGATCGTCAGAAAAGCCGCACGACAAAAGTCTGCTGACTGGTTTCGAAATGCTGCCCAAAGCGCCACGTTGAGTGCGACGACGAGGAACAATACGCTCAACAGAAAACGCGTAGTCAGAAACGGTGTGATCGCAGCGTCGGTTTCGAATCGATTCTGAACATAGTTCCCCAGATCCTCGCGGATATCCTCAGGAAACACCGAAAACCAAACGTTCTTTCTACTTGGAAGCGTCCGAGGCTTCAGGTTTTCAACCACGCCCATGAAGAGAAAGTCATTCATCTCCCAGTACTTCAGAAATATCTCAACCCCCTCAGAAGGATCGACTTCTTGCTCAGCCAACTGGGTCGTCTGGACCTCCTCCGGATCCGGCGAACTTTCAAACAGACTCGACGGCAGCATCGGCCAAAAAACGAGCGTTGTGGTCACTACAAAAGCCAACGCTGGCGCCACCACGGCTGCAAAACCAAGTCTCCTGATGGCAACGAACACAAACAGAGGCGCCAGAACAATTGCATAAAGTTTCGCTCCGATCGCCAGTGACAGAAACACGACCGGAAGCAAGTTCGAAACTGAAAACAAACTGGTTGAGGCTGTCCTCGACTCGTCATCGTCGCGACCTGGAATGTTTCGCACAAAAAGCCAAACCGCGGCTGTCGTCAGAAAGATCGCGATCGAATCCAGATGACCACTGTTACCAATTTCCTTGAGCACCAACGGGCACCACGCATAGGCCACTGACAAACCTGTTGGCATGTTTACCAGCTTCAGCAATTGTATCAGCACCAATATCGTGCCAATATCAAACAGCAGCAGCAACCCTTTCATGATTCTGAGGCGCGTCAACAGACTCGCATCCTCATAGGAAATCGTTGCCGCCAATCCAAACACTGCCTGGCTGACGGGAGGATAAACCGTCGGAACGTGCCCAAAGTGCACCAGTTGCAGCGCTAGGGAGTCTCCCTGGTTACGTTGATATCGACGGACCAGTCGCTTGAGATCCGGCTCAAGAGTCACATCTGCCGGATTGGCTTGGCGGATCGTGTCTGGCGCATACCGAAAAGGACTAATCCCTTCGGAAACAACGACACCGTCCCAAATGTATCGATAAATATCCACTTCCTGGACAGGCGTCGAGACGAGCATGAAGACTCGAAAGAGCACAGCAAAGCCAACCACCGTGTACGTCAGTTTTGCGGAATCTTCAAACTGCTTCGCGATGGCTACTGCGGCCAGATAAGCCACGAAGGCGACTCCGAAAGCAACCAGGACGGACAAAATCGGACGGTCCACCGATGGCAAATCCAGCTCAAACTTTCTGCTCAACACCGAAATGTAAGCCGTTAGCGCGGCGATGATCATTGCCAACACGATCAGCCAGGTAAATTGTTTTTCCGGAGTCTTCAAGGAGTTACCATCTGGATTCGATCCGTTGCTCAAAAAGTGCCCTGCACTTCCACTACGCTGTAAGTTATCAAAACGATCGCCGATCAGTAACGCCCCGACCAAAATCGTGAAACGGACGACAAACGTCCAGCCTTCCAATTCCCCCTAGTCCTCACAAACAACGATCTCACTCGACAGCATTGATACTCGCAAAACGGAACATTTCTGCCAATTCTTTCGCGTTTCGGTATGCTCGCCACCACTGAAAACCACCCAACCGCGATTTGACCTTGTTTTTATCGCCTAAAACTGATTTTCACGCCCGCCAGTGCCATTTCGGCTGAAACGGAAAAGTTGCCGGGCAAGGGGTAAGTAATCAGGCAATCTACCGTCAAAATTCAGACTTATTTGACAGGAGTAAAGCCGTGATTGATTTCGAAGTCGAGTACCTACCAGATTCGGTTGCGGTTGTAAAAGTGCGAGGGACGTTGAACGAATCAACTCGCAACTACTTTTTCAATTGCATCACTGATTTGATTGGCACCTCGAAAGACTCAGAAAACGAAGTCAACACCGTAATCATCGAGTGCCACGGATTGGGCTACATCGGAAGCTCGGGAATGGCTGCCTTGCTCGCCTCAAGAAACAAAGCCCGCAAACGCGGCACAGCGATCTATCTGACGCATTTGAATTCGACAATCGCATCGGCCATCAAACACACCAAACTCAGCTCGATGCTCGC
Source organism: uncultured Pirellulaceae bacterium (assembly GCA_964446085.1). GTDB lineage: Bacteria > Planctomycetota > Planctomycetia > Pirellulales > Pirellulaceae > Mariniblastus. The sequence goes on from CAYUNP010000104.1 coordinate 15,363, forward strand.
AGTGTTTCCGACCACCGAAGATCTCCTCTCACGCCTACACGTCCAAACGGTATTGTGCTGATGACCGGGCCCCCAACCGGTTAGTTAACCGATTCGCCCCACGTGACAAACATTCCCCAACGTCGAGTCCACCTTGAACATCACGCGATCTATTCAGTTGTCCGTCATTTGCCTGCTGGCAATTTTTGGGCTGCGACACATGTCCCTGGTTGCCCAGTCTTCAAGCGTTCAGAAACAGACTGCAGCGACAACCGGCGACAACGAACTCATCCCGGCCGCGGATTTTCTCAAGCTTCTCGACTCTGACCAGACTCTGCAGGCAGAGCTTGATCGTGTAACTGAGAACTGGAACATGGCCTACTTTCCAATGATGTTGGAAGTCGCCCGTTTCCTTCCTCCTCGATATCGGGCGAGAGTATTTGCCGCCCTGGAGAATAAAACCGGACAGTCCTTTGGACCTGACTTCGACCGCTGGTTTCAATGGAACTGGGCGCAGGATTTCGAACCGCATCCCGGCTATGCAAAATTCAAATCGGATCTGTACCGCAAAATTGACCCTCGGTTCGCAGAGTACTTCGCTGACGCTGACAATCCGAAAATTCGTCTGGATGAAATTCGTTGGGGCGGAGTACGCCGCGATGGAATACCTCCACTCAAAGATCCGGAAATGATTTCTGCCGAGAAAGCCAACAAGTGGCTGGCAGACGACGACGTCGTTTTTGGAATTGAACTCAACGGAGACGCCCGTTGCTACCCAAAGCGTATTCTCGCGTGGCATGAAATGTTCAAAGACACGATTGGCGGCGAGTCCGTTTGTGGCGTTTACTGAACGCTTTGCGGAGCTCTGATCGTGTATCAGACTGAAGTTGATGGAAAGCACTACGAACTCGGAACCAGCGGATTCCTGTATCGCTCAAACAAATTAATGTACGACCACGGAACGAAATCATTCTGGTCAACTTTACATGGTGAGCCAGTCGTTGGATCACTGGTTGGCAAGGGGATCAAACTGAATCGACGGTTCCTGGTAACGACAACCTGGGGAGAGTGGAAAGCACGCCACAAGGACTCAACGGTTCTGTCGCTCAACACGGGACATAACCGCGATTACGGTGAAGGCGTCGCTTATCGGAGCTACTTTGGGACTGACGAACTAATGTTTACTGTTCCCAAAATTGACAACCGTTTGCTCAACAAGGATGAAGTCCTTGCATTGCGAAACGAGACTGAACAGGTTGGATTTGCCATCAAGTTTCTGAAGAAAAAGAAAGTCCATCACGATCACCTGGGATCCCAAAAGTTGGTGATCCTTTCGACCGCCACAGGAGCAAGCCGTGCCTATGCTTCGGGTGAACTCAAGTTCGCTTCATTCAATGGGAACGACAAAGCAACCGATTCGACTGGCCGTCAGTGGACCGTCCTGGAAGACAAACTTGTCTCCGGCGAAGACTCGCTAGAGCGAGTTCCGTCCCACAACGCATTCTGGTTCGGCTGGGTTTCCCAGTTTCCGAAAACGCGACTGGTCAAGGAGTGATTCCCCATTCCTTTGGGACGATGTTGACCGCCACGAATTTCATTGGCGTTGAACAGGCAACAATCCACCGCTAAAGTGCGATCCCCCGATCTACCAAAAAATTTCAGACCTTCCCAAGGCTATTTACCAAACTGAACCTATGTCAACTATTAACTACGAATCAGCCGTTGCCGACCGATATTCCAAAGCTGCCGAAGAGCGTGAGCCCGCTCTTTGCTGTCCGATCCAATACAACCCGGCCTTGCTGGAAGTCATTCCACGGGAGATCGTCGAACGTGACTACGGTTGCGGTGACCCATCTCCGTATATCAATCCTGGTGAAACAGTTTTGGACCTCGGCTCAGGAGGAGGAAAACTCTGCTACATCGCCGCTCAGATTGTTGGCCCCGAGGGCCACGTCATCGGTGTCGATTGCAATCAGGAAATGTTGGGCTTGGCCAGAAAGTACCAGAGTCAGGTCGCTGAGAAAATTGGCCACGACGTTGTTTCGTTTCGCTGCGGCGTGATACAGAATCTCGGACTCGATCTGGAACTGTACGAAAAAGAAATGCAAAACATCGAAGCCACCGGAGTCGAGAAAATCCTCGCACAGCGAAATCTCGAACAGACGCTTCAAACTGAACAACCAATGATCGAAAGCAACTCTGTCGATTGCGTTGTTTCGAACTGCGTTTTGAATCTTGTCCAACCCGTCGACCGCCGTCAACTTTTCGCAGAACTTTTCCGCGTTCTTAAAGTCGGCGGCCGGGCCGCGATTTCCGACATCGTTTCTGACGAAACCGTTCCGGAACATCTACGCAACAACCCTGAGCTCTGGTCAGGATGCATCTCTGGTGCGTGGCGCGAAGACGAATTCGTTAACGCATTCCGGGACGCTGGATTCGAGGCAATGGCCGTCGCCAAGCGTGATCCTGAGCCATGGCAAACGGTCGAAGGCATCGAATTCCGCTCAGTCACCATCGTGGCCTATAAACCGGATCCCGAAGTCTGCCTGGAACGCAATCAGGGCGTAATCTACAAAGGCCCTTTCAGCAAAGTCGAAGACGACGACGGCCACGTGTATTATCGCGGCAAATCGATGGCTGTTTGTGACCGAACTTTCAAAGCACTTCAACGAGCTCCGTTTACAGATATGTTTTACGGTGTGGAGCCGATCAAAGAGATTCCACTCAATGCCGCGAAGGAATTTTCATGCACTGAAATGCGATTCCGTCATCCGCGTGAAACCAAAGGGCTCGACTACGATGCAACCGAAACCCAATGTGATTCTGACGGCGACTGTTGCTAAAAATCTGTTGCCTGTTGTGCCTGGTCTCCAAAGTAGCCGATCACTGTCTGCTGAGGTGTCACACCGAATGGCACTCATTTCAGGTTGCGGTCGGGAAGAGGCT
>CAYUNP010000105.1:0-4156 GCA_964446085.1 uncultured Pirellulaceae bacterium
GTCGGGTTGTGATCCGTCCGACTTCACAGACGAATGTAAGCGTTTTCAATGGGAACGGATACGGTTGTGGTCGATTCCGTTTCTTCTGTGATGCAGATTCAACTGACAGGCGGACGCCTAAAGTCCGTTAAGCGAATTTTCGCGATTGAGCAGCGCCTTTTGCCGCGGTGTTGGGGTAACTCCGATCTTCATGCAAAGTCGAAACTGATTCGATTGATATCGGTTCGGTTGCGGAACACCGTTTTTGATCAATTCGTATTCGATCGCCTGATCATGACGGTTCCAGTACATGCCTTCAATGTCTGCGATGATCGGACGGAGCTTACCGTAGCCCGACTTCAACTCAACCGAGTCGCCCAGTTCATATCCGTTGGACGTGACTTCGTGCCATAGTGTAGGCAAACCACGAAACGATCGATCGCCGTAAGAGTACTCGACGTAGCCAAGATTTTTCAGGATCGGATCGAAGCAATCCTCTTTGCGAAAGACACGCTTGGAAGGGATCAGTGAGCGGGCAACTTCGAGATCGTTTGGGTGAATCCAGTCTTCACCATCTTCGGGCCAGAGACAAAAGCCGTGCTTGGGCAGTACGCTCAGTCGCTCTTCGATTCGAACGTCATCCTGCCGGTAGGCCGACGCCGCAAGGTCATTCGCTGAGTCCCACTGGAGGCCGGGAATGTGAAGCGAACTGGCATCATCTAATCGATCGTCGTTGCTCATTTGTCGTCGCTACTCATCCGATGCATTCGAAACGAAACTGGAACGTTTCATTATATCCCGGATCAACGAATATGTTTTAACGATTGTTCGAAAGTAAATCAGCATACGCAACGGCCACTTTGTCTGCCGATAGCAGTCCCAGTTTTGAAATCAGCCCGTTTGCAACGATCACACCTGCCTCGTTTGTTTCCATTGGGTTCAGGACCACTTCCAGTTCAACAAAGTCACCGAGCTCTTCGACTTGATCCAGGTGGACACGTGTGTTGCCAACAAGATACAAAGTGCGTCGTTTACGAACCGTAACGCCCTGCCCTACCGTGAGCGCCAAAGTGTTTTGCAAGGCGTCCGGATCGGCCGTTGGGTAGGCATGCCATTGACTCTCGCGAATCGTTTCAGAGTCGCTTCGATGATAGGCAATCAACTCCGCTGATCCATCGGCGAATTTGCGCAGCTTGAGGCGGCCGTTAGCGACATCGAAAAAGATGTCTTCCTGAAGAAGTAATTCCGGACCATGGTCTGCAATTGCAGCCGTCTTTGCCTCGACCACGCCCAGATCGTCGACGCGCAACTTGATTTCAATATTGGATGGCATAGCGAGTGTTATGCCAGAAAGTATCGACAGGAACCAGCCCCTGGGTGCCGAGCCGTCACTAAAGTGTTGCTGCGGCATCTGGCCGATTTGTCACTACTGCGGCGAGACGCCGCAGCCACCATTTTTGAACGAACGTTTACTTCGTTTCCTCAACGTCCACATCGGCGACGATGCATCCGATCAGACGTGCGCTCTCGCTACGCAGTTGAGCCACAGCAGACTCGGCAATCGCATCGCTACTGTGAGAAGCACTAACGAGCAGGAAGGCTCCATCTGCGATCTCGGACCATGTCGATGATGCATCTTCATGAGCATCGCCGACGCTCACGCAAACGAATTGATAATCGACTTTGATTTCGGCGATCGCTTCGCGAAGTTGCTTTTTCGGTACCCATCGCTTGTGTGGACAGTTGCCGGCCGGCATAAAGTCCAACTTTGACGAACCGCTTTTCAGGATCGCATCCTGCCACGGATAAGCAATGTTCATGATTTCGCTCAATCCACCCTGCGCGGCCATGCCACTGGCTTTGCTCAGTCGCCGGCTGGTAAAATCTGAATCGATCAGCAAGACCCGTCCTTCGTTTCGAGCTGCCAGTTCGGCAGCGACACGTGCACAGGTTTCGTCGGTGTGCATGGAAGCCTGGGAGCCGGCGAACATGATGACCGAAGAGCTGGCCACGGGGAACCGTTTTACGATTTCATCCGCAATCTTCCCGATGGAACCCTGCGTTCCCTCGTCTTGCGTCGCACGGGATGCTTGAACGGCTTCATCCGGAGCATCTATCGGATCAGGCACGTTGACTGGTGGTTCCGGTGTGACAACTGGAGTGGGAGCCGGAGCTGGAGCCGCTTCCGTTTGCGACATCGTCGGTGGCAGCAAGGAATGGCTTGTTACAGGGACAGAAGCTAACGCAGCTGGGGCCGTCTGTGCAATTGTTGCAGGCAAAGAATGAGGCGCCGGCGGGGTTGCATGAACCGTCGGAAGAGGTGCTACGACTTTTGCGTTTTGTCCCAGTTGAAAGCTGTCAGTTTTCGGTGGCGCAGGTTTTGGTGCTGCGACAGGGGCCGTCGCAGGTCGCGCTGCGGCAACGTTGGGAATCGCGACCACCACGCTTTCGTGTTGGATTACCTTCGCCTGGCTTGATTGCACTGACTGAAACGGAAGTTCGTCTCGTTCATCAGAAACGGACTGCGATTCGTTTCGCATGTCACGCAACCAGTATCTGCCATTGCGGCTGGAGATCTTTCTCAGGTGTTCTGACAATTCTTGGGTCATGGGAAAATGCTCGACTATTCTTGAGGGCTTTGAATGTTCCGAAGTTGGTCAAAAAGCTGCTGATAATCCACTCTGGCAGCTTCACCCTGGGACGGTTCCTGCTCTGACCAGGCAGGCATCGCTTCGGCCGTTGATTCCACTGGCTCGGGAACTTCTGGCTGATTGTTCTGTTGGTCCACATCCAGAATGTCGCGATCGTCCTGACCGACAGCCGTCGGCACCGGATACTGGATCGTTGGTTGTTCCATTTGCTGAGGCAGCATTGCTGACTGCTCCCAGATTTCGTCAAGTATTCGGCGTTCCGGAGTCATTGGTTCTTCTTCGGCAACTGGTTGAGGTGGTGGAACTTGCGGATGGTTTTGAGCCATCTGAGCCTGCTGCAGCGACTGCTTGATCCGCTCAATGTCAGGCATCACGATTGGAGCAACCTGCTGTGCGGCCTGTTCGGCAGCGGCGTCACGGGCTTGAATCGATCGCTGAATCGTATCTTCGATCGCGTTGGTTTCCTGTTGAATCGGTTTCGCCACTGACGCCATTGCTGTTTCATGTGAAACCGCGTCGTCTTCGTTGCCAAGTGACTTGATGATTTCCAAAGCCTGTCGTCGAATCTCAGGATCGTCCGGAGTCAAAGCTTGCTCATGAAAATTGCTCGACGTCGAATCCTCGTCTGTCGGAGGGGCCGCCATGGCAACCTGTGGGCTTTCCACTGCAGGTTCGGGAATTGACTCTGGCGGTTGAGCCGGAGCAACCACTGGTTCATTTTGAACAACCGTTGGTTCCCCTTGCGCGACTTCTGGTTCCGCTTCAGCAATCACAGGTTCGGTGATCGAAGCAATCTCGGGTGAAGGAGTTGTTTCATCTTCAGCTACCGGTTGCTCGATTTGAGCGGAGTCGATCAGATGTGGCACTTCCGTTTCGACGGTAAAGTCTGTTGGCGAAACGTCTTGCAGGGGTGCTGGCGGTGCGGCGGCTGCAATTTGCGGTTCCTGATTTACGACATCTTGCGGCATCGTTGGTTGTTCTTCTGGCGAGTCCTGTTCCTGTGGTTCAACTTCAGTTTCAGCAGAGACCAAACTCTCGTTGGGGTTGATCGGTACGAAGCCAGAACCCATCTGTGCTTCGATTGGTTCGGTTTCGATCCCCGGTGATCCTTCACTCAAAAGGCCAGCATGGCGGTTAACCCGAAACTCTTCGCTCAGGGATTCAGGTCCCAGCATTTCGTTTTCCTGGCGAGTCTCTTCCATGTCGCGAGCTTCGTGTTGTGGCTTCACCGGTTCGCGAACTGGCTCCGGAGGCAACATCGCAGTGTCGAATGTTGGGAACGATTCTTCTACTTCAGCAGCAGGTTCTTCTTGAGTCTCTTGATCCTCTGAAGTCTGTTGAGCGACAGTGTCCTGCGGCGTCAGGTTCTGAAGTTGCTCTGTCGTTACATCGAGTGAACGTTGGTTCTGTTGGGCGACAAACGGCGAATAGGCGTCGGTGAGCACTTCTTCGTTTTCGAAAACATCGTCAGCGAAAGGATCCGCAGCGACATTGGATTGCTCGGCCACTGCAGCAGATTCTTCTGC
>CAYUNP010000105.1:4256-17947 GCA_964446085.1 uncultured Pirellulaceae bacterium
TTCTTCTGCGACGGCGATTGGTTCTTCTACTACCGGATCCTGTTGCGTTTCTTCCAGAATCTCGCTTTGAACCGGTTCTGGCAATGTCGCTTCAACCTGCTCATCTACAGTTGCCGGTTCCTGAACTTCGCTCTCGACTTGCTCTGTTTCGGTTTCGTGGCCTTGCGTCAATTCCTCGGAAGCTGGTTCCTCTGTTGGTTGTTCTTCAGAGGGCGAGTCTGTTGTTACTGCGACACCAAAGCCGGCCATAGCAGAAGCCAGAATGGCAGCGCCAGCGGCAACGGTTGGAGTGGCTGACGCCGTAGCGGATGCGACTGCGTTGGTCACTGAGCCATCGATCTCAACTGGAATTGAGTTCTGGTTGTCAGTAGCTTCTGGTTCGTTTTCAGGCGTAGCGTTAAAACCCGGTTCAACGATGGGTTCCTGTACCGGCTCTTGGGCAGCAACGACTTCCTGTGCTGGCTCTTGAGCAGTTTCTTCAACTGGCAACGTTGATCCAGAGTCGAACTCTTGCAAGTCCGATTCACCCAGCTCGCCAAACTCAAGAACCGTCCAGCCGTCTGAAGAATCCAAACTACCGTCTGACGAGACAATCGGCGTAGGGTTGGAAGCCGCACCGGATCCCGCTGGTGCAACGCTGCCTGGCAATTGCTGAATGTCGTACCAGGCTTCGCGTACGAGCGAGTCAGTGATCGGCATCACGCCGCGTGTTGCTGAAAAGATCATTGCGTGATCGCAAACCTGATTGATGTATCGGGGACGACCTTCTGAGACTTCCCGGATCGCACGGTAAGCATCCTGATCAAAAAGCTCTTCTGGATTGCCACCAGCGCGTGAAAGATGAGCAACGACGTAACTTTCGACTTCCTGGCTACCAAGGCAGGTCAGAAAACATCGACCCGCGATGCGCTGATTGAAAGATTCGAGGCTTGCGTCGGCCAGTCGGTCTTCAAGGCCACGACTTCCGGCAATCACCAGGTGAACCAGTGGCTGTCCATCGCGAATCTGATTCGTAAGGACCTGCAACTCTTCCACGGTTTCACGCGAGAGCTTCTGGGCGTCGTCGACCAGCAGCAGAATACCGGCTCTGCCTTTTTCGTTCGTCTTGAGATAATTGATCAGGTCGAGCCGCATTTCACCTTCGTCACGACCGCGATAGTCCAACTGAAGTTCGAACAGAATGTTCTGTAGCAGGTCGCTGCGTTGACGCATCACCGACATGGAAAGATTCACGATCCGCATCTGCGACTTGAAGTTTTCTTCAAGCATCGCCAGCAGCAACGTCTTGCCAGTGCCGTGATCGCCAATAACAACAACCGGACCGGCACCTCGATCGATGATCCTTTTGCACTGCTGCAACGACTGATCTATCGCAGTAGCCGGGAAATAGTGTTTCACGTATGGAGTGGACGTGAAAGGCCGGGAGGTCAGATTGAATACCTGTTCGTACATGACGACTTCCTGTCGTTTCGTATTTGAGTAGTAGCGTTTCGAAGTTTAGCGCGGCACCAGGATTAGTGACCCTTTAGCGTCCACACAATTTGAGCAAACCCGTGGAACGGGCTGACCATAAATGATTCGCGAATGTCCGAATTCACCAGGCAAAATCCGATCGTCAACATGAGACTGCAAAACAGAATCCATTTGCAAATGTTGACAACCTGATTGGAACCAGGCGTCTCCGCTTTCACTGACTCAGCAGGTATTCCAGGACCTGTGACGTCTTCAAATTCGTTTCGTGATTCAAGCGTAGCGACAACTGGCAATTTCAGTTTCTTGCCAATTTGTTCCACGCTTTCAAAACCACGGTTTGCAAATGGTTTGTAAGCGACGGAAACAATAGTTGCGAACAAACATGAAGCCAACATCAAATAGAACAATTCGCGCCGGGTTGGAATGGCACCAACGGGAACCGGAGCCCGGCCGCGGACGCTTTCGATTGTGAATGCAGGTTGCAATTGCGATGCTGTCTCAGCGGCAGAGCAAGCTTCAGCAGCGATGTTTGCCAGGTCTCCGATGGCGTCATGCAATGATCGAATCGATGTTGTCAGGCTTTCTCCAGCGGCCACTCGATTGAGTGTGTGGCTGGCCATGTGAAAGGGACTGGTGGACTGGTCCGCATCTGCAATCTCCAGTTGCAAATCGTCTATTTGCTGATCGATTGCAGAAAGTTCCAAAATTGAATCGCCAGCAGAATCGGCGATTCGTTGACGCTGTGCTTGCATTTCAGCGAGCCGTGCCTGAAGTTCGCCCTGGTTACCCGAAGTTGGCATTTCCAGTTCCAGTGATCCTGGCGTTGCGTGTGCCATTTCGTTGGCCGCGCCCTGCAAATTCGACTGAATCTGCGCCAAAAGTTCGTTGGCTCGATCCTCAATCTCAACATGGCGACGTCGCAGCGATTCGAGATCTGACGATGGGAGCGGTTCGGCTGGAATGATTCCAGCCAAAGGCGACGTCATAAAATCCCTGGCAATCGTCGTTGCCAACATGTTGACGAAGTAATTCTCTTTTTCGGTAGCCTCACCTTCGAGACCGACCCTAACTTTCAGTTGATCAGGGTTAACGCTCTTGTCGACCAAAACCACTTTCAGTCGTTGTCGGACTTTTCTGGCAATTTGCTCTGTCGTGATCTGTTCCGCTTGAACGCCCATTCCATTCTGGTCCAGCGTTCGAGTGATCGAATCAATCGACGTATGACGCTTTACGACCTCGTCAAGAAGCGCTTTGAATTCGCCTCCAGCGTTGAGACGCTTGGTCAACATCAGGGAAATTTCGCTTTCGCTACGCCACGACTTTGTCGTCAGCGGCCACATCAAGCTAAGACAAAAGAAGGTTGCTGATCCCACGATCAGGAAAGACTTCCATGTTCGTCGTCGACTTAGCTTCGACAGGATTTTGGTTTGAGGAATTCCGCTCATGGAATCTTCTTGCAAAACAATAGAATTTGGGCGCACTGAATTGGTACAATGACACCATCATTTGGACTTATCGTCCGTCACAATTGTTCCACTTGAGGAAACTTTGACGATTATCCGGCGTACCGCGATTCAATCGCTATTGCTCAAGATTCTCGTGATCGAAAGTACCAGGATGTCCGCTAGCGAATCCTGAGCTTGGTAAATTGTCCTCAAACTTTGGTTTGCGGACGACCTGTTTCATCGCGACCAGCGTCTCGAAGCTGCCTTGCTGAACAACTTGCTGGGATTGATTCACGAGTTGCCGTTGCCAGATTACTTTTCCGTTGCGACGGCCGGCGGGAGTTTTTTCAAGGCAACTGGTTTCGACGAAGACCGTGTCACCAAAGAACAGTGGTCGTACGAACTCCCAGTTGCGAACGGCGGTGAAGGCAACGGTGTTTACGTTCGGAAAGTAACTGCCCAGTCCGGCAACCCACGAAAGTCCCAACAGCCCATGTGCAATCGGCTGGCGATAGGGTGTCTTGGCCGCGTAGTCGTAGTCAACATGCAGCGGATTGAAGTCACCGGTCATCGTTGCAAAATTAACGACATCGGCCTCCGTGACGGTGCGACGTGGACTGGTCCAGCTTTGACCGACAGCAATCTCTTCGTAAAAGAGTGGCGATTCCATCCTGATCTTCCGGCAACATCCGTGAGGAGATTGGTGTGGAGTTTCTCTCCACCAGTGGGAGCAAATAATATGAAAGAAAAAAAGTCGGGGTGAAAGGATTCGAACCTTCGACCCCCTGGTCCCAAACCAGGTGCGCTAGCCAGACTGCGCTACACCCCGAGCTTTTTTAGCTTGACGATTTCTCGTCAGAGGCCAAATGATAATGCCGTCCCGCGATAGCCGCAAGACGTTTATTCCACGGGAAAATCAAGGTATTTTCCGGGGATTGTTCGCCACGCTAACGAGGACGGCCCCCGACGAGCAAAAGTTCGCGCAGACGCTCAAATTCCTCGTTGCCGCTGAACGAAATCATGATTTGACCACGGTTTTTCGCACCCGATTTGATTTTGACTCGAGTCCCCAATGCCATGCGAAGCTCCTGCTGCAGCGCCTCAATCTGGCGGTCCCGGTTTTGTCTAGCTCGTTCGGCGTTGCCTCGCCCATGGGTTTGCTCGTCGGCAATTCTGTCGCTGACCAGTTTTTCGATCGCTCGAACGCTGAGCCCTTCACGCTCGATCCGTTCACACCAGGACTGCTGTAGCTGGGATTCGCCCAGCGGCAACAGGGCTCGAGCATGGCCTGCAGAGATTCGGCCAGTCTGAACTGAGGTTTGAATTTTGGCAGGAAGCTCCAGCAATCGCATCAGGTTGGCAATCGTTGATCGATCGATTTTCAATCGCTGAGCAAGGTCTTCCTGAGTGCACCGATGTTCATCGATATAGCGTCGAAAGGAAAGCGCCTTTTCAATTGCGTTGAGGTCCTTTCGCTGTAAATTTTCCACGATCGCCAATTCTGAAACCAGGCGGTCGTCGGCTTTTCGAATTCTTGCCGGAATCGTTTGCCAGTTTGCTTTTATGGCAGCGCGTAAACGACGTTCACCACTAATGAGTTGATAACGTTCGTCAACAACGCGCACCAGAATCGGTTGCATCAAATCGTGTTCCTTGAGACTCTCAGAGAGAGACACGATTTCCGGTTCGCTAAATTCGCGCCGCGGTTGGAACGGATTGTCTTCGATTTCGTAAACGCTAAGGTGCACGATGTCGCTGGTCAGTTCCCTGGACGCACCGTTGGTTTCGTGAAATTGCGGCTGGGCTCCGTCAGGAATACCGTCATGATTTCGGTCCACGAAACTGGGGCCTGGTTCCAGGACGGCAAGGGTTGCGTCGTGATCCGGTTCAGTTGTGTTGAGCAGCGCTTCAAGGCCGCGTCCAAGGCGTTTCTTTCTAGTCACGTTCCAGTATCTCCATACACAGTTCGGTGTAAGCTCGGCTTCCTCGGCTACGCGGTGCATAGTCCAATACGCTCAGCCCATGGCTGGGTGCTTCGGCAACAAGAACGTCGCGAGGAATCACGGTGTCGAAAACGACTTCTCCAAAAAATTGTCTCAGGTCAGCATCGACCTCGGCCGTCAGCTCGAGGGACTCGTCGTACATCGTTAGCACGATGCCGCCAAATGTAAGTTCACCTGGGCGTTCGAGCATCACTTCCTTGATGACGCCAATCATCTGTGTCAAACCTTCCATCGCGAAGTACTCGCACTGGATCGGAAGCACGACTTCGTTTGAGGCCGAGAGCGCGGCACGAGTCAGAGTGCCCAGTGACGGTGGGCAGTCAATTAGTACGTAGTCGTAAATCATCGCTCCACGGCCAAGATGTTCCACGAGTATTTGCGTGGCAGAGCCGTCTGCGTTGGCCAGCCGATCGGCATCCCGAAACGATCCACTACCCGGGAGAACGTCGAGACCATTGACCGAGGTTGCTAGCACTGCGTCGCGAATGGGTGCACGGTTGATGAGAGGGTGCGATTCGACGGGGGCTTGGCCCATACCGGAGGTGGCGTTGCACTGCGGATCCATATCAACGAGCAGGACTGATTTTCCAGCAATGGCAAGACCGGTGGCCAAATTGATAGAAGTCGTCGTTTTACCGACTCCACCTTTTTGATTGGCGATACACAGCGTCCTGCTCACGATCGTCCCTGTCGCTAGCACTTTGTTTTGGATCTGCCTCGTTTGGCAGTTACGTTGACCAGAAAATAACGCAAACGCTCGTTTGCTCAAATGGGAGTTCCTGGTGGTGGCACTGGCTGCCAGTCAGTGATCGCGGTTGGAAGTTTTTATCTGCGGTTTAGGTGTTCCTAAATACGGCCTTATTGGGAATTCACGCCGATCGCTTCCGGTGAAAGCAGGTACTACGAACACGATGCAATTTTTAAAAGCATCAAAAACTGAATCAACGGGAGCAATGGTTCTGCTGGGAACCTCTGTATTTCTGTGGAGTTAAAAAGCCATGATCCATTCTGGTTTGCCATTATCGATTCCAGAATCGCCAGTGACTTCTGGCCCTGGATTCAAGCAGCTGGCCATTCAGATGGCGAAGGTCTGTAAAGTGCCGCGCGATGACAATCTGCTGTGCTCTTGATGGTTGCGATACGCGTAAGAGCTGAATCGTCCGTACGTTTCACGGGGAACAGCCGTCAATGGAAAAGTTAAATCGGTTGTTTACAGTCCTCATACATCATCCGTTCCACGTGGAACTCACAGTTGACCTATTCGTCCAGCGGGTTAATCACCAAGCCACTCAGTAGCTTGGGATAGAAGTAAGTGCTCTTGGCTGGCATGCGAAGTCCCTGCTCTGATATCTCCTTCACATCATTGACGCTAGCGGGCATCACCAGAGCCACCAGCTCGAATGGGCTCCCTGTTCCTGCCTGGCCAGTGGCATCACGTCCAGCAGGATCTCCGTTGGCGATCCCGTCATAGACTTCCTGGATCGAATGGACGTACTTGGGCGCTGGCAAGTCGTTCTTCCCAAGTAGTTCTTCCACAATCAGGCGATGCAGCAACGAAACACCAAGCCCTCGCCAACAGTCGCTTTGGTCTGGAGCGATGGATTCCATCTTTTCAATGCCGCCGAGGTTCAGTCTTGCTAGCACCCATGTGTCGTCAGCACGGCAATAGAGTCCGATTGTCGACTGCTGATCCTCTACGCGGATCGTATCCCAAACCTGACCTCCAAGAGTCGCCCCTTTTCCGACGACTTCAATTTCAAATGCTGCAGCCAATCGTTCGGTCAACTCTGCAGATGTCAGCTCTGGGAGACCTCGGAACAGGCGGTGCGTTGGTAGCACGGCCAATCCGGGATCGTGCATGCTAATGAACATCATCAACGCGTAGTCAGCTGTTCCGGTCTCACCAGCTGCTCTGGCTTCATCACGAATGCGGCAAGAGGTTTCGTAGCGGTGATGTCCGTCGGCAATGTACACCGCAGCGGATCCCAGCACAGTCGTTGCTCGGGCAATTGCATCGGTATCAGTGACACGCCATAGCTGGTGCTCAACGCCGTGTTCATCGAGTGCTGTCAGCGGAGTCCTGTCTTCGATCGCGGACTCGAGAACTTCCTGAGCTTCATTCTCTGCGTCAGGATAGATTCCGAAAATAGGGCTGAGATTTGCTCGGCAGCGTTTCATTAACTGATAGCGATCTTCCTTTGCCTTTGAGTGCGTTTGCTCATGGGGATAGACCGTGCCTTCTCCAAAGGGTTCGAGCTTGATCCTTGAAAGAAAACCACGGCGACGATATTGCTGGCCTTCGAATTCAAATGACTGATGGTAGACGTAAACGGAAGCGACTGGATCGGGCCGCAGGATACTGTCACGACGCCAGTTCTTGAGATGATCCGCGGCGCGATCGTAAACGGTTTCTTCACCGATAAGGTCGTCCGCTTTTGAAAGAATCAAGCGAACGATGTTGAACTCATTTCGAGCGTACAACTCTGCTTGTTGTTGCGACGAAATCACATCGTAGGGAGGAGCTACAACGTCCGAGAGAGAGCCGACTTTTGATAGGTCGAAACGGAGTCCGCGAAATGCCTGAATGTCTGCCATTGAAGATCCTGATCACACGGCGACTCAAATCGCCAGAGCCCAAAGAACAGGCAAATCGTTTGCCTGAATTGAGCTATTGTTATCGGGGTGATGCTAGCAGTCCATTGCTGTTGAAATAGTTGCCCTGTTTCGGGTGAATCACTCATACGGACTGTCCTGCACGCAAGTTCTACGCAACCCGTTAAAACCGACCAGAAAAGCGGGCATTTCCAGTTTTCGGGAGGCGTTAGATTGAAGTGCCCAAGGCAACCGTGTACACTATCGCGAGGTAAAGCCTATAAAAACGCGTCTAAAACCCGATTCAGGTCGCCCATGGATCACAAATTGAGCTGGAGTTTAAGTCTCGGACGGTGGGTTGGAGTTCCCGTCAGAGTTCATGCTCTGTTGATTTTATTCGTGGCGGTTATCTTTTGCGTCGATTTTAATTCCTCCTACATCCCGGGCGGAATTCTCTCGACGGCCCTGGTGACGGCTGGGATTCTGATAGGCAGCTTGGTAATTCACGAGTTGGCCCACATTTTCGCAATCCATAACGTCGGTGGATCGGTGCATTCGGTGATGTTGATGCCGTGGGGCGGAAACTCGACTTTCGAGTACCCGACGCAGCGATCGTGGCGACTGATTGCGATCCTGGCAGGACCTTTCGTGAATTTCGCGATCTTCCTCTTTGGAGCTGCGCTTCTGCTGCAATCCACTGATATTACCATTCAGAAAATGATTTTTCCGTTTGGTCCGCCCGCGTTTTCGACCAGCGATGTAGCGACCTCGCTGATCAAAATCATTACGTGGATCAATTTCCAGTTGGTGATCGCGAATCTTATTCCCTGCTTCCCGTTCGACGGAGCAGAGCTGCTGAGAACCGCTTTCGGTTACGTTAACAAGAATGTGCCGCACTATCGGATTGAGTCCGCTATTCGAGTGACCGGAACGGCCGTCGCACTGACCATGATGGGATTCGCCTGGCTGCTTCGCAACTTTCAACATGGTCCGGTCGAGCCCATTTGGTTCGTGTTGTTGGTCAGTGGAATCGGTCTGTACTTTGCTGCACGGCACTCATTTTACGTCGAGACCTATGCGGACGGGACGGACTGGGATGAAGCCCACACTGCTTTGGGGCTAGCGGATTCCTACTCAGAGTCACCGTCGTTCTTTGTGTTTGGTGACAACGATGATCCCGAGTACTCAAAGTGGCTGGTTGAGAAACAGGAAGCCAGGATTCGCGATGAAATGCAATTGGAGCAACGCGAAATCGAAATGGCGGATGAAGTGCTGGTTAAGCTCCATGAAAGTGGCATCGAAAGTCTGACTTCCGATGAAAAGATGCTGCTTCACCGCGTCAGTGAGCGTCTGAGAAGAAAACGCAAGCTTGACGTGATCGACTAATTTGGACGTACTGCGTCCGTTTTAGCGAAAACTTCTATTGAGACCGTGTCGGCAAATCTGATACAAGTTAGCGGGATCTCTGCGCACTTACGGAATTGAAGCCATGGACTTGGATATTGAGCAACTTACGCAATATGCGAACCTTGGGCTGACGTGGATCGGCTTTGGTGTTGTTGTCGGATTGACGGCCAAGGCGGTCATGCCGGGTCGAGATCCTGGCGGTACGATCGCCACGGTGATGATGGGCATCGCAGGAACGCTGATTGGATGTGCATTCTTGCAATGGACTCAAGGTCCAGGAGCCGAAGCAGTGAAGCCGGTTAGTCTGCTTGGTTTTTCTGTTGGGTCTGGCGGCGCGTTTGTACTGTTGATCATGTACAAGGTTCTTGGCGGCTACTGGTTTGTCGAAGGCGAACAATCGACGCTTCGCAGCCGAAGACGTCGGCGCCGGTATCGAGAAGCCTACGACGATTAGTCTGCAGCTCAATGCAAGCCATTGTAACAAAGCCCCGGCCGGAGTCTGAGTGATCATAACCCGACGCGTGAGCAAGGGATCATAACCCGAGTCGCAATGATCATAGCTCGAGTCGCAGATCATAACCCGAAGCGTGAGCGAGGGATCCACCTCTCGCTGAGGCGTCGGCTATGAGAGTTGCATGAAACGCCGCCGCTCCACTATCGAAATCGAAGACGCAAAACGTAGTTTTCCCACTCCGTCTGAAACTTCTCCAAATCATCCCGCTGCAAGATCTTTTTCAGCGTTTTGATTCCGGTAGGATCTGTTGCTGCGTTGGCCGCAAAGCTGCGGTAGTAATCGCGTAGCACTCCACTTTCCTGGAGCCAGTAGCAGAGATATCTGGCTTGGGCATAATTCGTGGAGTCACCCTCGTAGAAGCCTCGATCATCGGTCGACATCATGCGTTCGAACGACCCGAGCAGGTCATCTTTGATCGCGAGTTGTAATCCACGCAGTCGCCAATTGGTCAGACCCACGATCTTGCCATTTCGTTCTGAACTTTGTTCGTAAAGTGACGCCAGGCCCTCGTTGAACCACGAAGGGCATGCCGCAAAGTTTGCGGCCATGAAAGGGTGAACAATTTCATGAACCAGCGTTCCACCGCCGGTGCTAATGTTCATCACCAACGCCTTGTCTGACGGAGAGTAATATCCGTACGGAGTCGTGGGGACGCTTCCGAAGAGCGCTTTGGTGTTCTTCTCATAGCTGGCTTTGTCTTTGAAGAGCCAGATGTTGATGATGTGATCCGGTTCATTTTTAAAGTACGACTCCTTGATCTGTTTCACGGCCCATCGAATGGTGCCTTCAGACCACCGTTTCACTAACGCAGGAGATTGATCACCGATGACCACAAATGGTTTCTCGACAATGATCGTAAAATCGTCCGAGACTGACTTTCGAAGTTCAGCAACATGCGTTTTATAGTCCAACGCCAATTGTTGTTTGACTTCATTCCGGGGCGTTGACGCTGAATCGCCATTCTGAGGCTGCTGGCACAGATTAAGCAGGTCGTTGGAGCCGTTTTGATTCGTCGCCGTGCTGGCAAACAGAAGCAGTGCTGAAATGAAGAGAATCAGGCTCAGAATGAAGTAACCACTGCGAAATTGCATACGAACGTCCCTCAAACTGGCGACAATTTGTTAACCAGTTTAAGAACGCAGTGGATACAGTTTTGTTCCGCAAAAATCGTTCAAAACACCGATTAGTGCTGTGTTTCTGAGACCGTGATGATCGGATGTTTTTTGAATTTTGGCGACGGAGTCATCTTGGGTTGATGAACTGGTCTGCTTGGGGTTGCTGCCGCGGCTGGCTTCGCAGCGGCGGGTTTTGACACCGATGGTCGTTTCTTCTGCTGAATCGTTCGCGACCGGTACCGTTGGAAATGATTAAACAGAACTTCGCATTGGCGCTCTGAAAGCAATCCGCACTCAACAGCAAGACTGCGGATCGATTCGCCGCTCTGCTCCTGCAAACGAACAAGATGCCTGGCATCGGCTGGCTCCAACATTCCCTTCTCAGTGGCAACTTCAATGAATCTTCTGTCCTCATCGCCGATCGAATCGAGTAGACGACTGACTTGTTTCATCGTCAGGAAATTGTTCGCAATGGCCAGTGAAGCGAGTGTCCGAATCGACTCCTGTTGAATCTTTACAAGCCCACAAAACTGCTCTGGGCTAACAATTCGTTGCTCGACAAGATAGATGCCAAATTTCAAACTCATGGACTAACTCGACAAAAGAGGTGAAGACGATCGCGTAGATAGAACATCGGTTTTTGACATGTGCTGCTCGACACCGCAACGATCGGTCGTCACGACTTGCACAGCCAATTTCAAACGCAACAAAGTAATCCCTGGATCATCCGAACCAAAACAATCAAATCGTATTCAATGATGCGATTTCGCAACACGACCGGGATTGAGGCACCTCCGCTGGTAGCGATTCAAACGATAACATCGAACATGCACCGCAGGTAAGGTTTTCTCGTCAGTAAAAGATGCACTTTTGAAGGCATTGCATCCATTCAGGTTGTATTTTTAAATGCGATGCAGAGCGCTATCGCCTTTGAACCATTTTCCCTAAAGTTCACGATTACGACGAGCGTAAAATGAAACACGCGAGAAAACAAAACTACATCGACTCACAAGTTCAGGGTGCACTGCTGAAGCGGATTGTGCTTCACTGGTTCCTGTACTTCATCGTTGCGGGCCTTGCCATCGTTCTGCTTCAGGCAATGTTGGGCGGTCCTCAAGGCGATCCATTGGCGACCCGAGTGATGCAGGAAGCCAGTGAGTTCACGCTGGTCGGCCTGATTCTGGTCTGCATCTTCCCGGCATTTCTGCTGGATACCATTCGATTCAGTAATCGCTTTGTCGGTCCTGTGGGTCGACTTCGAAAGTACCTGCGTCACCTGGGACAGGAACAAAACACGGAAGAACTTTCGTTTCGTGGCAATGACTTTTGGTCAGAGATGGCTGATGAGTACAACGTGGTTGCCGAACTGGTTGAAAATCAGGCATCGGAAATTGAGCGATTGAAGAAACAACTCAAGGAATCTGGCGTCACGTCCAGAGCCTAGTGGTTGAGAGTTGTATTGCCCTACCGAACGCCTTTCTCGTTGAACCGCCCTATGATGCCTCACTACAGAAAAAACCAAACTCGCCGCAGTCTCAGACGTGGAGCCGCGGTTGTGGAGTTTGCAGTTTGTCTGCCGTTGATTGTTCTGATTGTACTCGGTGGAATCCAGGCAGCGAGCATGCTGTTCCTGCGGCAAACTCTGGTCCAGGCTGCTTTTGAAGCCGTTAAGTCGGGCGTCAAAGTCGAGGGCTCGGCGATTCGAGCAGAAGCTGCAGCGAGAGCTGTGATTGAAGGTCGCGAACTTGATAATGTGACAATCACAGTTACTCCTGGCAATCTTGAAGACCTGCCTCGCGGAGAGATCGTTGAAGTCACGGTTTCAGCACCGGGAGACGACAACAGTCTTTTCCCTTTCGGTCCTTTCGCCGGCCGTGACGTGATCGCCAGAGCAGTGATGGTAAAAGAATAGTCGAAGCCAGTTTTCGGTCCTTCCGTCCTATTTCCCGAGTAGTGCAGAGAAAATATCCATCATGAATAAACGAAACAAGTCAGCAAATAAAAGAAACCGCTTTGGTGCGGTAGCGACCGAGTTTGCAATTGTCTTACCCCTTCTGCTTGCAACACTCTTTGCGTTCTACGAAATCTCTCTGGCCAGCATGGTCAAACATGCAACTCAGGCATCAGCCTACGAAGGTGCTCGTGCGGGAATCATTCCTGGCGCGACAGAAGCAGAGATCACAAATCAGGTTGGTTTCGTGTTGAGCTCTGTAGGAGTTGACGAATTCACGGTCAACGTTGAACAGGATGTGACGATTGATGACGCACTGCAGGTTCGCGTTACCGTCAACGTTCCCTATACCGCAACCGTAACCGGGCTCTTCGGTGCCAACAGTTCTTTCACCGGACAGACGACGCTCAGTCAGGAATCTCTGTAACAACAGAGAAGACAGGACCCTCAAACAAAAAAGCCGCTGGTATGAAACCAGCGGCTTTGTTTGTTTAAGTGGCGCTCTGGCGGAATAATCCAGCCATGCCAAATTCTAGTAGCGGTAGTGATCCGCTTTGTATGGACCTTCGACAGGAACGCCGATGTAGTCCGCTTGCTCCTGCGTCAACGTTGTCAGCTTGACGCCGATCTTGTCGAGGTGCAAACGTGCCACTTCTTCGTCGAGACGCTTTGGCAACATGTAGACTTTGACTTCGTACTTGTCGTTGTCACGATTCTCCCAAAGCTCCAATTGAGCCAGAACCTGATTCGTGAACGAAGTACTCATCACGAAGCTTGGGTGGCCTGTGGCACAGCCAAGATTCACCAAACGACCTTTTGCCAGGATGATGACGCTGCGACCAGAATCAGTAAACGTGTAACGCTCGACTGCACCGATATCGGCAGGCTTGATTTCCGACTTCGTAACCTTGCCCGCTTCGACTTGTGACTCGAGCCAGGCAACATCGATTTCGGTGTCGAAGTGGCCGATGTTACAGAGGATCGCATCGTTAGGCATGTTGGTGATGTGCTCACCCAGGATAATGTCCTTGTTGCCTGTTGTCGTAACGTAGAGGTTACCTTCTTTGGAAGCCTCTTCCATTGTTGTGACTTCGTAGCCTTCCATCGCTGCCTGAAGAGCATTGATTGGATCGATTTCAGTTACGATCACGCGGCAACCGTAGCTGCGAAGACTGTGAGCACAACCTTTGC
>CAYUNP010000106.1:0-13738 GCA_964446085.1 uncultured Pirellulaceae bacterium
ACATCCAGGCCACTATTCAGCGAATTGAACTCATTGAGGAGGACAAGCTGAGATTGGTTGAGACGTTATTGAACTGGAATAACTCCGATTCTACGCTGATAACTCCCCATGATCTGAGAAAGGCGACCCTTGAGTTGACGTCCGAGCAGGTAGCCAGCATCGCCAGGCGATTTTTTTCCGGTGAAAATCGCCATGTGCTTCTAATAGGTGGGTTTGGACCGCTCGGTTTTTTGACTGCTAAACGGCTTTCTACAAAATAAGCCGCATTGGGCCGCCGACGCTGGCACAACTAACCTTGCGAGGCCTTGGTGAACCGTGTAATTATTTCACGAACGGCTCCAAATTCTCCGGTTCCAGGTAATTATCTGAACTGGTTTTGAATTCTCACGTATCCGGCAACGGACAAATTTCGTCGACAAGGAGGTCGGTGTTGCTCAATTTTCGAACCATTCGGTCACAAGTTTACTTTGGGGTCGGTGTGCTTTCAGTGATCGTGTTGATCCTGTCGGCTGCCAGTCTTCAAGGCGTGATGAAGTTTCGGAAACTCACAAAAAATATCCGCGCCCGTTCGGTTGAACTTCCGCTTGCCGCCGACCTCAGTGTCAAAGTATCCGAATTGCGTTCTTTTGTCTGGAAACTGGAGAGCCCGGATGAGAGCCCGGATACTTCGCTGTTGGGATTCTATACGGTCGACAGCGAAATCTATGTCAATAAACTTCATCGAAAACTGGACGAGCTACAACAGTCGCTTGAGCGATATCAGGATCAGTTGGAGAACACCGAGATCAAGGATCCGCGATTTGCTGACAAGTCGCTTGAACTTGAATTTGCGGCCAAGTTCCAGAATTCTCTCAATGAGATTCGTGGTCTCGCTGACGAGGAACACCTGTCGCCAAAACTGAAAATGCCGTTTCCGATGCTCGACGGCATGGAGGAAAAGCTGGAAGAACTTCAGTTTCACACCGCCCAATTGCCGGTCTTCATGCAACAGCGAACACACATTTTTGCTGAAAAAGCAAAAGCTGAATACCGCACATGGATCACGCTAAGCGTTCTGTTCTCGATTGCCGCATTTGGCATGATTGTGGTGTTGGCCACCCGCTTTCGAAGTGGCTTATTGCTACCGATGGACAAACTCATTGAGGGCTCGCGCCACGTTGCTGCTGGAAACTATGACTTTCGGATTCAGCTTGATTCCGACGATGAAGTTGCGGAGCTTGGCAATGCACTAAACGCGATGACGAACAACTTTCAGGAAATCAAAGCCGGCCTCAACAAGCAGGTTCAACTTCGCACCAAAGAAGTCGTGCGCAGTGAAAAAATGGCCAGCGTCGGATTCCTGGCTGCTGGTGTGGCTCACGAAATCAACAACCCACTGGCATCGATTGCGTGGTCAGCGGAATCACTTGAAATGCGACTGCACGAAATTCTCAATCCTGACGAAGAAGCCGATGCTGAATCGCTCAAGTCCGATATCGACGAGATGAAAAAGTATCTCGCACGTATTCAGGAAGAAGCGTTTCGCTGCAAGGAAATCACTTCGGGCTTGCTCGACTTCTCACGGATGGGCGATGTTCAAAAAGTCCCATCGAACCTTTCCGAGATCATCTCCTCTGTGGTCGATATCGTTAAACCGCTTAGCCGCTATCGAGATCGAAACATTCATCTCGATACCGATCCGTCGGTTGTAGCGACTGTCAACGCTCAGGAAATCAAACAGGTTGCACTGAATCTGATCACCAACGCACTGGGCAGTGTCGAGTCCGGAGGCACCGTTTCGATATCGGTTCTTTCGGAAAACAACCAGGCAGTGCTTCGCGTTGTCGACAACGGATGCGGGCTAACCGAAGACGTAAAACAACACCTTTTCGAACCGTTTTTTACCCGTCGCCGTGACGGACAGGGAACCGGTTTGGGCCTCTCCATTTCCTATCAGATTGTGGAAGACCATCAGGGCAAAATTTTGGCCGAAAGTGACGGACCTGGCACAGGTTCGACGTTTACGATCACGTTGCCGCTGGTAAATCAACAGCAGAAAGTAACTCGTTATGCCGCCTAGTAAAAAAACAACCGGGAAGTCTGCCACACGACCGCTGCGAATCCTGTTCGCTGACGATGAGATCCATTTGCAGGAACTGATCGCTGCCGAACTGCCGCGGATGGGCCACGAAGTCACCGTCTGTGGTGATGGCTTCGAAGCCGTCGCTGCGCTTGAAAATGGAATCTACGATTGCCTGCTGGTCGATCTCGACATGCCCGGAATGCATGGCATCGAAGTGATCGAGAAATGCAAACAGATCGCTGCCGAAACCGAAGCCATCGTGCTGACCGGCAAGGGCTCAACCGAGACAGCCGTCTCCGCGCTTCGCCTGGGTGCGTTCGACTATCTGCAAAAACCCTGCAAGCTGGTTGAACTGAAAGCACTGTTTCAGCGTGTTGCCGCGCAGCGCGATCTCAAGCGACAAATCCTGGCACTCCAGCGACGTCTTGATCGTGCCGAAGGCAGTTCGAAAATGATCGGTGAGCATCGATCGATGCAGCGGCTCAAGGCGTTGATCGCGAAAGTTGCGCCTACGGATTCAACGGTTCTGATTCAGGGCGAAACGGGAACAGGTAAGGAACTTGCTGCCAGAAGCGTTCACGAAAACAGTCTGCGTGCTGAAAAACCATTCGTCGCGATCAACTGTGGGGCACTTCCGGACAACCTGATCGAAAGTGAACTCTTTGGTCACTGCAAAGGTGCCTACACAGGTGCCTCCGAGCATCGACAGGGGTTGTTTGAAGTTGCCGACGGTGGCACGTTGTTTCTGGACGAAATTGGTGAATTGCCAAAACAGACTCAGGCTTCCCTGTTACGGGTTCTCGAAAGTGGCGAAGTGAAACGCGTTGGCGAGAGCGAACCGTTTTCTGTCGATGTGCGCATTGTTTGCGCGACGCATCGTGATCTTCCCAAAATGGTTGCCGACGGCGAGTTTCGTGAAGACCTGATGTACCGCATCAATACGTTTGAAGTCAAACTTCCTTCTCTGCGCGATCGACTGGATGACATTCCGGAATTGGCCAGGCACTTGCTTGTTCGCCATCGACCAGAGGCCGCTCGAATTCCAGAGCCGTTTGATCCGCAGGCGATCAAACAACTCAAGAACCATTCGTGGGGTGGCAACATTCGCGAACTGGCCAACGTGATTGAAAGGGCTGCGATCATCAACGATTCGCTACCGATTTTGAGCGAAGATCTTCCTGCGCTTTCGAATTTGCGTGTCGCTGCATCGAGTGATGCTCTGGCTGGCAAGTCGCTTCGTGAGATTGAGATGGAAACGATCTACGCGACACTTGATCAGCACGAGGGCAACAAGACAGCCGCCGCGCGTCAGCTCGGTATCAGTTTGAAGACGCTTTACAACAAGCTCAATGCGGATATCACCAGCCGCGCCGCGTAGCGGGTGAACAAACGGATCGCAGACTGGCTCATGTCGCCGTCGACATCGATTAATTCACCGTCGAAACGACTTCGCGCCCACTGCGGGATCCAATCGCCGACCAAATGGTCGCCTCGATTGACTCGTTGATGAACTGAACGTGACCGTCGGCGAAACCCATGTTGACTCCCTGAGTGTGGCGACTGCCGAAAGAGAGTTCTTTCTCGTCAAAGGGCACTTCGTCTCCCATCCACAGCGCGTTAATTGGACAAGCTGTGGAGCCAAGGCATTCCGAGCTTTCGCTTGAAATCCGGGATCCTACTGCTGCGATATCGGAGAGTTCACCTGATCCGATGTACCAGTGATCTGCTTTTTGAAGGCTGCCCGAACGGTCTACGCCAAAACGATTCTGATCAGGAACCGTTTCTCCCAGCAAAACCGTCGATGAAGTTCCGTCTGTGATTTGCGCCATCGAAACGCTGCTGTTGGCAAAGAACACCCCATCTGATTCGGGGATCCCGTTGAGGCCATCCATTCCAGCCCATGGGAATTCACCAGCTTCGACTGCGAGCAAACCTGAACTACATCCGAGATAACAACTGGGAACTCGGTTAACACCGGTGAGACCATCGAACTGCGATTCCGGGATGTTTGCAGAAGGGCATCGCATGAAGTCCAGAAACACATTCTGGGCTTCGAGGTTTGCGAGCGGCGCTCCGCTAGTTGCAACCCACGGGCCGTTGAGATCCAAAGATCTGAACAGGTTTTGCTGCTCAATAAACGGAAGCATGAAGGCGGACCACATTGCTCTGCCAGGGAATGTGAATCCCGAAGGGAAGTGTTGATGGGCGCTTTCGTAGTTCAACATTGCCAACGTTTGTTGTTTGACGTTGTTGGCACATTGAATGCGACGTGCAGCTTCACGAACTGACTGTACTGCCGGAAGTAGCATCGCAATCAGGATTCCAATGATTGCGATCACAACCAGGAGTTCAACGAGAGTAAAGGCGCGGTGTTTGTTTTTGTTGAGAAGCGTCATCATGCGGCCGTCGTGTCGGTGGAAGGGAACGGTAAGGCGGTGCTGCTAGCTAAAATAGCGGGTCGAGAACCTGCTTTATTCGAATGTCCGTAATTTGAAAACGAGGATCGTCCATGGTACCCGATCGCCGTATCCAATACAGCTATCAGTTTTTCCATTGGTAAAGTTTAACGTTTATCGGGAATATCGTGAATCGGGTTGATTGACCCTTCCGATATCGAAGAAGACGCGGATGACGCACTCATTTCGACTCAGGTAAATCCTACGATGGCACGCAATAGAAAAAACCGAAAGAAATTGTCTTACGGAGCGTTGGAGCAACGCAAAATGTTGGCCGGCAATTCTGCTTTCTTCCTGGATCCGGCGACTTCCACATTGCAGATCGTCGCTTGTGAGACAGAGGTCGAGGGCGCTCCGTTTGCAAGCGAAATGAGTTTTTCGATCGACGCGAGTACTAACGAGCTGGTCGTTACCGAAGCCAACGCAGAGGAGCGACGGTTCGACGCGGCGTTAGTGGGGCGGATTAGCTATCGCGGAACATTCGGCGATGATTTGTTCACCAACAACACGGACATTCCAGCTCGCGTTGTTGGGTTTGCCGGTGACGATGTTATTACCAGCGGCGGCGGTGATGATGTTGTGATTGGAGCCAACGGAGACGATTTTATCTTTCCCGGCAACGGAAACGATTTCGTTGCTGGTGGCCAGGGCGATGATGTGATCAACGAATTGGATTCAACCGGAGAGGATCGGTTCTTTGGCGGCCCGGGTGCGGACACGATTAGTTCTGGATCCGGAGAAGACTACGTAGCGGGACACGAAGGCGACGACGTTATTCGCACTGGAGCAGAAAACGATATTGCGTTTGGGCATGAAGGTGTTGATGAGATCTTTGGTGGTTCCGGGCGTGACTTTATTTATGGCGGTGACGGAGACGACGTTCTCCAGGGTGAGTTGGGTCTTGATCGAATTCTGGGCCAGGATGGTGCGGACACCATTTCCGGTGGCGAAGATGACGACTCCATTCTCGGTGGTACGGGCAACGACACCATCGATGGTGATGCAGGCAACGATCGCCTGGTTGGCTTTCTGGGGAACGACATTCTGCGCGGTGGAACTGGCGCTGACACCATCATCTCTGGCACGGCTGCGTCCAACGGCAACAACTTCGGATTTGATACCGTAGAATCCGGCGACGATACGGATGTTGATTTCATTGTCGCTCATCCAGGTGACGCAATCACGGTCGGTTCCGAAGACAGTCTGGCCAATACCGAAATTATTCGCCAAAACCTGCAGACACGATTTCTTGATCAAAATATTAACAATCCCGGATGGCAGGAAACGTCAACCGGATTGCAGTATCGTACGGTTATCTCAGGCACGGGGGATTCGCCGACCGCAGCTGACACGGTGCGCGTCAACTACGTCGGAACGTTCATCGATGGAGTTGAATTTGATTCGAGAGACAACATCTCGTTCGCCCTCGACCGCGTTATTGCTGGCTGGACCGAAGGACTTCAACTCGTGAGTGAAGGCGGCACAATCGAGTTGGCACTTCCAGCCAGCCTCGGCTATGGGGAATTTGGTATTCCGGGAGTCCCTGGCAATTCGACACTGTTGTTCCGTGTCGATCTTCTCGAAGTCGTGTAACTACAATTGATCCATCATTGATAACGAGCCTGTTGAAGATTTATTCTTCAGCAGGCTCGTTTTATTGGTGGGGTCGGTCGGGCCACCAACCGATCCGCAGCTACATCATGAATTTCCTGGCGATTTCGTCAGGAGCTTCCTCGTAGTCCAACGGCTCCATGGAGCACCCTGCCCTGCCCTGACTGAGGCTTCTCATTACTCCGGAATAGCTCAGCAGTTCAGCCAGTGGGGCATGTGACACGATTTGTGTAATCGCAAGGTGCGTGTCGGTGCTGACGATTTGAGCGCGACGCATCGCAAGGTCGCCAACGAAATCGCCGTAGTACTCTTCAGGCGTTGTGATTGAGACTTTCATGATGGGTTCAAGCAGGATTGGATCCGCGTTTCGGAGGGCTTCTTCAAATGCTTCGCCAGCCGCGATCGCGAAAGCCATCGGCGTCGAAAACTCATTGGCTTCGGCACCGGTAAGGGTGACCCGAATTTTTGCCAGCGGGAAGCTTCCAATGCTACCGCCGCCTTCTCCGCGAGCCTGAATTTCATCTTTGACGGTTTGTACGAACTCCGGTGGCATCGAATCGACCGGCAGGCGATTGAGTACTTTCACACCCGCTTCGACTTTCTCGTCCGGTTCCATCTTGAGCGTGACTTTCCCAAAGATCTGTTGGCCATCGTGAAGACGACTGCACTCTCTGGTGACCGTTTTTTCACTGCGAATCGATTCGCGATAGGAGACTCGCGGTTTGTGAACTTTTACTTTCAGGTTGAAATCGCGTAGCAGACGATTCTTGATCACTTCCAGATGAAGCTCACCCATGCCAGCGATCAGCGTTTGGCCAGTGTCCGCATTTTCAGTGGCGCGAAACGTTGGGTCCTGTCGTTTTAGCAGCTCGAGGATGTCAGAAAGTTTGTCGCGTTCGGCGGTCGAATCCGGCTCGATCGCCATTTCGATAACCGTTTCAGGGAAGTCAATTGCTTCCAGGAGAATCGGTGCTTTCTGGTCACAGAGCGTGTCACCAGTGACGGCAAAGCGTGGTCCAATGACGCCGACGATTTCGCCTGGGCCTATCGAATCAAGTTGCCCGTCGCGTTCCTTTCGCGTGGCGTGGATTTGCCAAAGCTGAGCCACGTTTTCTTTTTTGTCTTTGCCCGGACAGTAGACACGCGCGTTGCCTTTTAGCTCGCCCGAATAAATTCGAATCCAGTAGAGATCTCCAGTCTTGGCTGGCAAAATTTTGAATACCAGCGCCGACAACGGTTCTTTGGGGTCTGGTTTTCTGAGTTCAGTCTTGTCTGGCTTACGCGGGTTGGTGCCTTCGACGGGAGGTCGGTCGAGCGGATTGGGGAGATAGTATTTTACGCTGTCGAGCACTCCCTGAACGCCGATTCCGTGCAGCGCCGAACCGCAAACAACTGGCTGGATCTTTCGTGCCAGTGTTGCCTCGCGAAGGGCTTTGCGAATCAACTCGTTCGGGATGTCTTCACCGCCCATGGCCAGTTCGGCAACTTCATCGCTAATGTCATAGATCGCTTCGAGCATTTCTTCGCGTGCCAACTGGGCATCGTCGAGTAGTTCTTCCGGGATCGGAGCTTCCTTGACCGTTTTGCCTTCGTCGGTGAAAGTCGACATTCGCATCTTGATCAGGTCGATCGTTCCGCGAAAGGGGTCGTTAACATGCGCAGGACCCTGTCCGACTGGCATCTGAATCGGAACGGGCGTCGCGCCCAGTCGGCTTTTGATTTCACCAAGCACGCGTTGAAAGTCGGCACCTTCGCGATCAAGTTTGTTGATGAACGCGAACCGTGGAACGTTGTAGCGATCAGCCTGACGCCAAACGGTTTCGCTTTGAGCTTCCACGCCTTCGCGAGCACTGAAAACGACCACTGCTCCATCGAGGACTCGCAAGCTACGTTCGACTTCTGCGGTGAAATCCACGTGGCCGGGTGTATCCAGCAGGTTGACGTGAATGTCTTTCCAGTCGAACGTCACGCAGGCAGAGTAAATCGTAATGCCGCGATTCTGTTCTTCGGGATCGTCATCGGTAGTCGTGTTGCCACTGTCAACTTTGCCGACACGATGTTTGGCTCCGGAAAGAAACAACATCCGCTCAGTGACCGTCGTCTTGCCGGCATCGATGTGCGCGATGATGCCAATGTTTCTCAGGTTTTGAAGTTTCCGGGCCATGTTTGTCGAGACGTAGTATTACGTGATATGAATTGCTGTGGTGTCAAAAACAATCCAGCCCGTGTTCGAACTCAGCAGTATCGTGTTCGAACGCAGGCTGAAATGATTGTCGTGTCAGTTGTTACTGAGTTTGGTTGGGGTCGTTGTTTTCCTGTTGGAATTCCTGGGCATAGTCGGCGACATCGGACGCATTGGATTTGGCACGTGCCTGATACATGACGTAACCGATGATCCCCAGGACCAGGGCGATGGCAATTCCAATGTAAATTGGTTCACCGCGACTGATTCCTTTGAAGAACAGATAAACGATCCAAAAGATGCCGCGTTTCCTCGCAAGCAGATTCATGGCTCACCCTTCAGTGATATGGATTGATAGCAAAATGATGTTGTCGTCCAGTATAGGCAATCCGTATTGGTAATGTGCCTTCGGTGAGGATGCGCATAAAAAAACCGCCATGCCTGAGACAAAGCGGTTTGCGGTTTGGTTCGTTTACCACGCAAAGTGAGCAAACGCTTTGTTCGCTTCGGCCATGCGGTGGGTGTTTTCGCGGCGAGTCATTGCAACGCCTTCGCGGTTGAACGCAGCGACAAGTTCGTCTGCCAGACGCAAGTGAGTCGGGCGACCTTTCTTTTCACGAATCGCCAACAGCAACCAGCGAATCGCGAGCGACTGCTGACGGTTACGATTAACCTGCATTGGAACCTGATACGAAGCACCACCGACACGCTTGGAGCGAACTTCGATGAATGGTTTGACGTTTTCGACAGCCTGCGTGAAGACTTCGATTGGCTCCTGGTCGGGAATCCGCTTTTTGATTTCATCCAACGCATCATAGAAAACCTTTTGAGCGACAGTTTTCTTGCCGTCCCACATAAGGCAGTTGATGAACTTGCTGGCCAGCATCGAATCGAACTTTGGATCCGGCTTCATTTGCGTGCGGCTTGAAGTGATTCTTCCCATGGTATCGCGTTTGTTATCTTGTTTTATGGATTGATAGAAAAGGAGTCGAAGTCAGACGGTTAGACCCTGTTAGGCCTTCTTGGCACCGTAGCGACTTCGGGATTGCTTACGCTTGTCGACGCCAAGGGTATCCTGGGCACCACGGACGACCTGGTAACGAACACCAGGAAGGTCACGGACTCGACCGCCACGAACAAGCACAATGGAGTGTTCCTGAAGATTGTGGCCTTCGCCGGGGATGTAAACCGTGACTTCTTTGCCGTTTGAAAGGCGCACACGCGTGATCTTCCGCAGAGCCGAGTTCGGCTTTTTCGGCGTCATCGTACGGACCTGAAGGCAAACACCCTGTTTCTGCGGGCACTTTTCCAGAACCGGAGACTTTGTGAACTTGCGTTTTGCTTTTCGTCGCTTGCGAACAAGCTGGTTGATGGTTGGCATCTTAAAGCTGTCTTTTTGCTAGTAGATATGAGTTCATGGGTGCTGAATCGTTCCAAACGACGAAATCAGCGGTGTTTTTATGCACCTCTCCCAAGCACACGCCAAGGCGGCACTGAAGAGAATCGCTAAATCTATTGAATTGCTCAGTAGTGTCAATAGATAAAGTACGTCTAACACTCGGAGTTTATCGCCATTTTGATGGGCCGCGATGAGCGAATTGACATTCTGAGCGAGCAATTGCTATGACTGGCTGTCTTGTTTGTAATCTCACGTCTATATCTGCCAAAACCTGGACGAATTTGAGCAATTTCATCGTGTGGGTTATTATAGGGTCGGGCAGGAACAGATCAGGAGAGTTGGCATGACGCAGTCGGGGAATTCGACGCGAGAGGATATCGGTGAAGCCAGGCTTCCATCGGTTCTGCCCGCCGACTTGGAAGCTGCCCTTCAAAGCGAAGAAAAACTCGCAGTCGCCAACGAATTCTTTTCCTCGATCGACACAGATCAGGTTTCCGTGCCCAGCCTTTCAGAGATGCCTGAGGTTGAGGTGTATCCTCCATCGGCAATTCCCGGCTCAGCCGATGAGGTGGAGATCGTTGCGGAACTCGATACGTCACTGGAAGACGATCTGGATGATGCGCTCAATGAAGTACTCGGTTCGGACCTTCAGCAGGCTCTGCCGCAGCCGACCGTGACCAGCGAGAAGGCTGCGAAATTGAAAGCAGCCAAGCTCAAAGCTGCAAAGTTGAAAGCGGCCAAATTGAAGGCAGCAAAGTTAAAAGCTGCCAAGCTGAAGGCCCGCAAGGCAAAGGCGGCTAAAGCCATTCCCGTGGCGCGGCGTCGTAGATCTCGAATTGAAATCAAGGAACGCGAAGACGAACCATTTCACTGGCGTGAGCTTTTTACCTGGAAGGGCATCAAGCGAAATTCGAGCTTCCTGGTTTCTTTGTTGCTACACATGTGCGTGTTGCTGTTCCTTTCGTTGTTGGTTGTTCGCAACGGAATTGGAGATTCAACACTGTTTCTCGATGTCGCTGAAGCACCCGCCGCGGCCGATGAAGACATGCTCGCTGACCTTGCTATGGATACAGTTGAGTTCAACGATGTCGAGATTGAAGATTCACCGCTCAGCGAGTTGCTGGAAGATGCTCTCGAAAAAGAAGAGGCCGAAAAGGACGCACTCGAAGTCGAGGACCTGACTCAGAACGATGGTCCTTTGGGCGGTGGTGCACCATCGGCTCGCAGGTCGCAAGGCGACGGCAAATCGGCAACGTTCTTTGGGACCAAGGCATCCGGACGTCGATTCGTTTTTGTTGTCGATCGATCCACCAGTATGGAATACGGCTCAGGGAATTTCGTCAGCCGCGAACTGTTCAATCGATACGACGTTGCCAAGTCCGAATTGCTCAATGCGATCGAGAGTCTGCAGCCGCATCAGGAATTTTTCGTCGTCATGTTTGCTCACAACACGGTTCCGATGTTCGGTCTCAAAAGCGTGGAGGAGAATGGCAAGCAGGAATACGAAATGATTTCTGCCAATACGCAGAATGTTGCTCGCTTCCAGGGATGGCTCGAGGGAGTCACGATGGGACCGGGGACCGATCCGCGGTTGGCGCTTGAGATCGCGATCGAAATGCAGCCAGACGCAATCTTCATGCTCAGCGATGGAGCTTTCGTAAGTGAGCGGAACGATGATCGCCCAAAGACCCGCGAGATTATTCAACAGTACATTAGCGCCGGTTTGATTGTCCCGATCAACACGACTTCATTGGTCGTCGAGCAAACCATCCCGACAATGAAATCGATCGCGGACAGGTCTGGCGGGTCGTTCAAGTTCACGACCATCAAGGATTACATCAAGCAAATCGCGAACTTGCGAGGTCCAATGCGCTCACGGGCACTTGAACAGTTGATTGCATCAGCAGATGACAGCTGGGAAGCCAGAAGAGAGGTCATTGTTGACAGGTTGTTGCCGATGTTGACCGAGTCTTCAAAGACAGAACAAATCAGTGCTGAATCGTTGCTTCATCGAGCGACGATGGGATTTTTTGAAAGTTATGTCGATTCGGTTTTCGAAAAAGGTAACAAGGCACGACAGCAGTGGAGTGATATCGTTCGCGAAATCGACGGCTACTATCGAACAGAACAGGTGACTGCACTTGGACAAGGTCGTGAGTTGCAGCAGAGAATACTCCTGTCGATGTTGGAGCTGAAGGACGATTCATATGTGGGGCTCTTTGACAGGCTCGACATGGATCGTGTCAGTAGTCTGACGATGATCGAAATGGTGCACGGAATTGACCGCGGGCATCTTGCCTTTGGAACTTCGCCGGAGTCCGTTGGATGGCTTCGCGAGCTTGTTGCCAGACTCGGTGGCAAGAAACCAAAAGAACGATCCCAGTTGGGGAAAGTTGAATGGAGCGTCGAGCAGGCTCAGGCGGCGATTGATCGGCTGTTCGAGTCGCGTCAGAAGCGGGCAGCTGATTTGTATCGCAAGTACAAAAATCCCGACAAAACGATGAACGTTCGCCAGCGATTCGCTGAAGCATTGGTCAAGAAGTATCCCGAGACCAAGGAAGCAGGACGTGTGCGACTGCAGTTGGAAGTGCAGCGAGCCGGTGATGTGCCCGATGCTGAGCAGCGAATGACGACGTTTAAAGAAGCGATCGGGCAGTAGTTGCAGTTCGAACTGCTATGTAAAGGTGATGTCGAACCAGCCAAGCGCCAGTAGCAGGATCAATGGCGTAAGTATCACGCTCGCGATCGACGTTGCGACACAAACCTGAACGGCAATTGTGGGCTTGCCGCCAAAGTGCTTGGCCATCACGATCGGAAAGATTGCTGCTGGCATCGCTGCTTCAACAAGCAGGACGTTACGCAGTTCTGTAGAAAACGAAAGTAGTGACGCGGCCAGGATGAAGATGACGGGCATCACGAGGAAACGAACCGCGACAGATCCGGCAATCACTTTGAAGTCGATGTTCCACTTTTCGCGTTGAACAATGCCAGCCAGCGTCGCTCCGGCCAGAAGCAAGCCCATTGGGATTGAGCATTGCCCGAGATCAGAAATTACTTTGACTGCGAAGCCTGGAACTGCTTCGTAGAGACCTGAAAGGTTCAGAAATAATCCGACGATGATTGCGATGGTCGGTCCGTTAACCAGCCGCCATGCGGCTCCTTTCATGGTGCCACTGAGCAGCACGACTGCGATGGTCCACATCGCCAGTTCAAGTCCCAGGTTGTGGACGAACAGCACGCCCAGAGTTTCCTTGGCGCGGTCACCAAGAAGTGCTTCGATTAGCGGAATCGGAATGAAGCCATAATTCTGGATTGCAGTCGCGACACAAAATGTATTGATGCCGTCTGCCGGATCGAGCTTCATGCCATGACCGACGCTTTTGGCGATGATGAGGCCGATAACGGTTAGCCCAAAACCTGCGGCGATGGCTGCAACCACGACATTGATTTGCTGCAGGCTCTCGTTGCCTGGAACTTTCGAGAGAATGAAGCACGGCATCAGCACATTGACGATCAACCGCATGATGCTTCGTTCGGAGTCATCATTGAGGATAGAAAAAATGCGTGTTGCAAAACCGACGCAAACGATCAGAAAGACAGGAGTCGCTGCGAGGAGGATGTTTGAATAAGTCATGTGCAGCGTGAGATGAGTCCGGGTTGTCGAGGCGGACAATTTATTGGCTGCCACGCGGATCAGCAATGACGTTCAAGCCAGGAGCAGAAAAAGTTGTCTTTGTTGGTGAACCAATGGGCTACATTGGCGTCTAACCAGCAATCACGTTCTTTAAAATTTGGAAATCACAGGCTCAATCGTGTTTCTTTTCAATTCAGGCAATCAGGTTAACTCGTCCAGTCGCGCTGCAAATGCGCTCGACAATGGTAGTGCTGACTCCTGGAGTCAGTGGTCCCAATCGTCGAATTTCCAGCGACTGGATCGCCTGCTTGCTTGTGTCGAATGAGAGAATCTGTTGATTCATCAAGGTCCGATGCTGTTGCGAGCATCGGACCTTTTTTTGTGGGAGGTCGGA
>CAYUNP010000106.1:13838-17911 GCA_964446085.1 uncultured Pirellulaceae bacterium
ACCGAAAACCGAAAACCAAAAACTCCACGCCCTTGGTGTAACGGCAGCATAACTGATTCCAAACCAGTTGGTCGGGGTTCGAATCCCTGGGGGCGTGCTTGTGAAAACGGAAAGTAGTCGAATACGGTTTGTCGGGCCGATTTGCTAAATCGTGCGGTCTCAATGGCCATGTGGGTTCGAATCCCATGCTTTCCGCTTGACGTTTTAGGTCGCATGACAACTGCTTCACTGAGAACTCGATAGCTCGTCGCCAAAGTGCGTGACTGAAAATCTGAACCGCGAATTCCTTCGCCGAAGATGAACTGTGAACAGGAAACCAGTAGAGAGCCCTTTCGAATCCCATGCGCGCGTTCGTCCTGGCACCAACCAGCATTCTGCCAGAAAATTCCTTGCAACCGCTTTCTTGAAGTTGCACGCCGTAGCATTATTCGAAATCTGAATTGGCTTGGGGCAAGCGTTTCCCGCGTTTCAACAAAAATCGAATTGAAAGAGACCGATTTAACAGTACGGAATTCGAAAATCAAAGGATTTGGTATACGATTAGGGAGAGCATTTTCAGCTTGTCACCAGAAATTTCTTCCATCCTTTTTACGCGATTGAAAGAGCCAAAGATCATGTCAAAAAAACCCAGCCGAAGGCAGTTTGCCAAAGCCGGTGCTGCTGCTGCAGTTGCCGCATCCCTACCTGCGAAAAGCTATGCCAACATTCTCGGCAGCAACGACACGATTCGCGCCGGATTTGTCGGAGTGGGTAACCGTGGCTCCCAGTTGATGGATGCTTTCGCTGAACACAAGCAGTGCAAGTTCATTGGGGTCGCTGACGTTTTCGAACCCTACCTCGATCGGGCTCGAGAGACACACGGAAAAGACATGGCGGCTGTCAGTGATTATCGGTCACTTCTGGACCGTGACGATATCGACGTAATCGCGATTGCGTCTCCGGATCACTGGCATGCAATCCAGGCGATCACAGCCATGTCGGCTGGCAAAGACGTCTATGTCGAAAAGCCACTGGCAGCGACGATCCATGAAGGTCGTCAGATGGTCAACGCAGCCAAGAAGTTTGACAGGATCGCACAAGTCGGTTTGCACCGTCGTTCGATGAAACTCTATCAGAACCTGAAAGAGTTCATGTCCAAGGACACGATCGGAAAAGTCACCGTCTCAAGTGCTTTTCGGCTCAACAATATGTACCCTGCGGGGATTGGCAAGCTTGAAACAGGTACTGCGCCAGCCAATTTGGATTGGGATACGTGGCTTGGCCCACGACCTGAGCAGCCTTACCAGGACAACATCGCGCCGTACAAGTTCCGTTGGTGGCAGCGTTTCTCATCACAGATGGGTAACTGGGGCGTTCACTACTTCGATGCAATTCGCTGGATGCTTGGCGAAGAGTCACCAGCCTGCGTTTCTGCGATGGGCGGACGGTTTGCGATCGAAGACGATCGAACGATTCCTGACACGGCGCAGGCAGTTTTCGAAATGCCAGGCCAGTCTCTGATTTCATTTGGTCAGTACGAAGCCAGCAGCAACAAGGCGTTTCCATACGGTGAAATCGAATTTCGAGGAACGCAGGGAACGGTTTACTCAGGTAAAAAAGGCTATAAAGTTCTTCGCGAGAAAGCAGGTCAGTTTCAGGAGAAAGGCAGACGTGGCAAGGAAACTGAGTTCGAACTCAATGAGCCCAATGCCATTGCGACCATGAATCACGCCGGCAATTTCCTCGAGTGTGTCAGATCTCGCGAGGAGACCAACTGCCCGATGATTGAAGGTCACCGTTCGACGATCTTTGCTCACATGGCGAACATTTCGCTGGCCACCAAGTCCCGTCTTCAGTGGGATGCCAAGGCCGAGAAGTTTGACAATGATTCGGCAAACGAATTGTTGCACTATGAGTATCGCGACGGCTACGAGTTGCCAAAATTCTAATGGCACTCGCTTCCAGGAATTGAATTGCTTCGAGCCCCTTCCGCATGTGGAAGGGGCGAAGCTTGCCTGCTACGGTTCGCCGTTCGGGACAGACTGAGCAACGAATTCTGTTCTATTTAAACTCGATCGCAACGACCTGTCGTTTTGCTCGATCGATTCCCCAAAGCATTTCGTCATCAAACGCAATGCCCTGCCCTGTGATCGGTGCCGCGACGGTTTCAGTCAGCTGCAATATCGAACCGGCTTTGGGAAACTCCAACTGATAGACTTCGCCAAGGTCATGACCGGTGCAGTACAGTTTTCCGTCGGGTCCAAACCCACCGCCTGAGCAACTGTGCGGATCAAAGCGATCCAGAATCGATTTCGGAAACACCCAACCGGCAGTTCGGCGCCACGATTTGTCGTAACGAACCAGTTGCGTTGAGCGATGCGATTTTGCCAACGGGTTGTCGTTGACTTTCTTTGAGTAGTTTGCAAACACGGCGTACCAGCCGTCTTCGATTGGCTCGATCCATGTGAGCGATCCTTCGCTACAAATCCCGAGGCTGTGTGAGCTGATATGTTCCATCGTCGTGGTGTCCCAAACCTCGATCGAACTCGCTTCAGGCCAACCCGGGAAATTCGAATTCGCGCAATAGAGTTTCCCGTCGCGAACGATGCCGGAATTCAGGTGACGAAGCGGCCTTTGGGAATCCGCTTTCCATGTCGCGATCCGTTCGCCGCTTTCACGTTGGTACTTGGCGATGATCGAGTTCGAAATCGCGTAGAAATGGTCCTGGTCGACGGCGACAGCCTGGCCAGCCTCTCTCGCGTCATAACGACGAACTTCTTTCAACGTGCGTGAATACTCGATGTCTGTCTCCTTCTCCTGGTTTGAAACAGGAACTGAATACCAGACGGCAGTGCAGGACGCAATCAGCGAAATCGCAAGGAAGATCTGTCGGAGTCCGGACATCGGAATACTCTGGGAAGAATGAAGATGAATTTCCATTACAATATTGGAGACCATCACAAACGAGTCAACTCGGGAATGAGCCCATGAGCCAAACTTCAGTTTCAATTAATATTCAGGCTCCGATTGAAAAAGTGTTTGCTGCGATTTCTGATATCGAATCGTTTCCCATTCGAGCCGAAGCAATCACGGAAGTGGAATTTCTCACCGAGCAGCGAAGTGGTATCGGTACCCAGTTTCGAGAAACGAGAATGCTCAAGGGACGGGAAAGTCAAACGGAACTTGAAGTGACCGAATTCGTGGAGAACGATCGAATTCGGATGGTCTCTGATCAGGGCGGCACAATTTGGGACACGATTTTCATCGTCCAACAAACGGAATCGGACACCAGGCTCGACATGACGATGGACGCAAAGCCGTACAAACTAATGGCAAAATTGATGAATCCGCTGATCAAGGGAATGATTGCCAGGTTCATTCAAAAAGACATGGATGAGCTAAAAGCCTGGTGTGAAACGGACGCTTAAACGCGGAAATCCCCGGCTTTGCCGGCAGAAATCAGGTTTGGCACGCAATTCGCTTTATTGGTGTGCCCACGGCTATTCACCTGACAGAAACGCATGTTGGACAAACGTCCAGACGCCGTTTCGAAACCAAGGAGTTAATACCAGCCATGAATCTTATCGTAAAACGTTTCTTCGTTTTGGCTCTGCCATTGTTGATCGCCGGTTCGATGGCCAACGACGGCTACAGCATCTGCATCGACAACAAATCCGGTATGGAACTCGAGGATCTCTCGATTGCCAACCTGGGGAAAGAGTTCAGCTTCGGCGGCCTTTCTGCTGGTGACCAAACTGGATTGGGAAATGCAGATTTGCAATTCGGACAGGAGTCGCCAAAAGAACTGGAAATTGCGTTCACTCCAAAGAACGGGAGCGAGGTCGTAAAAAATACGATTGAGTTGCCGGATCTCAACGAAGGAGGAACGATCAGACTGTCGATCAATTCCTATCTTGATTTGATTAACCAGCGGACGTAACTATTTAGCACGCAGGTGAGTCGCTGCGAAAGCATGGGCAACAATCACCTTGAGCTCAGCAGTTTCACTTCCGGCTAAAGTCCA
Organism: uncultured Pirellulaceae bacterium; assembly: GCA_964446085.1. Taxonomy (GTDB): domain Bacteria; phylum Planctomycetota; class Planctomycetia; order Pirellulales; family Pirellulaceae; genus Mariniblastus. The sequence goes on from CAYUNP010000106.1 coordinate 17,842, forward strand.
AAACTGCGCAATCCAGTGAGCGGCAAGGCGCTAGCCGCCAGTTTTGGCACGGTAACGAACCGACGGCTAG
>CAYUNP010000107.1:0-17782 GCA_964446085.1 uncultured Pirellulaceae bacterium
AACTGAAAACGATCTGCGACAGCCTCGTAAAGTCACTCAACGCGATGTATCACGCTCGGGTGCAGTATCCAGAGCAAACGGCAAAAGCGTAATAAAATCGCATCGTCTGGCCCACCTGGACAACGTGATGAATCCGAATTGATCTGACAATGACGATTGTTGCGAAGGTTCGCTTCAAGTCAAAGAATCCTCTGCGACGGTACGACGATAGTAGAGAGCGTGCGCGCTCCTGTTCGACTACCGATTCGGATTCTCTCATGGCTCGTAGAAAAAAAACTGGACTCTCGGCGATCCTTGGTGACATTTCACCAACCGCCTTGCTTCTCCATCCAGCAACCCTGTTCGTCGCGTTTAACGTTGCCCTGGCGGTAACAGCGATTTGGTGCTGGGATCGATATCAGGACAAAATCACGGGACCACATGCGACGCTGCTTTCGGAAGACAGGATCGAAATCAACTCGCCGCCGGCCTGGACCAAAACCAACATCAAGGAAGCGATTCTGACTTCAACAGGTCAGCCAAAATCGCTACTCGATCCGTCACTGATTTCTGACGCCGTGGCAACTTGCCAAACAATCGGCTGGATTGAACAGGTCCAGCACATGGAAAAAACAAATGAAGGCTTGAAAGCGCAACTGGTCTACCGTCAGCCAATCGCTCTCGTTGAGTTGAAGAAAGAAACCGTTCCTGGTTGGAAGCAGCAGCCAAGACTCGTTCCGGTCGACCGTCAGGGAGTGATCATGCCGGAGTTTTTGGCAATGGAAGGTTCGGTACAACCCAGAATTTTCATTCACCACTGGGACCAAAAACTACAAAGTGCTCCGCAGTATCTGCGACATATCAATCGTTGGACGGCCTGGCCTGATACTCGCGTGAAAGATGCCGCGGCGATCAGCGAAGTCCTGATTCGGGACTGGCAATCCTTTGGCTTGAGTCGCATCATTTCGCTACGACAGATCCAAAACGCCGATGACCCAACGATCGCATTTGAGTTGTGGTCTGACGAAGGTCAAAATGCGGCGATCGTAGTCTGGGGCAACCCTCCTGGCTCAGAAATCGATGGCGAAGCCCCCTCTCCCCAGAAAGTTTCCGCACTCCAGGCATACGTCCAACAACATGGACCGTTGGATAAGCTCTCAGAGCGGATCATCGATCTTCGCAGCGGTCAGGCAGTGGAAGTTGGTCGCGCCTCGGAACTCGGCTACCGTCGCAACCTTGATCTCGTCAGGTAATCGCCAATCACAACCCGAAGCGTTAGCGTTAACGCGTCGGGTTGAAAAGGTGACACCACAACGTGTACGTAGTACCAGCTTTAGCCATCTGATCATGATCGGTTCCCCGACCCCGGCAGTAAAAACTGACCGTACTTTCGGAGCTCGCCTATCGTCGCTGTAAATCATAACCCGAAGCGTTAGCGAAAAATCAATCCCTCGCTAGCGCTTCGGGTTGTGATGGATGGATTCCGCCTGAAGGCGGGACTGCAAACGACATGCTCCGCGCTAACTCATCCGTCGAATGTACTCGACCACCAGCGCGTGAACTTCTTCACGAGATCGATCCCGATGCATCTCGTGCTGCACTTCATCAAAAGCGGTAAACTCACAGTTTGCGGCACGCGTGGCGAATTCCTCTGAAGCATCGCAGCTCGTGATCTGATCTGCACGCGAATGCCACATCCGCAACGGCTTGCTCCATCGCTCAGCGTTTGCGAAAAGTTCTTCGCCGGTTTCAATCATTTCAACCGCAAGCCCGAAGCCAAGCCGTTTATGTTTTAGCGGATCGGAATTGTAGAGCTCCTGTTCTTCCGGAATCGTCGAGATTTTCTTTCCCGAAACAGGAATCGGCATTGTGCCATTGGGCATCAGCTTTCGCATCAGCTTCACCAGGGCACGCTGAATTTTGGACACTGGCTTTCGAGGAAGAATCAGTGGAGCCGAAACAAGGTACCCAGTAAGCGAATCAGATTCGGCTGTCATGCCGTGATGCAAAACCAATCCGCCGCCCAGCGAATGTCCGAACAGGAATCGAGGCAGGTTTGCGTACAGGCCTTTCGTTTCCTGGACCAAAGCGCTAACATCGCCCGCGATATCGTCGTATTGCTGAATGATTCCACGTGGTCCTTCGGTTTGTCCGTGCCCGCGAAGATCGACTCCAACCACGTCGATTCCATTCTGGTTCAGGTGTTGAACCAGTTTTTCATACCGCCCACAATGTTCGGCAAGTCCATGCACGAGGCTCATCGCTGCGACCGGATTGTCGACGGACCATCGATAGCACTGGAGCTTCAAGCCATCGGAAAGTGAATTGATCTGAAATTTTTGCACAGCGACATTGTGGCTTTGGTGACCAAACCTGACCAGACGTCGTTGAAACTTCCTGGCTGCAGATATCCGGATCGATTTTCGTTACAATGATTGCTCAATCAAGCGCCCCCAAAAATCGCGGAAACCATGATTCGAAAACTGCTTATCGCCTTCGCCCTGTTTATTTCTTCAGTCGCCAGCCTTCAAGCCGAAGAAGGCATGTTTCCGATCAGTTCGATCGATCGGATCGGCCTGTCCGAGAAAGGGATGCAACTCACCGCAACCCAGGTCTTCAATCCGAACGAGACCTGTTTGGTGGATGGCATCTGTCGCGTCAATGGATGCACGGGCTCATTCGTTTCGCCCAATGGCTTGATCATCACGAATCATCACTGTGCCTACCGGGCGATTCAGTCCGCCAGTACATCTGAAAACGACTGGTTGAAGAGTGGCTTTTTCAGTAAATCACTCGAACAGGAAATCCCTGCCCCGGCTACACCGTTCGAATCACTGAATCCTACAAAGACGTCTCGGCCGAAGTACTTGCAGCCGTTGACGACTCAATGTCCGCCGCCGATCGCAGTAAAGCCGTCGACAAACGTCGCAAGGAACTGGAAAAGAAAGCCGAAGAAGAAAACCCTGGCATGCGTGCTGACATTGCAGAGATGTTCACAGGCAAGCAATACGTGCTGTTTATTTACACTTACATTCGGGACGTTCGCCTCGTATTCGCCCCGCCCTCTTCGATTGGAAACTTTGGCGGCGCCGTCGACAACTGGGAATGGCCTCGACACACAGGAGACTTCTCCTTCATGCGAGCTTACGTCGCGCCGGATGGTTCAATGGCGGACTACGACAAAGCCAATGTGCCTTACCGCCCCAAGCGACACATTCAGGTTTCACCTGCGGGAGCCAACGAAAATGACTTCATCTTTCTGTTGGGATATCCTGGCCGCACAGCACGTCACAAGACGGCTTCGTTTTTGGAATACGAACAGAACGTCCGGCTGCCCTACATTGTGGATCTCTATCAATGGCAAATTTCGACCATGGACAGCATGTCCAAGAACGATCGAAGCGTTGCGCTGAAACACTCGGCCCGCAAACAGGGACTTGCCAATGTTGAAAAGCGATCGCGTGGTCAGCTTAAAGGACTTCGCCGAGCCAACATTGTGGCCAAACGCAGAGCAGTCGAAGCCGAATTGCAGAGCTTCATCGACTCCGATCCAACACGAAAAGAGAAGTATGGTTCGATCCTGAAAGAGATCGACACCGTCTACGCCGAACTCGCTGAAACCGCTGATTTTAGCCTGACAGTAAACAATCTCGTCTCGGCTTGTCGCGGCATGGGGTTGGCTTACACGATTTACGATGCTGCTGTCGAACGCGAAAAAACGGACCTCGATCGCGAAGCCGCCTACATGGACCGGAACTACGACCGAACCGTTGGCCGCGCTGTCCTTGGCTGGAAAGACTGGCACAAAGAAACCGACATGCAGATGCTGGCGGAAATGAAACAGCGGCTGCGGAAAATTGATTCCGCCAGCTCAAACGAGTTAATCAAAAAGTTTCTCGACGACGAAACTATCGGTGACGATTCGTTTGGCAAAACCAGATTCAATGATGAGGATTTCATTCGATCACTGTTTTCCAAATCGTCTGAAGAGCTGAAGTCCGTTGACGACCCGTTCATGAAGGCTGTCATTGGCCTGTATCCCGAGTTCGTCAAACTTCGTGAACGTGATCAGGAAGTCGAAGGAAAGCTTGGCAGGCTCTATGGCGAGTTGATCGATGTAAAGCAGGCGTTTCAGAAAACCAGCTTCGTCCCTGACGCAAATGGAACTTTGCGAATGACGTACGGCAACGTGAAAGGGTACTCTCCCGAAGACGCGGTTTACAAATCTCCTGCGACGACACTTCGTGGGGTAATCGAGAAAACGACTGGCGAAGATCCCTTCGTCACGCCGGATCGAGTTCGCGAGCTTTACGACAAAGGAGACTTTGGCGGCTTCCTGCATCCCACACTGAATCAGGTTCCGGTGGCACTGCTTTACAACACCGACACAACTGGCGGTAACTCGGGCAGTCCAATCCTCAACAATCGCGGCGAACTGGTCGGAGTCAATTTTGATCGCGCTTTCGAAGCCACGATCAACGACTTTGCCTGGAATGAAAGTTACAGTCGTTCAATTGGTGTCGACATTCGCTACGTCCTGTGGATCACGGGCAAAGTTTACCAATCGCAGAGGTTGCTTGATGAGATGGGCGTGAAATAGGCTGCCGTCGCGATTTTCGCGCTGACGTCGCACGAATTCTGAGCGGCAGGCGTAGCCGCTGGTTCGTTGCGTGACATACCGGCGGCTCACATTTTGCGGCACTCCAGCCCACGATTCTTGATGGCCAGCCCGTGCCCGGAACGCTCTGTGTTCCGGGTCTGATGGCTCTGATGTTGCAGATCGTGTGGATTGGGCGCATTTCTCGGGCAAAAGGCCCGATCTAAACTGCAGAAATTGCCCGACAATTCGAGGAATTCGAAGACGCTCCATTTCGTTTAACTATCGTGGAACCCAGAAACTCAACCGAATTCTGGAGACAGACGATGAAGAAACTACTGTTAACTCTTACCCTGTGCGCTGCACTGGCTCCAGCATTGTCGCTGGCACAAGAAGCTGAAAGCGTTCAGGAAATCGAATCACCCGCACCCGCTCAAATGCAATCAAAGTTTGCTGACCTGCAAGCCAAGTACGAAGCCGAAGTGGCCAAATTGCGTGCTGAACAGGAAGCCAAGATGGAAGAACTGCGTGCTGAAGAAATGGCACGCATGGAAGAACTACGTGCCGAAGAGCAAGCTCGGATTGATGAAGAGCAAGCTCGGATGGCAAAGATTCGCGACGAGCGAAATCAGAAAATCTCTGATCTCCAATCCCAATTGATGGCCCTTGAGACAGAGCGAGCCAGCGACATGTCGATGACCGGCGCTCGCGTAGTCGGAAACAACAACGGCTATGTACAACCAGCACCAGCGGTCGCCGCCCCAACAACTCAATTGGCACCGACTGCTTCAATGATCGATGCGCCGATAATTCAGTCGCTTCCGGAAGTTGCTGCTCCGGCTCCAATCGCTGCAGCACCAATTTTTGTTCCAGCTCCAGTCATTCAACAGGCACCGATTTTTGCTCCGGCTCCAATCGCGCCAGCACCAGTGTTTGCTCCAGCCCCTCAAGCGATCGCACCGATCCTGCTGGACGTTTACGGTCCACCAACAACCGTGATCCCCAGACGAGGATGCCTGTTTGGCAAGTGTGGCTTCTAGGTTTGCCACGTTGAAAACATACCGCGATCGCGACGTACTTGTGCGTCAAGGTCGCGGTTTTTTTATGCGCCGCGGCAGCGGTTAGGTCGCTTCCAACCTTCGCTTTGCCATTTCGCAGTACTCTTCATTGCAGTCGATGGCAACAAAGTTGCGGTCAAGTTCTTTCGCCACGACGGCAGTCGTCCCCGCACCGCTAAAGGGATCCAGCACAACTCCGCCTTCCGGGCAGGACGCGGCGATACAGGTCTCAACCAGTTTTGGTGGATAAACCGCAAAATGAGCTTCGCGAAACTTCGATAGCGAGATCGACCAAACCGTTCTTTTGTTGCGTCCTTTGGGGTGAAAGGCCTGATCCCAGCGCGCGTCATGGAGGTTGCTGTCTCCGCTATTTTTCCCTTTTTCAGGCGTGCTGCCACGTTTGCCAAAATGCTTGCGGCCGCCTTTCATCTTCGAATTTTCTGAAAATGTAACATGTGGCTCGCGAATCGCATCGGCATCGTAGAAATAGTTTTTGCCGTTGGAGAAAAAGAAAATGTACTCGTGATCTGTCGTCGGCCGAGTGCGAGTACTTGATGGCATCGCGTTTGGCTTGTGCCAAATACAGTCGCTTCGCATTCGCCAACCGGCGTCTTTGAGCCCCAATGCGACACGCCATGGCATGCCCATCAGTTCGCCTTTGAGGTACTTGTCACCAATCACCATCCACATCGAACCGGTTGGTTTGACAACACGTTTCAGTTCCGTGAACAGTTCACAAAGCCTCTCAACGTAAGCGGCTGGCGAAACTTCCTGGCCAATCTGATCGTCGACTCCGTAGTCGCGTTGCTGCCAATAGGGCGGACTGGTGACGATCGTATCAACGCAGGCGTCGGGAAGCTGTCGGGCAACTTCGATCGCATCACCGCACAGAAACTGATTCAGGTAGCTTTGTGCTGCAAGCTGTTTCACACTCATTGGTATCCGTTCCAAAAAAGGAGACGCGAGCGAGTGAGTGCTGTGCCGCGGTCGATTCACTCGCTTGCATTTTCGTGCCTGTACTGGTCACAAGTCATTTTCCCGACTTGAAGCATTCATCTCAATCAGATGCGGTGTCGTCCTCGTTGTCTGTTTCCTCGACAGGTGTCGGTGTTTGAACTTGTGGTACGCCACTTTCGTCGGACTTCAATGGCGGCAACTCGTAAGTCCGTTTCTCATCAACGATGTAGATCTCATCCATTTCCGTATTGTCAACGTCCCTCCGCAGCAACAGGTAGACAGTTGAAGCCATACACCAGAACAATCCGTACAGAAACGAAGCTGCAATCGTCCGGATCAGGGCATTCCAGAATCCAATGGTGTGCTGTGAAAATGAAAGCATGGATTCTGATGAGGTTTCAGTATCCGACACCAGTCCTTTCAGGACTTCTATTCTTGGCAGGTCACCACCGACACGATTAGCACCCCAGGATGTCGCCCAGTAACTCATATCAACAATGGACTCTGAAAGATTGGCAATGATCAACCAGCAAAATCCACCGAAAAGCATGGCGACCACGGCGTAACCAAGACAGTTAATAGGGCGTTGGAACACGTAGGCGAATGATCGTGTCATCGCATCAAACGAGTTTTGCCCTTCGCATGCGGCGCTGGAAATAATCAGGGGCCAGGCATAGGTTAGTCCAAGGAGCAACATCGCCATGCCGGTCGCCAGCGCCAAGACCAGCGGCCACAACAAGCTGACCACGGCGGCACCAAAATCGAAAGTCATCAACAATCCCAGCAGGGCTGCCGGAACACAGAGCGCGAATGAGGCAACCAACGGAATACTGACTCCTCCGAAACTCGCCAGCCAGTGGTCGAAGGCAAAGTCAAAGGCATCATCGATTCCGATCGTTTCATTTCTGGTAACCCTCAGCAAGCACACGCGCGCAATCGCCAGACCAACGAAACTCCAGATCGCCATCGAGCAAACTGTTCCAAAAAGAAAATACCAAAACCCTGACGCTCCAAGATGGGCACCCGAAGGTTCCACTTTGCTGGCGAAGATGTAGGCGGCGGGGCGTTTGATCTGATTGAAGACAGCTCGTGGACCACTGAGTCTGGCCCCAAGAATATTCAGGGCATTTTCGTCAGTACTGGATTCAATGAACACGCCACGGTAGGGGCTGGTGTTACTTCGAACAACTTCCATCAGCGCCGAGTCCTGCTCCAGTTCGACACCGATGAACATGTTTTCGCTCAACCACCATGTGAACGAAGCGGCCAACACGCCCACCATCGCCAGTGCCAACACGGTAACACTTGCGGCTACCGGCAGCGTACGAAAAATGATGGTCCATGGGCAAAGCTCCGCCCAGGAGATTTTTTTGACAATAACAGGCTGGTCGCTCATTGATGCTCACGAGTATCGTTTGGGAACTGGGGCGTCATTATAGGTTGAACTTGCGGAATTTGTAAAACTCCCTTCCAACCAAAGTTTCATCGCTGAGTTCCCGGATTTGCTGCTTCAGATTGCCTCCTGTGAACCTGGAATGTCAAAACTCATCCCGGAATCGTGAGCAACGATCAAAGCCCGGTAGAGTTGAGTTGTCGAAAGCTGACGGAGTGACTCATCCCGTTGCATTGGGGCACTGGGCGAAGTGATATCTTGCTGAAGATAACGGGCCAACTTTGCTTTTGAATGGTCCGTGTTTCCAATCGTCTGGTCCAACGAACGCTGTTTTCGCACGTCCCGCTTGTCTGCCAAAACATGTTTCTCGATGGCAGTCGCCAGGTTGTTGAACAAAATTCGTCGCAACCAGCCAGTGAATTCTTCGATCGAAGTGCCAGAAAACTTGCTGAAGTCCCGATGAGCCTCAAGAAGGGTTTCCTGCACAATGTCGGACGCACTAACGCGGATTCCTATTCGCTCGTCGAGGTGGCCGTGAGAAAGACTGTTCAGATATCGAAAGTACTTTCGAAGCAACACTCCCAAGCTACTTCCGTCACCATCACGGGCCTGTTGCAGTAAGCCAAGCGTAGGATAGGAACTTTCACTCATCAGACATCCAACTTTGAAACGGAACAACAATTCGTCATATTGTAATCCGATCCAACAGGAGCTCACGGCGCAGATCGAAGTCCTGTCCGGGCCGTTTTTAGCCAAAAGTGTCACTGATTAAATTCAGTGAATCAGAAAAATAGTCGCTTAAGCCAGAAACCCCGGCATTTAGAGTTGCTCAAAAAGCAGATTCTTTTCAGTCTTTGCCGCCCGTCGGCAAGTACAGAACACCAAGCAAGAAAAGAGGAGATTCCGCCTATCCAAGCCGTCTGGCTATCTATTCTGGTGCGCCTTCTCCATCCCAGGGAAGCCCATAAGATTCATTCAGCCACATTCCCAGATCGATTCGATGGCAACGTATGCTGCAAAACGGCATGCAGGGGGATGTTGAGCGTTCAAACTTCTTGCCACAGTGGGCGCAGCGAAACAGGGCACTCGAAGCAGGAGTCTTCTCAGAAGAAGGTGACTCCGGCGATTTAGCGCCCTGATCAGAACTGGATGCATCCGAGTGTTCGTACATCGGAAGATTACTTCTTGGCCAAACCCATGGAATCAATCAAAACTTTGTAGCCAGGCGTCATGTTTCGCAGCTTGTCAGCGAGAACCTGCTTTTCTGAACCAGTTGCTTTTGCGGCGCGAGCTCGCAGGTGAGCGATTTGCTTGCGGCGCTTCCGACGTCGTTTAATTTCCTTTTCCCGTTCGCTTGCCATCTTGTGATTCCGTAAATTACGTGTGAAATAGATTTTGAATTGTCCAGACGTTCTGATCGTCGAGCCAAAATGATAGTAGAACAAACCTCCAAAATCAATCGAAACCCAACGGATTTGTTGGCATCAAAACGCCGGGCAAGCTTCAATTCGCTGGCTGCTGGTCGGGTTTTCTTTTGGATATTGCTGGCTTTGGTCCATGCCACCTGCCAATCTTCATCGGCTCAGCAAAGCGACAATTCAAACAAACTTCTGGAAAAAGCTGCCGTGGGCGGGAAACAGCGTCCCGTTGCTGTTGGCCGGTTCGCCGACATACGGATTGTCGAAAGCAGCGGCGTCGAGATGGCTCAACCAGAATCCGGCAAAGACAAGTCGCAGTCGATTTGGACGTTCAACGATTCCGGAGGCGATTCGATTCTGTTTCGCGTTAACTTCAAAGGATACACCGAAGCGACCTTGCGACTCAAAGGAGCCAGGAACCGTGACTGGGAGACGATGTGTGCTTACAGTTTCCAGGGGCGACGATTCATCGCCATCGGAGACGTCGGCGACAACGCCTCCAAACGAAAGTCCTGTCAGATCCATGTCGTCGAAGAGCCGATCGTCAAACTGAAGAATCCAGGAAAAAACGAAAAACGCAAAATCGAGGACCTGAAGGCAAACGTAATCACAATTGATTTCAAGTACGAAGACCGGGCTCACAACTGTGAGGCGATGGCCTACAACGTTCAGGACAATACGTTTTGGCTGGTTGAGAAAGTTTATGTCAGCGACAAACGCAAAACCGCACCGGGCATTTTTGCATTGCCCAACCCGTTGACCGCCAAACCGAAGGACAGGAAAAAACGAAAAGGAAACACTGCCAAACAGATCGCGGAATTTCCAGTTCGCAACGTCACTGGCATGGCCTTTTCTCCTGACGGAAAAAAGCTCGTGATCCGATCCTACTTCGGAGCCTCGCTATTGAGACGCCCGGAAGGCAAAACCTGGCTGGAGACGGTCAACGAAACTGAACCGATCGCTTTGTCGCTACCATTGCAAAGCCAGGGTGAAGCAATCTGCTTCTCCGCCGACTCTGAATCGCTGTTGATAACCTCTGAACTGAAAAACGCAATCATCTGGCAAGTAAGCCTCGACCAAAAAACAAAACAGGAAAAGTAAAGATGGACTTTGACCCAGCCGCGATCGATGCGTTGAAATGGCTCGACGACAAACAGGATTCGATGATGAAGCTGATCATCGAGCTCTGCGACATCAACTCCGGAACATTTAACCTTTCTGGAATCGAGACGGTTCGCCATCGACTTGTCGAAGAATTTTCGCAGCTCGGAGGTGAGCTGAAAGTCGTCGAAGCGCAGCCGTGGATGACGGTTGATGATCGCGGCGAAAAAGAGGCCGGGAAATCAGGTCCGATGATCCACGTAACCAAATGGCCAGACGCAAAGAAGAAAGTCATGCTTTGCATTCACATGGATACGGTCTACGGGCCCGATCATCATTTTCAAAAGTGCGTGATGAAAGCAGACGGCTGTCTCAACGGCCCCGGAGTAATCGACGCCAAGGGCGGGATCGTCGTGATGCTCAATGCGCTCAGGGCGATCGAAGCGAGTCCGCTGGCAGGAACCGTTGGCTGGGAAGTCATCCTCAACGCCGACGAAGAAATTGGCTCCCGGGGCAGCGATCAGTTCATCCGCAGTCGTGCACCACATTGTGATGCCGGCATTCTGTTTGAACCTGCATTGCCAGACGGCACTCTGGTTTCATGGCGAAAAGGGTCAGGGAATTTCGCGTTCATCGTCCGCGGCAAGTCGGCTCATACCGGACGCGATTTCGCAAAAGGCCGAAACGCGCTGGCGGCACTTTCACGATTGTGTGTTGAAATCGATGAACTCAACACCGATCCGGATATCACGTTTAACGTTGGTCGTATCAACGGCGGTGGAGCACTCAATGCGGTGCCTGATCTGGCTGTTGGTCGCGTCAACGTTCGCGTCGTCGATACAGCTCAGCAGAAGATGGTCGAAGACAAGTTTGCCGAACTGGTCGCGAAGTACAATCAGCTTGATGGAATCACGATCGAGATCAATGGCGAGTTTTCTTCACCCCCCAAGCCGATCGATGACGGCGTCCAAGAGATGCAGAGTCGCATCGAATCGTGTGGCTCACAGCTGGGAATGGAAGTCAAATGGCGAGGTACTGGAGGAGCCAGCGATGGCAATCGATTTGCGGCAGCTGGCCTGCCAAACATTGATACCCTTGGCCCTCGCGGGGATCATATTCACTCTGATCAGGAATTCCTGATCCCGGAAAGTCTCGTTCCTGCGGCAAAACTGGCCGCATTGGTGCTAGTGAGTTTTGGCACCTAAAAGCCGCATTAAACCGAAAAAATGCTTACAATTGCTCGCACACGCGTTTTTAAGAGTCTATCCTTTATGGCTGAACCAATTCCGTCCACTTCCTCACCTGAGAATCGACACCATGATCTACAAATCGTTGCTTGTTTTGTTCGTCTCTTTAAGCCTTTCACACGCTGCCAATGCCCAGGGCGTGATCAATCTTTTCCCTGGAGATGAGATCGCTGATGGAACTGTGATCGATTCCGGTACGACCGTGAATGTTCTTGGAGGATCCATCGGGCTTGGCGTTGACCTTGCCAATGGCATTCTGAACATTGAAAGCGGAGATGTGGCAGCAGGAGCCAATAGCATCGGCACCGGGTTCACTAACTCAAACAACGTCGTGAACCTTTCCGGTGGAGAGGTTGGAGGTTTCTTTCAGCTCACCAACAACACAGAGCTAAACATTTCGGGTGGCGAAATTGAAAGCTTTGGCCTTTTCGGGGCAGGAGTCGTCGCCAACATCTCGGGCGGAACGGTAAGCCGCTTCCCCGACATCTTTTCTGGCGGAGTCGTCAACATTAGCGGCGGCGACATTTTCGCAGTCCGCGTCTTCGATGGCGGTGAAGTCAACTTTACTGGCACCGAATTTTTCATCGATGGTGCGCCGATTAGCTTGAACGTTGGCCAGCAGCTTACCATCGGTCAGCGTAACGTGAATCTCAGCGGTTTCCTGGCAGATGGCTCTTTTTTCGAAACGGACCTCAATACAACGTTCGGTGGATTCGGCAGCGCTAATCCTGACGGGGCAGGAGCCAATGCACTTGTCACGATTACAGGTGTTGCCGCCGTGCCAGAACCTGGTGCAGCAACTATCTTGATGTTGGCGGGGTCTTTTCTTTGTGTTCGTCGAAGATCTGCGGCACTCTGTTAGATATCAATTGGATTGATTGAGCAACGAACTGAGTGAGGTGGGGCATGAGCCTCTCTCTGGTCTATGGACATGCAGATCACAGGTCCTGTGCCGCCGCCGCTTTAGTGCAGTTGCTTCGCGAATTCTGTTGCCTGCGCGGCGTAGGTTTCGATCAGATTGTAGATGCATTCTGCAGCTTCCCAATCTTCTGTGTGGAGCGCAACTTCCATTTCGCGTGCTGCCCCAGACAGCTGTTTGAGCATCACGGTGCCAGCGGTTCCCTTTAGCCAGTGTGCCGACGCTGCGAGTTGCGTTTTGTCGCGAGCTTTCAGACTGCTTTCGAATTCAGGTCGCCGTTGCTCAAAGGAGTCAAAGAACTTGAGCGAGAACTTTCGCACTGGCCCGCTTTTTGGCAGATCGGATTCACTAAAGTTCAAATTGAGGGTTGTCGCTAGATTCACTTTTTCTTCCTCGTTACTGATGCTATCGGCAATTTGTATTGGTTCATGATCTTCGTTGGACGCCGAAGAAATCTCGCTACCGGCGATCTTCGCCATTGCCCTGACTAACTCGTTGAGATCGATTGGTTTGGTCAAATAGTCGGAACAACCAGCTTCCAGACACTTTTCCCGATCACCCTTCATGCTGTTGGCAGTCAGAGCAAAAATCGGTAGCTGAAATCCCTCGGAGCGGAGTTTTCGCGTCGCTGAATAGCCATCCAGAATCGGCATTTGCATGTCCATCAGGACGATGTCGAACGACGGATCAGCAAGCGCTTTATCAACCGCCTGTTGACCGTTTACGGCAAGCGTAATATCAGCCCCGCAATCACCAAGCACCAGCGAAATCAAATCGAGATTCGTTTCAGCGTCGTCTGCAAGAAGAATTTTCAAGCCTGTAAGATCCGAAGTAACCCAGTCCGAACTAACACGGCAATCCAAACGCGCATTCAATTCGTCATCGTAAATTAGATTGAGTTGATCCGGATCGCCGACGTCCACTGAAATCGCGAAAGTTGAACCTTCGTCAGGACGGCTGACCACCTCGATTTCGCCACCGAGCGCTTGTGTCAGCTTTTGACTGATCGACAGCCCCAACCCGGTGCCACCAAATCGGCGCGTGATTGACGAATCGGCCTGAACAAATGGATCGAACACGTTCTCGACCTGTTCCGGTGTCATGCCGATTCCAGTATCGACCACTTCCATTTTGAGCATGCCTCGCTTTGAGCGATCAAGGCTGGCTCGCAATGTGACGGTGCCGTTGGAAGTGAACTTGATCGCATTGCCAAGAATGTTGGTCACGATCTGTCGAAGTCGCTTGGGATCAGTTTGGAACGACTCCGGTATCGGTGAGATGATATCCAGCACCAGTTCGTTGTTGTTTTCACGTGCTTTGGATCGCAATGATTCCACGATTTCGCTAAGCAGGTGAAGCGGACGACATTCAATGTTCTCAATTTCAATTTTGTCAGCTTCGATTTTTGAAATGTCCAGGAGATCATTCACCAGTTGCAACAGATGCCTGCCACTTGATTCAATCGACTTGATCTTCTTCCGCTGCTGTTCAGGCTCGCTAATGACCCCACGCAAAATTAACTGCGTAAAGCCAAGCACTGCTGTAATTGGCGTACGAATTTCATGGCTCATTTTGGCTAAAAAGTCGCTCTTGATCCGGCTGGCAGATTCGGCAGCGGCGGCTGCATCCTCCAGACGATGTTGCGTCGCGCGAAGCTGCTGCGCGGTCTGTTCCAGTTCCTGAGTCCGAGTCTGCAAAGACCTGGTCCTTTCCCCAACTTTCTGTTCCAGGCAGGCATTGAGATCGTCCAGCTCGCGGAAAATCGTTTCTTTCTCCAGGCTGGATCCTGCAGCATTTCCGATAAACTCTGCGATGCGAATTTCGTTGTCTCCGTACATGGACTCAACCAGGCGATTGGCGATGTAAATGCATGCGACAACGTCACCGCCAGCAACAATAGGACAGCACAATACCGAAGCCGTTTGGTCCCGTACTTTTGACGTACTCCTGAGTACTTCCCGATCACGAATCGTTGGCTCCCGCGATTGAGCCGTTTCCAGAACAATACTTTGATCAAAAGATTCCTCAGAATTCCAGGCTTGCCATTGATCTTCCTGGTCTTCCACTGGAAGAATCACCAAAGACCTTTGGCCACGAAGTAACTCTGCCGCCGACTCGGTGGTGTGCTTGAGAATATCGGGCTTACCAAGTGCTGAAGAAATTTTTCGTCCCGCATCCAACAGTGCATCGAATCGATTCATGATCGAAACCGTTTCCCGCGGTGCGCCGAGGCGCACGGACGCTTCGATTTCACGAACTTCGTGATCACCGACGCTGTTTTCCTCATTGACCTCTCGCCAACCGAATCGGGCGTCGAGCCGCTCAAACGCCTGCTGTGTCAGGGCGACTTCATAACGAGCGTTTTGAGACTGGGCCAGCTTCAATGATCGAATCAGCGTCTTGCGTGCTTTTTTCTGCTGTCCCTTGTCTGCCCATGCAAGACCAAGCTCACGCAATGCGTGTGGCAAGTCGTTTTGAAATCGCCCTCCAACTTTAACGGCTCGTTTTGCCGCCTGAAAATGCCGACGGAATGAACCTTTTGATACGGTGCCTTTTTTTCGATCACCAACAATCTTCTCTCGAAGTGCCGTCGCCAGCCACGCTTGACTTGGTGCCGTATAACAATTCAAGGTACCTGCTTTTCTTGCGATTGCAATCGCACTTTCAAAGCAACTGACGGCGGATGCGGGATCTGTTTTATTGCTTAAATTGAAGATGCCTTCTGCGCATAAAAGTTGCGATTCAAGTTGGTGATCGTTCAGATCACGATTCTTCTCCTGTTCAATGTGTTCAAAGGGAACATTTCCAAGTGATGCCCGGACAAGCACATCAATGATATTTCCCGTTGCCTGGTAGTCACCAATTTTGATCGCATCATTCAAGGTCCTTTGCGCCAACGCTGAAGCTTCCTTCAGGTTGCCGAGCCGGTATAGCGACGCGGCATGTTGGTAGCGAGCAATATTCAGCTCCCAATAGTCACCTGTGCGTTGCAGCATTTCTTCGGCTTGTTTGGCTTGCACGATACACTGTTCGTATCGCGACGTCGCGTAGAGCAAGATGCCAAAATAGTTTCTGGATTGTGCCTGCCCCCAAACGTCTTTAAGTCGCTTACGAATCTTTAGCGAGCGATTTGAATAGTAGGCACCGCGTCGATACCAGGGAATCAAACCCATCACCGGCGCGTGCTCAGACCATGCCTGCGCCAGTTCTCTTGTCGGAGTCGCGGTCTCGGCACGGTTTAGTCCCGCCAGGTGAGCCCAAAGAACGATCGATTTTTCACGTGTATACCAATAGCAATGTGCAAGCCGGCTGTACATTCTCCAGATCATTCGCTGTCGTTTCGAAGGACTCTTCTTCCGGTGAAGAAAGATCCATGGGGCGATTGAGTGCAAAACCTGAACGGTCAGCTCCCAGATAACGAACAGGCGAATGGCGAGCCACGATTTTGGAATCGTAATCTTGAGCGACTTCATCGCGTCTTCCAGCAACGCAACCGCATCCAGCTTGTCGCCTTTTTTGAAAGCCAGTTCTCCACGCTGCATTTTGATTCGCGCGCGATCGAACTCACTGTCGGACAGTTTTTCTGCTCGCTCGAACCATTGATCACTCTCATCGTAGGAGCCGCCAAGCATCAGAACGTTTCCAATGTTCTCGCCAATTTTGCTACGCTGACCGGATTCGCTCGAAGGGATTCCTTTCCAGACGATTTGATACATCCGAAGGGCCGTTGCCAGGGACGAAGAATTCCGGGTTCGACGTGCGGCTTCCAGAGCCGGTTTGACCGCGCGTTCTGCCAGGCCCGCCTGGTCGTAGTGGATTGCGATCTCAATGCTATCGCCGTCGTTGGATTCGAAGTATTCGGCAAGAAGCGTGTGCAGTTCGATTTTCCTCGCTACCGAAAGTCGTTCAACCATTGCATGGCGAATGGAATCGTGAACAAAAGCCTGCGATCCGTCGGGACGCGACCAAATCAGGCGTTGTCGCCTCGCCCAGTTGAGATGGCTTTGAGACTCCGTTGTCGAAATCCCGCAAACTGCAGAAACCGTACTGACGAAAAAGGACTTGCCGATTAGCGCTGCGACGGAAAGATGCTCAAGAACCTGAGGCGGAAAATGTTCAAGGCGATGCAACAGAGCTTCGGTTGCGTCAGACGATGCTTGGACTTCGTTTAACTTCTCTGAATCGACCAGCCATTCCGAGTTGTGCAACGCAATTGCACCGGTTTCTACCATCTCGCGCAAGATCGCTTCGGCCATGAAAGGGCTACCAGAGGCCAAACGCACCGCCGTGTCGATCGCTTGCTGCGGAAGACCCACGGCCATTGAGTTGACCAAGTCTCGCACCGCGGAATCTGGAAGAGGCCCAGTTTCGATTTCGGCATCCATCTCGACGGAAATATGTGATGGATTGCGCTGATCTCGCGTACGAGCTGACAGGATGACCAGCAATGAATCTGTTTCCCAACGCGAAAGTTCTCGCAGAGTTTCAACGGTGTTTACGTCGAGCCATTGGCAATCGTCAATCCAGATCACTATTGGCTTGTGCAGTGACGATACTTTTGACAGTACGCTACAAATAGCGCGACTCAATCGATTGAATCCGAACTGTTCAGGTTTGACGCCATCAATATTTTTGTTTTCTCTAGTTGCATCGGATTGTCGGGCAATTGGTGGTTTCAGTCCAATCGCGCGGGCAAATTCCGGAAAGAAAAAATGGATCTCCTCGTGATCGTCCTCCAGTTGTTCAGGTAATGAATTGCTCAAGTCACAGTGCACCAGCCCGTTGACGATTTTGGTCAAAGGTGCAATGGCCCGCTCGCCGCCCTGTTCCGCTACTTCACTGACCAGGACCTGCATGCCCAGCAGACCTGCTTCAGTGACTGCTTCCGCAACGAGCCGCGATTTTCCGAGCCCGCTTTCTCCTTTGACCAGCAGGAAGCGACTCGCGCCGTCGCGGACTTCGTCGATTATCTGGCGAATTTCGGCACGCTCTTCGTTTCGACCAACAAACTTTGGAACGGAAATTGAGTCGCGAATATCGTCCGCCCCGGCAACAAAATCGTTGAGCGTTTGTTCACTGTGATCGATCTCCAGCCAATCAAGATCATCGACTA
>CAYUNP010000108.1:0-5413 GCA_964446085.1 uncultured Pirellulaceae bacterium
CGAAGTAGTTCTGGGAATGCGGAATGCGGAACGAGAACTATCCCATTTGGTCGAATAGGTGATCGACGGCTTTCATCAGCTGACGCCATTGCCGAAAGATCTCTTCAGTGTGCAGTAGTCCAGCTTCGTCGCGGCCAGCACCAATTTCGCTGATCGAGATCATTTCTCCGAATTCAGCCAACCCATCAAGCATGGCGTTGTAGGGAATTGCCTGTGGCACATCGTCGATAGGCTCGTCGTCAAAACAGTCTTCATCTTCGAACCATCGGTCGAGCAATTTTTGCTCTTCAAAGTCACAGATCTTTTCGTCGATGACGCGATGCATGGCCCAGAGAGCAGCGCCTTCTGCGTCGGTTGCACAGACAACGAAAGAAACATTTTTTGATTGGATATAATACTTTGCCATCAACGGATCTCCTTAAAAGCACAAACTCGTTTCGTACTTTTATCTTCGCGGGATGTCGGACACAGCTGGTCCGACCCCTTGGAATAATCTGCTATCAGTCCGTTACAGCAGGGTCGTGTGAAGAGTAGCACTTTTCGTCGCTGGTGTCGGAGATCGCTTAATGGAGGCCTTTTTTTCAAAGATTTAGCCCGCCGATTGTTCCGTCTGTTCCAACGGGGTTATCGTTTCGGCGCGAGAAAAAATGACGTTTGTATTGATGCGCCGGATCAGAAAAACTGTGGCTGAGTGCGGTACAACGAACTCCATGATTGAGTCCGAGCGATTTCCACAACGGTTTTTTGTCTGGCTGTTGCAAAAATGCATCGTCCGTTGAGGCGCCAATGCATCGTGAGTAGTGCTTTGTGAATACGCCGCGAAATCAGGACAGGATGAAGATGGTAAAACAGAATGAAATGCAATTGCTCATTCCGGGAATAGCCGTAGTCAGAAAATCCAAAGTAAACGTTTGATGTTTTTGAACGCTTGATGTTTTACTGCGATGCACGATCGAATCCTCGCTACTCAAAATGAATGCCACTGAAACGATGAATTCTGATTCGCCAGACTTCGAAGCGACGCCTGCAGGAATTTGCGAAGCAGCCAGGGCGGGCGATGTCGCGGCTCTTGAGGAGATCCTGACTTCCAAACCGGAACTGTTGGTCATCACCAATCCGCACAACTGGACAAAGACGGTGGAAGGTCACGACATCTCCGGTTCGTACAACAAAACGCCTGTCGAGATTGCCGCTTTCTTCAATCAGCCCAAAGCAGTCGCCCGGTTGCTGGAGATCGGACACGCGTCGAAACAATGGGACGATCAACCGACGGAACTCTACTTTGGTGCACTTCGAATCGCGATTGCCATGGGTCATGCGGACGTGGTCAAAGCGATCGAAACGGATATTCTGAACCTGGTCGATGCAAATCCGACGCTGCTGCGCGACAACGGAGAACGAAAAGATACGTTGTTGTTTTTCGCAGCCCAACACGGCAACATGTCGCTGGTACGAGAACTCCTGGATCGCGGTGCCGACGTCACGTCTGTTTCTCGAATTGGTCACACGGTCGTGCAAACTGTGCTCGACGGATCAGCAGATCGACAGCGTCGGGAAATTGGCAAAATACTGATCGATCGAGGAGCGCCCGTAACGTTGTGGGTTGCGACCGCGATGGAAGATGTCGATCGCCTCAAAGCCATGCTCTCGGAAAACCCAGAACTTGCAAAAGAGAAATGGAAATGGTCCGAGTGCTATCCACTGGTTCGAGCCTGTGCACTTGGCAACCGCGAGATCGTCGAACTTCTCCTTGACCATGGAGCCGACATAAACGCAGACATTGGCGATGAGAAACCGCGTGACTTTGGGATGCCGCTTTACCTGGCCGGCTCTCGCGGTCACTTCGAAATTGCTCATCTGCTACTGGATAGAAAAGCCAGCGTGAAGGCTCATCCTAACGCTTCGCCTCCACTGGTTGATTTGCTCTGCGAGCGAATCGCGGGCTACGACCTCGAAGGGTTCGGAAGCGGAGCACCGGCTCCAAAGGATGAAGCAGCAGCAGAATTACGAAAGCTCTACCAGCGTTTGCTTTCGCTTGGCGGCGAGCCCTATCGGCACACGTTGGTCAGAGTTCGAGATCACGCCGAAGTTGAAAGACTCATTCGCGAGGAGCCCGAAGCCACTCACCTGGTCTATGGTCGCGGCTACGAGTCGACGACCTACGAGTGCCTTGCGATGGCATCTGCCTGGTTGGGTGATCTCAAAACGACTGAGCTTTGCCTTTCGCTTCAGCCAGGCCTGCATTCGGCCGAGCTTGCCAACGGGCAAATTGAATCGGCAATTCGCAGTCACAACCGCGATGGCTCATTCGCTGAATATCGAAGTCTTATCGAACTCAATCTGAATTGGCTCAAGGAAAACGATCAACCGATCACGTGTAATCCTCTTTGGAGTCTGGCAACCAACTTTCTGGAGAACTATCGCTACTCACACAATCCGGAGCTGCCTCAAATGAGCCAGCTTTTGGAACTCGCGCAACTTTTCATTGACTACGGTGCAGCGATTGATGAACGCGATCCCACTTCAAATCACACAGCGCTCTCTCAGGCGGTCGCGGAAGGACATGCCGAGTATGTAAGCTTCCTGCTTCGGCATGGTGCCGCTACGAATCAAAATGATCCACCGGAAACTCAACCACTTCACCTGGCTGAAGAACGCGGGTTTCGTGAAATCGTCAAGTTGCTTCAGCCCAAACGAGAATCCAGATGACACTCAATCAGAAACTCGGACCAAAATCGTGCCCGGAGAATTGTTCAACGGAAGCGTGGGAGCTTTTCTGTGCGGCTGCCAATGGTGACCTGAACACCGTTCAACAGATCATTCGCGAGAGACCGGATTCCATGCATCAGTTTGTCTGGTATCAGTCACCGCTGCATTTCGCGGTCAGAGAAAATCAGGTTGATGTTGTTCGTGAGCTGCTGAATGCGGGGCTCAATCCTGCGTATTCGAATTTCAACTACAGCTCCTGGCAAACACTATTGCCAATCACCAGGGACCGCGGCTTCGATGAGCTCCACAGGATCCTTGTCACCGAAATGGAACGTCGATTCAATTACGATCCGGGATATGAACCGCTTTGGGCTGCGGTCGCCGCCAATGACACCAAAGCAACACGGGAACGGATTGAAGCGAATCCGAAACTTGTCAACATTGGTGACGAGCATGGAAATCGGGCGATCCATTGGGCGGCACTTTCTCGTCGAATTCCAATCATCAAACTGCTGCTTGAATTGGGTGCCGACGTAAACGCCAAACGAGCCGACATGCGTTCGCCTTTGTTTGTGGCACTCGATGGCGACTATTGGTTCCGTAAAAAGAATGAGCCTGATCCTGAAACATCACAAAGCGATGTGGTCAAGTTACTTCGGGACAGCGGTGCCAACTATGAATTTGCAATCGCGGTCGCGCTAAATGATTTGGAGTTCGTTCAGACCGAACTCGACAAACAACCGGAACTCGCCGGGAAGCTCAGTGATTCGCGTCGTAGTCCGTTGTATCTCGCCGCCATTGGCGGCCACATGGACATGGTTCGGTTGTTACTCAAGCACGGAGCCGACCCTAACCTGCCGGAACATTGTGCGGCTAACGGTCGGGCGCTGTTTGAAGCCTCGGCACGCAACGACATTGAGATGATGGAATTGCTCATCGAACACAAGGCGAACGTCAACGCCTATGCTGACTCTAGCGGAAACTGTCTGTCGATTGCCAAACAGGGTGGCGCGCGAGAACAGGAAACAATCGACCTGTTGATAAAGCACGGCGCGTTGGCGGGCGAATGGGAGATCGACACCAAAGAAAAAGTCACCGCCGCACTCGAAGACGAAAAATTCCTTCCCAATCGAGACATGTGGTCGAGCATCCTCAATCAGATCATTTCACAGGATGACGTTACACTGCTCGAGAAATACGTGGCTCGTTTTGGAGCAGACGATATCGAGAAGCTCAATCCCTCCAATGGCTGGCGGATTCCAAAATCAAAACAGATGTTGGCAAAGCTTCTGGAATACGGAACTGACATCAACGCTCGTGACTGGAATGGGCGAACGTTCCTGCATCATTCCGCCCACTTCGAAACGTCCACCGTCGCGGAGTTTCTGGTCGAAGCAGGAATCGACATCGATGCGATCGATCATCAATCAGGAACGACGGCGCTTGGTCTTGCGGCCTGGAGCGGTCGGTTGCCAGTCGTGAATTTGTTGTTGGAAGCTGGCGCAAATCCGTTGCTGCCTGCCGATGAAAAGTGGGCTCGCCCGCTTTCGTTTGCGAAAGAACAGGGGCATGAAGAAGTCGTAAAACGACTTGAGGCAGTTAACTGATCGTCATGTGGCTTGTGATCATGTAGTAGAAACACAGGCCGGTAGCTCATGCCACCTCTATGTGTCATCGCCCGGTTTCGATTTGCTGAACTCAACACGAATCGATCCATCGTTGTTGCCCAAGTCAGTCCAGGCATCTTTACAGCGAACGTAAAGATGTCCGTCGGCCGGTGCCACAAAGGAGCCTTTGGTTCCCAGATCAAACGGTTTGGAAAGTTTGAAGTCCTTGTACAGAACACCTTCGAGACGGCCGTTGCCATTTTCGTTTCCGTTGGCATCGGTTTGGGTCGACGAATCCAGACTCCACTGTCCATCGGCAATGTAGTTGTAGGATGTTCCAGCGACAACGTTGACACGTGTCGACTGCCAGCCAGCCTGGGCTGCGACATCGAGTTTGGTCTTTGATTTTTTGGACAGCTTTTTGGGTTTCGATCTCCAATCCCAAACGCAAAGATCGACTCGATATCCGTTTCCAAAATTTTGTACGAACTGGTCGTACTCAAAAGAAATCTGCGGCGCTACGGGCCCAAATGCATTGTCAAACGAATCCGGTCCCTGGGACATCAGCGAAATTCCCAGGCGCTTGAAACGTGTCGCGTAGTTGGGATTGTTGGCCAGCAAATGACACAGCGCCCAACGCCAGGCATAAGCCTGCCACGAGTCACCAGTGATTTGGCCTGCTGCAACGATGTCCTTCATTTTTTTGGGTTCTGCATTGGTCAAATAGTTGATCACCCCCTGAGGAATGCGGACTTCCAATTGTCCGTCGCGCCAATGCTGACCCATCTCCGCCATGCCCTCGGCGTACCAGACAGGTCCGGCTGTTCCAAACGCCATCGCACAAAACGCATGCACTGCCTCATGTTGCACGACGCCGTGATCATCGCAGGAATACACGATTGATTTGGTCACACGACGCCTGGTCAGGGAACGGGTGACACCGGCGGGCTCGGCAATTTTGGCAGCCATCTTGGGAGGTATTTTTTCGCCCCACACGTTCAGGTTTTCGGGACGAACCACAAAGCACTCGATCGGCTGACGCGGACGTTTGCCGAAGTAGCCTCCAATCAAGCCATACATTCGCTCAAGCTTTGCCA
>CAYUNP010000108.1:5513-17727 GCA_964446085.1 uncultured Pirellulaceae bacterium
GGACGTTTGCCGAAGTAGCCTCCAATCAAGCCATACATTCGCTCAAGCTTTGCCAACAGGATCGCGGCACTTTTTTCGGAGACATCCGTGTAGACAACAAAGTGCTTTGAGTGCACTTCTCTCGGTTGGCCGGGCTCATCTGAAAGTTCGCTGAACATTTGCTCGACTTGATCGTTGAATGACAGGTCCTTGTCGCGATCGGCGGTGAGTTCGATTTCGATTTCAGTTGCGAAGAAACCACCGTTGGTGAGCTTGGCAGCTGCGATTGATTTCACGGAGTCGCCGACCATGACCATGTCAAAAGTGCCCTTGCTGATTTCAAGCTTCGCATCTCTGGCAAGTGAAACAGTAAACTTGCCGCGGCGAGCGTAAGTCGATTCCGGTAGCGTCAATCGAACTCGACCTTTGGTGACCTGGGCGACGCGGGCGACTACTTCGGCAGCAACGTATTCTTTGCCTTCGGGTTTGCTCTCGGGTGTGATGTGCAGATCACTTTCTTCAGCTTCGACAACCTTCAGCAATGTTACCTTTTCTTTGGACTTGCCTTTGGCATTGATGGGCACGCGGAACCGGACGGTTGATCCGACTTTCAGGAATCGTGTCGGGACGGTTCCCGTGACGGTGATCCTGGTGTCTCTGGGAAAGCGTCCTTTTCCTGATTCTTTCCGTTGCACATAGAAGGCATTGGTCTTTCCCGTTTTCGCATGGCGAATGCCGAGTTCATTGTTTTTGAGAGACTGAATTTCTCCCATTTCAAACCTGGACAAATTTTGACCCAGCGTCGGCGAAGCCTCGCCAAGTAACGATACCAGGATCACGGCAGCACACAGGGAAAATGGTTTGATCGTGTTGCAGATTCTTGTGTTGAATTTCATGTCTGATTTTCCGTTCCGTTCCAGCAAGCCCGACGCCCGATTGCTCGACGGACTATATGACTATCCTCAAAGCGGGTTGTTCGCTCAAGGGCTTGACTGCCGTGAGGTGACAGATTGTACCAATGAGGCTTGAATATCTGCGGGAACGGAAACGCTTGCTTCAACAATGCAAAGTTTTCAAACACAATGCCCTGCAAGGTGTCAAAAGCCCAGACGCCATTCCTGGCTCATTGAGAGCCAAACAGCCGATGTTGAACTTCAACAGAATGTGGCCACGATTCGATTGGATCGATTTCCGCAACGACTTCTGCCAACGCGTTGTGAAAACGCATCGCCAACTGAGACGCGAACGCATCGTTGGGAGCGTGCAGAAAAACGTAAGGCTCAAGTCCATCACGAATCCATGTCGCAACTTTCGGAATCCACTGCGCAATCCAGGGATCGACAACCGAAACGTCATTGCGTCCAACCAGTCGCAGCATCGGTCGAGCACCCGTTACAAAATCACGGATCGGTGAACGGGGCTTTCGATTTTGGGATTTGATTTCGTACTGGTCAGTCGGTGGAGCTGAGAACAGTGGCCTCGAATCGAAGATGACTCGATCCATCTCAAGATGTTCGAGCAACTGATTGAGCTCGTTCTCCAGGGGTGCTTCGAACCATCCACTATGGCGGACTTCGACTGCAAAGGGAAACTCGGTGGGAAGTCCTTCCAAATATTGCTGCAACAGGCCGAGGTGCCTGCCGTCGAATTTCGGTCCGAGTTGCAGGAAGCTGGTGCCAAGACGATCCGCGTCGGCGAGGATTCGAAGTCCGTTTAGAAACAACTCGGTTTCTGCTTCGGCGTGCAGGAGTTCTTTCTCGTGCGAAATGGCGCGCGGAAACTTCAAGGCAAATTTGAATCCATCAACCGCCTGGTCTGCCCAGCGTTGAAACGTGTTTGGCCCGGGAATGCCATAGAAAGTACTGTTGCCTTCGACGGTACCGAATATGTTGGTGTACGATTTCAACCAGCGATCTTTCGGTGCCGATGCTGCATAGACGGATCCTTTCCATGCCTCGCAATTCCACACGGGACAGCCGCAGCGATAAAGGGAATTGTGAGTCGTTTGATTGGGCATGCTTTCGTTGCCTGGCATTTTGCCACAGCGGTTCAGATTGATCGAACGCAATTCATGTTTGGTGGATTTCAGTTGACGCAATCACAGGCAGTAGAGGCCGGCAGATTATTGCTGACAGTTCTCACAGGCGTACATCTTTCTTGCTGCGACTTCCCATTGTCGCACGCGATTTCCACAAGTGGAACAACGGTTCTTTTTGTAAACCAGAATGCGTTCGAAGCGTGTCAATCGGCTCAGCGGTTTGTCGACGTCTTTGCGATCGACTGTGATGATTCGGTTGTACTTCAGTCCGACCTTCAACAGTTTGACCGTTAGCGCCCAAAGTTGATCAAACTGTTCACGCGAAAGTTCATTGCCCTTCACTTCAGGATGAATGCCAAGGATGAACAGGATTTCTGCGCGATAGATGTTTCCGATTCCCGCGATGACAGACTGGTCCAGCAACAAGCCACCAATTGCTTTTCTCGATTTGGTGATCCTTTGCCAGGCGTGTTCCGGATCGGCGTCGCTGCGGAGTGGATCGGCGCCGATTCGATTTTTCAGTGTTTCGAATTCAGTTTTTGAAAGCAGCTCGCATGCATTGGGGCCATTGAGATCGAAAGCTCTTTCGTAGCCGATCATGCGAACACGAACCGCACCACGGGGTTCCGGTGCAGGATTTTTGTGTAGGCGAAACTTTCCATAGAGGCCAAGGTGCACATGCATCACGGTAGCGGGTCGGGATTGGGCTGTTGGTTCCCGGGTCCTGGTGCCCCATAAATAGATCAGGTGTTTGCCCCAGGCTTCAGCGCGAATCAGGTGCCGCCCGGAAAGTTTTTTGGCCTGACTCTCGAAACGACCCTGCGGAGATGCAACAATCATTTTTTGGCTGGCGAACGTTTTGGTGTGGTCGCGAGCAATGCGGTGAACAGTGTGACCTTCGGGCATGGTTGTTGGCTGACGGCGTCTGGTGTGAAAGTAGTAACGCTAAGTCTTATCCAAACCGCCTCGTTCCGTGTTGCCAAAACCAGAATTCGGGCATTTGCGGCCTATTTGGTTCTGACGCTGTAAATTCACTTGCAGAAACCGGTTTCAGAAACGATCGTATTGCAATCCACTATTAAGAGACATCGTTCAGTTCGCCTCTGTGCCAGCCAGGCACGTTGGTGAAACGGCCTCAACGAACGGTATCGCTATACAAAAGGCACTTTGTCGATGAGCGAAGAAAAAAATCCATACGAATCTGGTATGCCATCCCAACCAGTCAAGTCAACGCCGAGCGTGGGAGATCGAATCCCCATTCAACAGAAAGCCGCTTACGCGGTGGGCATGTTGGTCAACAACCTTCAAGCTGCAGCGCTGCCGGCGATGATGATCGTGTTGAATCTCGGTTTGGGCCTGTCGCCGATTCTTGTTGGCATCATTGGTTTCATTCCCAGAATCTTCGACGCGATTTCCGATCCGTTGATGGGATACATCTCGGATAACACGCGCTCCCGCTGGGGCCGCCGCCGTCCCTACATTCTTTTTGGTGCTTTGATTGCCGGCCTGGTTTTCGCAGCCATGTGGCAAGTCCCCACCGGATGGCCCATCAACTATGAAGTCGACTCTGACCTTGATGGCGTTACTGACCGTTTGGAGTTGGTGGCCGGGTCGGATCCGAATGATATCAACGATCCAGTGATCAACGGTGGAGCCGACGCTGTTGACGAAGAAGGCGAACCCATTGTTAATGCTGCTCTGAAGGAGACGATGTCCAGGCTCGATGGCATGGACCTTCCCGATGAAGATGACAATGGGATTCCGGACTACGACCAGGACCGGCAAAACTATTACTACTGGGCGTTTTTGATCGCGTCGATTCTGTATTTCCTGACCTACACGATGTACGCGACTCCGTTTGTGGCTTTCGGCTATGAGATGACAGCGGACTATCACGAAAGGACGCGACTACATGCGTTCGCAAACGCCGCTGGACAACTGGCGTGGCTGGGTGCTCCGTGGATCTGGTTCTTCATGCTGCGTTATGACAACAAAGTCGATGGTGCGAGCCAGCTCGGATTGATTTTTGGCATCACGATCATGTTGTTGGGGATGGTTCCCGCGATCTTTTGCCGCGAACGGGTTACCGAGCTGCCGCCGATCGAAAAACAGGGTTCGGGACTGCTGGGTACGTTCACCGAATTCTTCAGGAACCTCGGCACGTCGCTGAAGTGTTCACCGTTTGTAAAACTGTGCCTGGCGACTTTTCTGGTATTCAACGGATTCCAGCTAGGCGTTTCGTTTTCGCTTTACGTAATGATCTACTACGTTTTCGGCGGTGATCCAGAGGGGCTTGCCGGCGACCTCAACGGGTGGTGGGGTTCGTTGACCGCGATCTGTACGATGGGCGTGATTCCCCTGACGGCGCTCATTTCGGAACGGATGGGAAAAAAGAAAACGTTCATGATCACCATTTCGCTATCGATCATCGGATACGGTTTAAAGTGGGTCGGCTACAACCCGGCGTTCCCGTATCTACTTTTGATATCGTGCCCCTTCGTCGCATTTGGAACCGGCTCATTGTTCACTCTAATGGGTTCGATGATTGCTGACGTCTGCGACTATGACGAACTGAAATCGAATCAAAGACGCGAGGGTGTCTTCGGAGCGATCTATTGGTGGATGGTGAAAGTTGGAATGGCTCTGGCAGGTTTGTTGACCGGGTACCTTCTGGTCTGGTCAGGCTTTATCACGCCGCCACCGGGTGCGACTGAGCCAGTCGTACAGACCGACGCGACGTTGTACGCACTGCGCATGTACGATGTCCTGATTCCAATGATCACTTCGTTAATTGCGATGGCGATCATGTCGACCTATGAAATCTCCGAAGGCCGTGCCAAAGAAATTCGGTCCGAGCTTGAACAACGCCGAGGGAAACTGGGAACATGATCGTTGAGTCGAACAAAAAAGAGCAACAAGAAGCCACACAAATGAATTCAGATATCAATGTGATTACTGGCCAGTATCTTCGTATCGACGGAGAGAAATATTTTCGCATCGCCAACAGCCATCTGATGGACGACTTTTTTATGTCGCTCGTCGGAGCCAGCGACCACTGGATGTTCGTGTCCAGCAATGGTGCACTCACCACGGGCAGGCGGAATCCGGATACGGCACTGTTTCCTTACGCTGCCGATGACCAGATTTCGGCGGCCAGAGCGCAGACAGGATCGCTGACCCTGGTGCGGATCGCTGGCGATGGAGCCAACACCGTCTGGCAGCCCTACTCGGCTGACTCGAATAGCGATTTTCAGATTCGTCGCAACCTCTACAAGACGCCGCTGGGCAACAAGCTGATCTTCGAAGAGGTCAACGAGACGCTAGGGTTGCTGTTTCGATATCGCTGGGCGTTCAGCGAAAAGTTCGGATTCGTTCGCAGTTGCCACATTGAAAATATTGGCGACAAGGATCTGACGTTTGAGTTGCTGGATGGGATTCAGAATATCGTACCCTTCGGCGCCGAAAGCGAATTTCTGATGCGCTACAGCAACCTTGCCAACGCGTACAAGAAAAACGAATTGATCGGTAACAACGTCGGAATCTACTACCTCAGTTCAATTCCGTCGGACCGCGCTGAACCAAGTGAAGGGCTCAAAGCCACGACTGCCTGGCAAGTTGGACTCAAGGCAGACGCGACGCTTGTTTCGGGGCAGCAATTGAATGCGTTTCGAAAAGGCGTCAGTGCTTCTCATGAAGATGACGTTCGTGGCAAAGCCGGAGCCTACCTGGCTCAGCAATCGCTGACGCTCAAGCCAGGCGATTCACAGCGCTGGCATGTCGTCGCGGAACTCAGTCAGGATCACTCGGCGATCGTTGCACTCGATAGCTGGCTTGGTTCAACTTCGCAGTCCGACATCGAATCGGCGCTCGAAGCTGACGTGAAAGCCAATCAACGGGAGTTCGTTCGCATTGTTGGCTCCTCAGACGGAATTCAGGTTGGCGCCAACCAGCGACGTTGCAATCGTCATCTTTCCAATACGGTATTCAACGTGATGCGAGGCGGTTTGCCGTTGGCCAACTACGATGTGCCGACGGCGGATTTTCGGAATCATGTGGCCAAATTCAATCAGCAAGTCGCGCTCGATCACGGCAGTTTTCTGGATTCGTTGCCAGAGACATTGCACGCGGAAGAACTGCGGTCTCGAGTCAGCGATCAAAACGATCCGCATTTGACTCGTCTGAGCATGGAATATCTTCCGCTGGCCTTCAGCCGCCGACATGGTGATCCGACGCGGCCATGGAACCGGTTTTCGATCGATCTTCGTAGCGAAGACGGCAGTAGTAACTTGAACTACCAGGGCAACTGGCGAGACATTTTTCAAAACTGGGAGGCGCTTTGTCTTTCGTTTCCACGATTTACGACTGGAATGATTTGCCGTTTTCTCAACGCGACAACAGCCGATGGTTACAACGCCTATCGGGTGACCAAGGACGGGTTCGAATGGGAAGAAGCGTCTGCTGATGATCCGTGGGCCAACATTGGATACTGGGGCGATCACCAAATCATCTATCTGTTGAAGTTGCTTGAATGGAATCGCCGATTCGAACCGCAAGCGCTCGATGGCTTGCTCAATTTGCCGCTCTTTGCGCATGCCAATGTGCCCTACAACATCAAGCCATTCGAAGAGATCTGCCAGAATCCACGAGACACGATTCGCTTTGATCACGATCGAGCCAAACAAATCGAAGATCGGGTCGAATCGATCGGCGCCGATGGAAAGTTGCTTCATGATGGCGGTGGCAATATTCATCGCGTGACCATGATCGAAAAGCTGTTGACGTTGTCGCTGGCAAAGCTTTCCAACTTTGTTCCCGACGGAGGCATTTGGCTCAATACGCAGCGACCCGAATGGAACGATGCGAACAATGCACTTGTGGGTAATGGACTGTCTGTCGTGACGACTTGCTACCTGCATCGCTGGTTCATGTTCCTGAAGGACTGGATTGAGAGCTCGGAGGAAGAGTCGTTTGAGGTTTCGGAAGAAGTAGCGGTCTTCTTCAAAGCCATTGGTTCCGTTTTGGCCGAACATGAGAGTGCCCTGGGGAGTCCCCATGATGCCGCTGGACGTGAGAAAATCGTCACGGCACTCTCACAAGCAGGAAGCAATTTCCGCAACGTGCTCTATGCGTCCAGCTTGAGTGGCAAAAAGGCTTCAGTCTCGAAAGCTGACTGTGTGGCTTTGTTTGAATCCGCGCGCAAGCATATCGACGCGACCATTCGCAGCAATCGCCGCGAAGACGGACTGTACCACGCGTACAACCTGCTGGACTGGAGCGACGACGGGGTGAAAGTCGACTACCTCTACGAAATGTGCGAAGGTCAAGTCGCAGTGCTTAGTGCTCAACTGTTGGAGCCCCAGGAAGTCGTCAGTTTGTTGGACTCGTTGCGTGACAGTGCTCTTTACCGTCCGAACCAGGACAGCTACCTACTCTACCCTGATCGACAACTGCCTCGCTTCCTTGACAAGAACTGTATTGGCAAGGATTCGGTTGAATCGTCCAAACTGGTGCAGCAGCTGTTGTCAGACGGCAACGAACAGATTGTCAAACGCGATATCAACGGCGACGTTCACTTTCATGGCGAATTTCGCAACTCGTCGGACGTCAAGAACGCCTTTGGAGCCTTGAGTGGGGATTACACCCAGTTGGTCGAATCCGAAGGCCAATCGTTGATCTCGATTTTTGATGACGTGTTCGCACATCGTCAGTTCACAGGTCGTTCGGGAACGTTCTTTGGTTACGAAGGACTGGGTTCGATCTACTGGCACATGGTTTCGAAACTGGCACTTGCTGTAACAGAGAACTATTTCTGGGCGCTCGAAAGCGGGAGTCCTGCTGGAGTCGTCGATTCACTTGGCGAACACTTTCAGGCGATCCGCCGCGGCATCGGAGCGGAGAAGCATCCCACTGAATATGGTGCCTTTCCAACGGACCCTTATTCGCACACGCCAGAAAACGCAGGCGTTAAACAGCCAGGCATGACGGGACAGGTGAAAGAAGACCTTCTTTCCCGCTTCACCGAAGTCGGAGTCCACATCAAGGATTCGACTTTGTGTTTTCGTCTGGATCTGTTCGATCTCGATGAATTGACAGATGCACCAGCGGAGTTGATTTACTGCGATGTTGCTGGCGAATTCAAAACTGTTGCCGTTCCAGAAAACGGATTTGCCTACACGATGTTCCAGGTTCCGATCGTTTATCAACCTGGCGATACTGATCTGATCAACGTCATGTTGGCTGATGGTAGTGAACTTAAAATTGAGGGAACGTCAATCGACCAGGCGACTAGCGAGAAACTGTTTTCGCGGATGGGCGAAGTCGTTCAAATTTCGTGTCGCTTCAGGCAATTGCGCGATCAGTAGTTCGACAGCTTGAACGAAAAAAGTCTCCCATTGGGAGACTTCAGTAGAAAAACGAAATGGCGAGTCAAAAGCTTGACTCGCCATTTCGAGTCAGCGGATCGAGGAGGATCCGAAAACTAACATACCCTTCGTCGACGACGAAGCATAAGAACCGAGCCGAGGCTCAGCACTACGAATGCAGACGGCTCTGGAACCGCTGAAACGATGCTAACCGATCCGCCGAATGTTACGTCGCCCGTATCCAGAAGGACTCCTTCAGATCGAATTTCAGCGAACTGACCGGCAACGCTACCAAAGTCAAACAGGTCGAATGTTTGTCCAACCGCAGGCAGGAATCCGTCGGCGAAGGAGATATCAAGAATTCCACCAAACGTGATGTCACCTGAAGTTGCGACTTCTTCGAAATCAAACACACTTCCGATTTCCAGTTCAAGGACGCTTGAATCTGAAAGGACCAGATCGCCATCGTTGAGGAATACAGATCCATCAAGCAAGCCATCGTTGAAGAGTGTTCCATCGAAGCTGGTTTGCGAATCAACCAGAACGGCTGCCGAGTTGGAGCCTCCTGTGATCGATCCACCCACTTGATTGAGAATGTCTCCGCTGAACGTTGCGCCAGCGGTGCCGGTGAACAGTCGAACACCAGCGTCCACAGCAAAGTCACCTGAACCAGTGATCGAACCAGCGTTCACAATCGATCCCGTTTGAACATCGCCAGTGAAACTGCCGACTTGAACCGAGATACCAGAACCAGCTCCGCCAGTTGCGTCGATTGATCCAAAGTTGCGAACCGCAAAGTTGTCCGCAGTACCGTCAACATAAACGGTACCGTTACGCTGACGACCCGTTGCATCGATACTACCGAAGTTGTTCAACACAAGGTTATCGCCATCGATGTTCACAGCGCGACTGTCAGATGAAATACGACCGAGGTTGTTAACAACACCGTCAGTGTGGTCACCAGTGCCGAAGTAAACTCCGTTCTGGGTACCAGCGATTTCGCCTGTGTTGGTCAGCGTTCCCTGAAAGTTAACACCATTGACTGCCCGGAAGCCACCAACAGTTCCGTTGGCTCCTTCAGATGTAAGCGAGCCGCTGTTGTTGATTGTTCCCGTGAACAGGCCAGTAGTCGAAGCATCAAGAGCACCTCCAACGCGTGTTCGCTCCAATCGGATACCGTCGCCAGCAGTTGCAGCTCCAGCACCAGCGTTGCCGCGTCCAGTCAGGGTGCCACGGTTGTTGATTGTGAAGTCGTTTCCAGCTTCAGACAGCTCAACCGAGAATCCAGCTCCCTGGTTTCCTGCTCCAGCGTCAATGTTGCCATCGTTGTTGAGCGTGAAATCCTGAGCCGTTGAATCGGCGTAGACCGTGCCGTTACGCTGGTCGCCTGTTCCGACGATGTCTCCAGTGTTGTTGACGGTCAAACCAGTACCATCGATGTTCAGAGCCCGACTGTCAGAGCTGACAGTACCTGCGTTGTTGAAAACGCCGCCTGTGTGATCGGCTCCACCACCAGCAACCGCGTTGCCAAAGTAGACTCCGTTGTTGGCACCCGAGATGACGCCATCTTTTTCATTGTTCAACGTACCCTGAAAACTAACTCCATTGACGGCGTGGAAACCGGCAGTTGAGCCAGAACCGTTGTCGCCAGCAGCAATTTTTCCAGAGTTGCTGATTTCACCCGCGAAAATTGATGGAGCAAAAGTCACACCACCTGTGCTGTCAGTGCCACGTACGCCTTCAAGACGAAGTCCGTCTCCAGCCAGTGGATCCGTTGGAGCCAAAGGTGCTCCAGCTTGAGCTCGGCCCTGAATGGTTCCCGAGTTGGTGACGCTGGCATTGGTTGGGTCTGAACCAAGTGAAAGAGAAACGCCTGCTCCAGCATTGCCTTCTCCGGCGTCAATCAAACCAGAGTTGTTAAGCGAGTAGTTGTTCGCTGTATCGTCAGCGTAAACAGTACCGTTACGCTGATTTCCAGTTCCGACAATCGTACCAGAGTTTTCAACACTCAAACCTTCGCCATCGATGTTCAGAGCTCGACTGTCCGAAGAGATCGTTCCGCGGTTAACAACACGACCGCCGGTATGATCGCCGGTGCCGAAGTAGACGCCGTTTTGAGATCCTTTGATTGTGCCATCGTTTTCAAGTTCACCCTGAAAGTCGACGCCGTTGACGGCGCGGAAGCCGCCCGTGGTTCCACTGGTCGCTTCTGAAGAAACGACACCCGTGTTGTTGATGCTGCCAGTAAAGAGACCGGTTGTTGATCCGTCGAGAGCACCACCGACTCGGGTACGCTCAAGTCGAATACCATCGCCAGCAAGTGGACTTCCGGCACCTGCGTTGCCGCGGCCACGAATTTGACCACCATTGTTGATGGTAAAATCATTGCCGGCACTGGAGAGCTCAGCGGAGAAACCGGCACCCAGATTCCCCTGGCCGGCGTCGATTGCTCCGTTGTTGTTGAGCGTGAAATCTTGCGCGGTCGAATCAGCGTAGACCGTGCCGTTTCGTTGATCTCCAGTACCAGCGATGACTCCGCTGTTATTAACTTCCAGGCCCTGGCCATCGATGTTCAATGCTCGACTGTCAGACGTGATGACGCCTGTGTTGTCGACAACACCACCGGTGTGATCGCCTGTTCCGAAGTACAGTCCGTTGTTGGCACCTGAAATTTCACCAGCGTTTTCCAGTGATCCCTGGAAGCCGATGCCGTTGGTAAAGCGAACTCCGGCGATTGTGCCAGATTGGCTTTCGCTGGAGATACGACCCGACGCCTGATTGACGATCGAGCCATCGAAGACGCGTGGTGCTGCAGGTCCAAAGTTACCCAATCGCAGACCGTCCGCCGAAAGGCCACTGTTTCCAGCGACGCCTGGTGTGTTGGTTCGGCCCTGGATAACGCCTGAGTTAACAATATCGGCCGTTGTTCGTGTTCCGATTTCCAGTGCAACGCCTGATCCCTGATTGCCTGCGCCGGCATCGATGGTGCCACTGTTGGTGATCGAGAAGTTGTTAGCGGTCGAGTCCGAGTACACGGTACCGTTACGCTGATCTCCGGTACCCAGAATCTGGCCACGGTTGGTTAGCGTTACTTCGCCACCAATATTGACAGCTCTGCTATCACTTTGGATGCGACCAGTCTCGGAATTGGTAAGAGTTCCGGACCCAAGTCCGTTTTCAAAGTTAACTCCGTTGACTCCGCCATCAATCAGTCCGGCGTTGTCGATTTGGGTATCGGATTGCGTCCGAATCGCGTTTCCAGTGGCAACAATCGCTCCGTTTTCGGGGTTGTTGACTGTGACGCCATCGTTGTCTGCGGCGATGACAATGTTGTCTTGCTGAGCGGACGCGGAATTGGTCCACGCAGAGCAAACAAGTGCCAGGGAAGCCCAGCACATGTTTCGTTTAGTAATGTAGCTTCGAATTTTCATAGGATTCTCCTCGTCATGTTGACACATATTGGGATCCCACCGCGACGCCTCGGAGGTTCACTTTGAGAAGCGCCAAACCTGGTGGATGTTGGGAAAGTTGACGCGACCTCAAGGGACGAAGTCGCTTCAACCACTGATGTCCCCTGAGCGCGAAAGTCTTTAGTACTTTTTCAAAACTTTGCGCGAACCGACCAGTCACAACGCCAGAACCCCGACAATTGCGGGCGAAAATTCAATTAAAAAAGTTTACGTTTTTGAAATTCGTAAACAGTTCACCGCAAGCAAACGGTGTTGAGGTCAACAGAGAGAAGAGACTGATATCAGCGCGTCGCGACTCATTGAGAAATCAAGATTGATCGCAGCGTATATCTGTCATGCCACAGCAAAGCTTGAAACCAGTCTCA
>CAYUNP010000109.1:0-17687 GCA_964446085.1 uncultured Pirellulaceae bacterium
CGATCGACTTTGCCGTGACTGATCGGAGGCGTCACCCTGTTGGCAGAAGGGTGATGTTCGTCGCCACAAATCGATCCTCCGGGGGCAGATCTTTTTGTCGTGTCGTCGTCTGCTTTGGTATGTGAGGGCACTGCCAAAGATGGCGGTGCGTGCAGGACATTTTGGTCGCTGCAATTGAAAATCCGTTTGCGTTATCGCTGCGGATTCCGTCGTCGAACTTTCCAAATCTATCATTGATCATCGCGACATGATCAATCAGAATGGCTGCTCTTATCGCCGAAAATACTCACCTTTACTTGAGAAAAACTAAATGGCCACTGGATTCGGAATTGTCGGTTGCGGAATGATTGCTCACTTTCACGCGAAGGCAATCGCAGATATCAAAGGCGCGAAACTGGTAGCCGGATTTGATTTTCGGCAAGAATCTGCGGAGCGATTGACTGACGAGCATGGCGGAACTCCCTACACCGACTTGAAAAAGATGCTGGCCGATCCGAAGGTCGATGTGGTCACGATTTGCACCCCCAGCGGAGCCCACATGGAACCAGCGGTTGCCGCTGCCAATGCGGGCAAGCACGTGATTGTGGAAAAGCCACTGGAGATTACGCTCAAGCGCTGCGACAGGATTATTGAGGCTTGCAAAAAGAACAAGGTTGTTCTCTCGGCCATTTTTCCTTCGCGATTCCATCGTTGCAGCAAGATGTTGAAAGAAGCGATCGACAAAGGTCGCTTCGGTCGTTTGAGTCTGGGCGACGCCTACGTGAAGTGGTATCGCACGCAGGAGTATTACGATAGCGGCCAATGGCGAGGCACCTGGGCACTTGATGGTGGCGGTGCGTTGATGAACCAGGCGATTCACAGCGTCGACATTTTGACGTGGTTGATGGGGCCTGTTGCCGAGTTGACTGCTCAAACGGCGACTTTGGCACACAAGCGTATCGAAGTTGAAGACGTAGCAACGGCGGCGCTGAAATTCGAGAATGGTGCATTGGGCGTCATCGAAGCCACGACCGCTGCTTTCCCGGGATCGCTGAAGAAGATTGAAATTCACGGCAGTGAGGGTTCAGCGGCTATCGAAGAGGAAGACATTGTGCAGTGGGAATTCGCCAAGATGACGGCTAAGGACAAAAAGATCGCGGCCGAATTCTCTGGTCTCACCGAGACCGGTGGTGGTGCAGCAGATCCGTCAGCGATCGGGCACGCGGCTCACGCCGAACAATTCCGTGATGTGCTCAAGGCGATCAAGAAAGGTACCAAGCCGGCGGTTGATGGACACGAAGGACGTCGCAGCGTGGAGATCATTCTCGCGATCTACAAGGCAGCCGAGACCGGCCGCAAGGTCGAGTTGCCGCTCAAGAGCGATCCCGTGCTCAAGGCCAAAAAAGGCGCCAAGAAGGCGAAGAAGTAGTTGCGGTTCGTTCCGGTATTTTGTGCGACTGGTGCCATTCAAATGCGCCTCCATCAATCCGCGGAGCGGTAAGAATTGTGGATTGGAGAATATGCCGTTTATTGGCGTCGATAGATTGTTCGCGGTTTGGTTTAAGTCGGAATTTAACCGGAACGATTCCGCCTAAAGGGGTACTAAAAACGACGATCGATGAAGCACGCTGCGCCAGTACCAACCTGAGGCGCAAGTTTTGACGTTGCGTTTACTTGGCCTCGAAGCGGCGGCATGAGGCAAACCTGGAATCCACGTTCCCCAAGGATGAACGGCAAACGAGCTTCCACACCCTCTCCAGATTGAGAGCCTAACACGCGAGCTTCCGGCTCTAAAATGCGCAACAGCTTCGTACCCGTCTTCGTATCGGGTTAAGATTAGCTTTTGTCCGCAACGTTTCGAATCGTTGAATCGATTCAGAAGGCTGAGTGATTGTATTGGATTTGTCCCTGTCAAAACTTCTCGAGTACGAGTTGATTCGTGTGGAAGTGTTCTGGGTTTCGCTGTTGGGCATCTGGTTGCTGTACTGCCTGTTTGCGGTTTGGATTGCAAATCGGAAATGGCACTGGTTTTTTCAAATTGCTTTGATCGCAGCAGCGACTTCGATTTTGCAAGTGTTCGACGCCGCTGACTTGATGGTCATGCAAATGTCCAATTGTCTGGTAGTGTTTTCTCTGGTCAAAGGATCCAAAGCATTTTTGCGCTGGCGAGAGAACCGCAATGAGGATCGAGCGTGGAAGCTGGACCTGTCACTCACAGATCTACTTCTTGCGGTTGCCGTTTTTGCGATTTTGTTTTCCATCATGAGTGTCGACTTGACGTCACTTGAGCCGCGAAACCGGTGCGTTGGATTTGGGTGTGCAGTTGGATTGGCATTCATGACGGGTTTTGGCATCGCGTCGATTCCTGGTCGATGGGTTTTGCTTGCCGTATTTCCGATCGGTGCTTTCGGAGTACATCATGCTTTTTACTGGATTTTTCCGCGGAAGACCAAAGGCAGCTTGTTCGCATCGATGTTCGGTACAAGTTTCATCTGGGGTGAGTTGGAGACTTTTGCAGGTGCGATTCTGATTGCGATCTCCATTGCCGGGTGGATCATTGGCTTTCTGTACATTTTGAATCGCAAAGCCAACGGCATAGCCCTGTTGGCGGTTCGAGTCGGGATCGGTGTGGTTGCTGTTGTCGTCGGCTTGCTGACAGTTGCATCGATTGATGTTGGCGCAAAACTGGCGCATCGATACCCGCAGAAGGAACCGCATTCGAATGAAACGGAATTTAACAAACTTGCGAAGCTCGGGATTCGATTTGGTACTAGCGAGATTTTTGGTAGCTATCCACCTTCCAGTGAATCAAGTGTTCGAAAAGAAGTGAAGGAGTTTCGAACAGAATTCATCCAACTTCAGACGATTCTCAGTTCACCCAATGTCGTGATTGGAAATCCAGCAACAACAACAGATTCAGAGACACTGGATACGGTAGCCAGGATGCGAGCGATTGCCCGGGCCCTTGCCGACAAAGCGAGATTGGAGTTTGCGGATGGAAATGTGGATCAATCACTAAAAGACAGTATCGCGACGATACGTCTTCGAGAACCGACTTCTTCCAGAATGATCTTGGTAGCGGAGTTGACGGCGCTGGCGGTAGAAGGGATCGGCCAGTTTGCTGCAGCGGAATCTATTCCATCGGCTTCGAGAGGCGCGCTTGTGAACGCGTTGGAAAGCCTGTTGGAGCTTGATGCCAAACCACACGATCCGGAACTGATTTATGCGCACGATCAGGCAGTTCAGTGGCGAACAGCTATTTGGTGGGTCCGGCTTCGTTTGCTTTGCGAGGAGGCCAAAACACGCCGAGTGTTTGAAGAAGATATAATGCAAGCCATTGAGCGAGTCCAAACTACGCGGCAACAGTGCATTGCGATGCTGGCACTGGAGTTGTATCGACACGACCACGACAACTATCCGCAGCAGCTTGAGAATCTGGTACCTCAGTATCTTGCTTCAGTGCCGAGAGATCCCTTTGGAGAATCGTTTGATACCCATCTAAAGTATCGACCTGTCGATGACGGCCAGGACTATCTACTGTACAGCGTCGGGTTTAACCGACAGGATGATCAGGGGTTGCTCCATGAATCCGGATATGGATATGGTTCAGCAAACTCTGGTCAGTCAACCGACTTGAACTTCAAAGCGGGCGCCAGGCTGGATCGGGAAGAGCGAGACATGGAGCTCGCGGAAGCAGAGGCAGAAAAAGAACTGGAAGCATCCCCGTAGAATGCGGCGGTACCGCGATGTTCGCAACTACCCGGAATTCTTCTGTGCGTTGACGTTGATAACCACGCCGTCTGCTGAATCTTCTGTGATTTCAATCCGGAGATCGGTTGTTCGATGGTCGAGATACTTTTTGTCTACAACCAGTCCATGGTTGTGAGTCACATTTCCTGGCCGGGCTCCACCAACAACCTGGATGACCACCACGGTGTGCCATCCTTCAACAGCGCCAAGGCGACGTCCGGATTTGAGCTCGAAGGTACCGTCTTTATTGATCTCTCCACGAGCGATCACGAGAGGAGCGGATTCGGTGCGAAGCTCGACCGTCCCGAACTGGGCGACCGAGTCGTCGTCTGTAAAAACAACTTTGCCCGCAACGGGATGGTACCGTGGACCCGAAGGCCCACAACCTGCAAACAGGCCAAGCACGAACAGGAGACAGACTAACTGTGTCCTAATTGAGATCAATGAGTTCCCCGTCGGATCGGTGCAGCAAGTTACCGAGCACGATTGTGTCCAATGAGTTGTTGATCGCGCCGGTGCTTCCATCGACTCGGACAAAGTTACATACCCCAGGATGGGCACTACCGAAGCCAAGGATGGCCCCTGGTTTGTCAGAGCCAGTCAGGATCGGAATGCCTGGGCCGCCAATTCGCGAATGAGCCACCAACTCTTTACCGTTGTACAACGGTCCGTTAGATGGTGTCTGATTGAGTTCCCCGTCGGGTATGTGCATTTCGCCAGCGAGAAACGTGTTGCTGCTGCCGTCGAGAATTGATCGGTAGTCAATGCGATTTCTCCACTTGCCAGTGCGAGCACCTCTGCTGTCGAGAATACCCTGAACGGTAATAATTACACCGGTGCCGTTGTCCGGGAAATAGTAGTCAGTTGAAGAGCCGTTGAATCCGGGAGAAGGATCTCCGTGATTGCCAACATAGTCACCTGTTGCCCCGCCAACGACGGGAGTGACTTGTGTGCCTCAGCCTCAGCCGCCGCCGCCGGCAGGAACCAGCGTGTCCGGGGCAATGGCATCGTCAACAGAATGCCGGGAGGTACATAAAAATGCCGACACAGGAGTCATGCGGGCAATATCGTTTTGTTTCTCGTAATCAATCAGAAAGTCCCACTCACGAAAAAGAGGGTTCTGTTCGGTGAAAGGTAGAATTCTAACGAACCAGGAACTCGCACCTTCATAGCGGTTGAACAGGATTCTCCGCGGATCCGACAGTCTCGCTGGTGGAAACCCGTTTAGCGAATCATGGTAGTTGATCGTGGCCAAGCCAATCTGACGTAGATTGTTGAGACAATGTGCGCGACGAGCTGCTTCTCGAACGTTTTGTACCGCAGGTAACAACATTCCGACCAAAATTCCGATGATCGCAATTACTACCAGTAGCTCAACGAGCGTAAAGCCGTTTTTCTTCCCAGTATTCATAGGTTCTCAGGCAAAAACAGGATTCCAAGACAGTGTTAACTATTCTGGACGGGGTGGTGTGATAAATCAAACAATTTTTGCGAAATCACCGAATGAAACCGCTACGAAAGTAGCTATCGGCGGAATTCGATCGTGTGATACCGATCCTGGTCCCTGTTCGAGAAATTTACCCCAAGCCTCGTAACCGCGTCGATCGGATTAGGGAAAGAAAACACGCCTTGTGGCATTGCCATATCGTCCATTCCTCAACTCTGCCAAACAGGTCCGCTTTTGCGAATTGAGCACGAGTCAAGCGAGCATTGTTGTGTTGAGTCATCACGATGTTGATTTCACGCCACATCATTTACTGCTTCAATGGCGAAGGTGTGCAAAAACGCTGGTTTTTGGCTCTCAATTGAATTGGCATCCAAATTGCATTTCCTGTCTGTGACTCACGGCAAACTCAGGAGAATTCAGATGCAGACCCAAACGAACCAAAACCATTACGATGTCTTGCAAGTCAGTTACGGTGCTTCTCAGGAAGCAATCGAAAAGATGTTTCGGTTCATGGCTGCCCAGGAACATCCTGATGCTGGCGGAGACAAAAAAGTCTTCAACCAGATTGTTGAAGCGTTTGAAGTGCTGCGTGATGAAAAAGCGCGAGCTGCCTACGACCGGGAATTGAATCTTGAGACTCAGGAAATCTCCCGTCTGAAGGAAAATTCAAAACAGGCAGGACCCGATGCTGCACTGCGTCACGAAATGTTGTGCCTGTTCTACGCCCGTCGTCGCGAACAAACGGAGTCACCGACTCTTGGAGAAGTGGCAATTGAGAAAGCGCTGAAACTGGAAGCCGGAACGCTTGGTTTCCACTTGTGGTACTTCAAAGAAAAAGGGTGGATCGTTCGTGGGGAGAATGGTGGCTTTGCAATCACCGCCGCAGGAGTCGATCAAATCGATGCCACCGAAATGCGAATTGCTGGTCAGCTTCGAATCGCAGCAACGCCCGAAACACAATATGGATCACTCGTTGCGGTTTAGTAGAAGTGAGTCGTCTTGTAGATTTGCGAGTTGGAAATGCCGAAGTGAAGTAGCGGTATTTTTGAAATACAGAGGCACAGAGAACACAGAGATGTGATTTCTGTGTCTCTGTTTTTTTAATTGACACCAATGAAATCTGTGGCATCCGCCGAATCATGCATTTGACCGGTGTTGCAATCTCTGTAGCTGAACTTGTGGTAAAAAGGTGCCATGAGAAAAAGCAAATCGTTCCTCGCCAAACTGGATAAGCTCAACTATCGCCAGCGATGGGCGGCAATCGTGGAGTTCGTTCGCGATTCGAATGCTGCGACGATCGAGTCGATGCAAATCGAACTGGAAGATGGTCCGCTCTTTCATCAGTACGTAAGCCTGCAGATCAGTATCGTTACGCGGAACGGTTCCAGAATACTGAATTGTGTTGAGTCAGAATCACGGTTGATCAGCACCACTGCCGCAGCGGCCAGTCTGAAGTGCTGCACAGATGATCCTGAATTCGTGGACACGATTTTTCGCGCGCCGCACAACCTTCAACAGCAACTGATCAAAGGTGTTGGCCGCAGTGAAAATGTTGAAC
The DNA here is from genome assembly GCA_964446085.1 of uncultured Pirellulaceae bacterium. Taxonomy (GTDB): domain Bacteria; phylum Planctomycetota; class Planctomycetia; order Pirellulales; family Pirellulaceae; genus Mariniblastus. Next base: position 6,735 of record CAYUNP010000109.1, read on the forward strand.
TGGCGGAGAAAGTGCTCTCAAGGGCGATCGAGTCTGGACCGCGAACGATTGCCAAACTGTTGCCATCCTGCAGCGCGGATTCCGTGGCGAAGCATTTGCCTGATTGCGATATGTTTGTTTCGAAATGGCGACTGTTGGTCAAAAGAAATCCGGCGACCGTTGGCCAGTTCATTCAGCGACAATTCGCAGAGTCCGTCGTGTCGCTATATCCGTCATTGTGGTACCGCTTTTCGGATCCGCTCATTTCGCTTGCCCGGTCAGACGAACCGTTGGTTGTTTCGCTGTTGGACAAATATTGCGATGACGTTAAGGGCCTGAGTCTGAAACTCCAAAGATTGCTGATGCGGCTTTATAAATCGCACCCGGACGCAATAGGAAAGCTGATCCTCGCAAAACGATCGCTCAAGGGTTATCTGAAGTATGGGGTGCCAGACACATTTGAAAATCGAGCACCGCAACTGACGAACGAGCATCTTCAGGTTCTGGTTGAGACGTTGTTGCCGAAAACCAGCAGGGTGACGCCCTTGCTTAACCAATTGGCTCCTTCCCGTCGCCGTGAAATTCTCGATGCTATCGAAACCGATGAAGCTCCTTTGAACGCTGATCCAGCAGAAGGATTCCTGTTGGCGTTGCCGCATGAGATCCGAAGGCGAGAAGTAAATCAAATACTCGAACTCAACGGAGAGCGATTGTCTCCGGATCGGAAAGCTTCTCTTTTTGCGATGTTGGAATACGAAGTGGCATTTCCGGTGCTGGAAAAAAGGTTCAAGTCGGCACAGGCAGAGGAACGCGCCAGTGGCTACGCGTACCTGGTCAAATGTGCTGCACTCAATGGATGCCTGGGCGATGCGTTGAATGTTTTGCAACGAACTGCCAATGAGCAGGAACCGGTTCGAACGGCGTACCTGAGTCAATTACAGGATTGCCGGCCGAGCGTGTTCAATGATGATCATGTTCCCCTTCTGGCGTCATTGATTCAGTCAGCTTTGGAGGCTCGCGATTCGTCACATGCGACGTTTTCGATGATTCAGAATTTGCTTTTCAAGTTCATGATTCACTTCGATCGTGAATCAAAGCTGTACGAACTGGCGCTGAACGATCTCCAGGAAGTCGGTCACCGAAGCGGTGGAATCAGAATACCCAGGTTGGCCAGTATGTTGCCTGCTGGTCGTGAATTCGATCTGGTCGACTCTCTCTCAGAATTGATGGCGAGCAGTAATCACCTGGAACGTTACGACGTGACGCTGCAATTGGCTCGCGTTCTTGACAGTCGTGGATGGGAAGTGCCTCGACTGAATGAGATGCTCGCAGAAGTTCTGGACGCAAAGCAAAGTCATCATCGTGAATCAGCGATTGGTTTGTGGTTGGCCAATCCGTCAACGCGAGATCAACGCATCGAGAAACTGTTGAAGTCGGATCTTTCAGTAATCACGCAATGGATGGTGTGGAAACATTTGCATTTTCGACGTCAGGATCTGTTGGAACCGTTTCTTCGTGGCACGCCAATCAAGGGAAAATTCCTGTCCGGAAAGACCGTACATTTGCTTCCCATGACGCGAGATTTCTATCGTTGGTTGCCTCGACAACAGACTGCTTTTGCAAAGTTGCTGGACCGATACGCTGGTCGAAAGAATGCTGCCAACCATGAAAAGCATCTTGCGTTGAAGACAAAAGCCAACCTGACCGTTTCGACGCTTGATGACTTTTCGAGGGAGTTATCCACCGACGATGTCGTAATGTTGGAAGCGGCTCTGATTGCGATTCCTGATCTGGACCGAATCGGCGCTGGGGCGGAAGTGCTGGCGAGCCACCTTGATTCGGATCGGGCGCGTATTGCGATGTATGCCCTGCCCCGTTGCCTGAAAGAGATGCCTGCCGAGGCGCGGCTGTCGACGTTGAAGCGACTGGTGGGACCAGGAAAAGTCACGGTTCGCAAAGAAGCCGTTCGACTGATGGGACGATATTCGTCTGAGGAAAGCGCAGCGATTCTCAAACAGTTGGTCGATTCAGAGAATTTGCACCGCGATGTGAAAATCGCCGTTGGGCATGCTGCTGTTCAGATGTTGCATCGCCCACAGGCGTGGGATTTGTTGAATCAACTGTCGACCGATGAGAACGAAGACCTTTCTGTCAGTTTGCTTGCTGCCGATACGAGTTCGATGAATCGATCGCAGAGAGTTGAATTTGCGAAAATGTTGCTGGAGTTGGCCAATCATTCTTCGGCCAAAGTTCGCAAAGCGTTCTTCGCTGCTTCTTCACGGTGGCAAAGGCAGTTGTCTGAGCCTTTTGCACAAGCAGCTGCCGGGCGAGTTTTGGAAATTGAGTCTGCACCCGAGTGGATTTTGGCAGCAAACTGTCTGGCGAGATGCTGTGACGAAGAACGAGCTGTCGAAACGGTCGCGCAGACGATTGAAGAGCTGGGAGGTCGAATCGATGAGGCCAACGCTCAGGCGAATCGCGATTGTCCGTCTTTGCAACGACTACGTTATCTGGTTGCACAAATCGGTTCTTTGCCTCTACGTGTTCGTGTGAATTTGGGCTCCACGATCAGCAATGCCGCCGATCGTTTGATGAGCGACTTTCGCACGCGTCGAGTCGGTGCCGAACTATCGCTGGCTGCGGTGCAATGGAATACGGATGCCTGTGGAGCGCAGTTGGATTCCCTTGGCCGGCAACTGCAAACAGATCCGATGTTGGTCGGCGAATTTCTGGGCTTCTTCGGCCAGCATTTACGTAGCCAGGATTTCGCTTTGGACGAGGGTTTGTTGCCTGTTGTGAATTCGATTGGTGAAAGTGACTGTACGGAGTCACGTTTGCTTGCCGTCGAATTGTTATCCAGAATCGGTATCGCGCAACGATGGCCGTCAACTTGTCGATCGCGGTTGGCTGCGTTTCGCAGCGATGAACACGTGTCCGTACGACGGCGTGCTTTCAGTGTCTTCACGAGTCCGGAATCGAAGTGATTGTGGAACGGTGGTCCCCACCGTTTGCTGCCGGTCCACCGTTGAGACCAAGGTGCCACTCTGAACATTCTTCTGTGCGTCGACGTGTCTTCAGTGTCTTCACGAGTCCGGATTCGGTGGTCCCCACCGTTTGCTGCCATTCCACCGTGGAGACCACGGTGCCACGATATCAGTGCTACGGCAGTCAAAATTCGCTAAGATGAACCTGTCTTCAACCCAAACCAGATTCAACATCACGAAACGGAGCATCGAGTGAACGCTGTCGAATTGTTGGAACTGTGCAACTTGCACCAACGCGAAGTCTTCGATCCACTATTCCCATCGTCGCTGTCGGCGTGGAGTGAATCAAACTCAAGCCTCAACAGCAGTGGAACTCATTTTGGCTATGTGCACTCCGGAACCGCTACGCTGCGCTGTGATTCAGGCGATTTTCGTTTGGAAAAAGGAATGTACTTCTCGGTACCCGGATCGGCAGCCATCGAAGGATCTTACAGCAGCGGCTTCGTTGCCACCCGCAGAAATTTCAATGGCTTTTTCCAGATCGGCGGACCGATCGAAACCGTTGGCCGATTGAAATACATCGATGGTTGCAGTGACAGTTTGCTAATTGGGCCGCCCGTGATTGGCGATCCGTGCCTGAACCTTTTGGTTCTGCCGCCAGGAACAGAACAAACGGAGCATGTGCATCCGAGTTGTCGAGTGGGCATTATCGCTGATGGCTCTGGCCTGTGCCGCACGCCCGATGGAGATCATCAACTTCGCCCGGGAATGCTGTTCAATATCGGTCCCAATGCGAAACACAGTTTTCATACTCGTGGCGAAACGCTTCGGGTCATTGCGTGGCATCCAGACACCGATTGCGGGCCCAACCATCACGACCACCCCATGATCAATCGAACCATAATCGATGGGAAGTCTGCTTCAATCAGGAATCAACCAGCGGCCAGCGGAGATTTCAAATGAAGTGCCCTGATTGTGGATACAACCAAAAATATTCAAATGGAATGCGCTGTGGAAAATGTCGACGCATGTTTTGCCTCGATCCGAAAATACAAAAGATGTCTGACGGAAAATTCCTTGCCGCCGTCCGACGAGCGAGCTATCAGGGAACCGTCAAGTTCACTCAAAATCAGCTCTACGCCGCCTATGCGAAACGAGCCATGGATCCGAAAGGATGCTTTTGGTTTATTTCTGTCTTGCTGTGCATCGTTGCAATCATTCTGTTTTTCCAGGGTGAGGCTAAATTTGCAATGTGCCTGGCCATTGGTTCGATCGTCGTTTTTGGACTTTCATTCATTGTCACACCGATGTGCCTGACTCCCAACGAATTTGATTCCTGTGTCATCAAGTGGAAGTCGGACAAGAAGAAAATCGAAGGCCTGATCGAATTTCCCAGCCTGTATGTTTCGCCAGAGAAATGGACTGAACATGACATCTACGATTATGGTGTTGAGCAAATTCTGATCGTGGACCGCGACATTCTGGTCGACTTGTTTGTACTCAACAATCGACACGCTGAACTCCGAATGTTGGTCGTCGCAGAAAGTGGCTATCCAGATTACATTTCCAGTCAGGTAAATCAACTGTTGTCGGACCGACCAGATTTGCCGATACGTTTGTTGCACGACACCAGTCTTTCGCATTCCGACATGGCGACTCGGATAGCGAAACTGAAATGGCTGAACATCGTGGATCACCCAGTGACGGACCTCGGCTTGATGGAAGCTGATGTGTTTCGTCTCAAGCAGACAAACAACTTCCGGCGACACTATGATAAATGTCTGATTCCGGTTGATACATTGTTACTCACGCCATTGTGCAACGGCCTGACGGCGTGTTTTGCCAATGAATCCACTTTTGCAGAGGAGATCGCCAAGGGTGCGTCCGGAGGAGAGTCGACAAGCGCTTCATTTGGCTAGTCGTTTGTCAGATCTGATTTGATCCGTCTATCGGGTGACCTACTTGTGCAAGTGTAAACGTGGCGTCCACCAATTTAGCTTTGGCGAACACAAGGCGATAACACCCTGGAGAGAAAACGATGAATTCACCAATACAAACAATGGCTCTCCTGCTCGTTGGAGTCACACTGACGATCGGCTGCGATGGGAAGCCGCAAATGTCAGTAGCGGATTCCTTTCAAGCGGCACGCAGTGACGTTCACGCCGGTTCGTTTGATGCCGCGCTGCAGAAATTGACCCAATTCGAAAAAGCGAACCCCAACAGCACGTTTGCCAGTCGAACGGCATTTTTGAAAGCAAAGTGTTTGCTCGGCAAAGACGATTTGCAATCAGCAATCGAAGGATTCGAGTCCGTTATCGATCGCTATCCTGATTCGCTGGAGTCCAAAAAATCCAGATTCAAACTCGCGATGATCGACATTCTCGAAGAGAAACCTGATTCTGCCAAACAGCGTTTGTCTGCCATCGTTGCCGCTGGTAACAACCCCTTCATGCCGGAATCAAAAGCCTGGTTGAAGAAACTGCCGTAACGATTCGCCAGCAAAAAATTACCAGGGGATAAGTCTGAATTTATGAGCGGTTTGATTGCATTCACTGGCCCGCAAAACCCGCTTCTTCGGGCGCAGATGTTGTCGACGCTTTCGCATCGCGGAACGTGTCTCGAAAACCATTTCGAAACGCCGAACGTCACCGTCGCGGTATGTCGACGGGACAACGAACCAGCGATTGGAGAACTGCAAACCGGCTACTATCGTGAACAGGATCCAGCTTGGGCAGTTGCAGGTTTTCTGTTGGACAGGCTCCCTCGTAGAGTCCAGTTGGACGAAATGAAAACGATTCGAGGCAGTGCAGCGATCGCCTGTATCGAAGGTGAAAAACTGGTTGTCGCTCGGGATCCTCTTGGCTGCCATGGCGTCTACTATGGTCGAGCCGGAGATCAATGGCTGGTTGCTTCGGAACCCAAAGCGATTACCTCCCAACGCAAATTCCGATGCACGATTCGACCCGCATCGGTTGCTCTTTATCTTTCGTGCAGTTTTGTGCCTGGCAAAATGACGATGCTCGAAGACCTGTTCGAACTCGAAGCAGGCCACTACGTCGAACTGCAAACCGGAAAGGATCCAGTCGTTCGACGCTACTTCGATTTTGAAAAAGAAGAATTTGATCCTGCTCAAATCGACAATTCAAAACCTGACCAACACTGGGTTACGCTCACACGCAAAGCAGTTGAAGACGCTGTCGCGGAACGAATGCCATCAGAGCCTCCAGCGGTATTTCTTTCCGGTGGTCTGGACTCCAGTATTGTCGCTGCAGAAGTTGCCCGGCAGAGCCCGCGTCAGATCGAAACGTTTACCATTCACTTTGGAAAAAAGTATCGTCACGAACTCGATTTTGCCCGGTCGGTCGCTGACAAAATTGGTAGCAAGCATCATGAGATTGAAATCAACCCTCGCAATTTCATCAAGCGATTTCGCCGCATGGTTTGGCATCTCGATGATCCGATTGGCGATCCGATCACACAGCCGAACTACGAACTGGCGCGTATCGTTGGTGAACGATTCGGATCCGTTTTCAATGGCGAAGGAGGCGATCCACTTTTTGGTGGTCCCAAGAACATTGGCATGATGCTGAACCACTGGTACGGCGTTGAACGGGAAGCCAATTTTCGCGAACGGGCTTATCTGGAATCCTATCGTCGAGCGTGGTCGGAACTGGAGCTGCTGTTGTCTGATCGTTTCAGGCAACAAATCGATTTTGCAACAGACGTCGAAGCCGTGTTTGCGCCTTTTCTCAACGGAGCCACTTCAGGAAGTTTTCTGAACAAGTTGATGGCGATCAATATTCGCTTTAAGGGAGCCAACCTGATTTTGCCCAAGGTTGATCGTATGCTGGCAGCACACGGTGTCGTTCCGCTTTCACCGCTGTTTGACGATCGCCTCACAAAGCTCAGTTTCCAAATGCCGCCGTTGATGAAGCTTCGATCAGGCATCGAAAAATTTGTACTCAAGAAAGCGTGGGAGGACCGTCTCCCACCGGAGGTCATCAATCGTCCCAAGAGTGGAATGCGAGTGCCGGTCCATTTTTGGATGCAGCGAGAGATGCGACGGTTTGCAAAAAAATCATTGGGTCGTCGACAACTGAAACGGACCGGGATTTTTAATCCTGAGCGCGTCCGACAAATGTTGAAATACGAAACCGAACAGGCCAGTGGTCGATACGGGTTGAGAATCTGGATGCTGTTAACTTTCGAAATCTGGAGACAAACAGTCGTCGAACACAAATAGGGTCAGCACATCGAGCCGCGACAGTTCTTCACTGTGCTGCTTGAGTCGTCGAAAATTCGATAAGATGGAACAATCATCCTTCAACAGGGACAACGAATGTCGTCAGAAAATTCGGATTCGCCACAACTTCGCGCAGGCCACTGGTTACCGGCAGCGGCTGATGTACGCGGGAACGTCGTGCGAATGATCGCAATTGCAGGCTTCTACGGTATTCATCTGCTCAACGTCTATCTGCCCGGGCTTGAAAGTAGTTCCGTGCGAGCATCGGCAGGCCTGGCTGAGCTACCTGTCTCATCGACGGTGCATCTTTCAGTTTCGGTGCTCGTGTTTGCCTGGTTGATGCAGGCGATGGGAGTTCACCTTGCGGCAATGACCAAACCACTGACTCGACCGTTGGCATTGGCCGTGATCGTTGGTGACGCGATTTGGCTCACGGCGGCACTCTGTTTTTCAACCGGTGCGACGGGGCCGCTGGTGGCAGGATACTTTCTGATCATTGGACTGGCGGCGCTTCGACTGGACCTGTGGTTGATTCGCTGGGCCACCGTAGCGACGGTGCTCGGCTATCTGTTTGTGCTTGGTGCGACTCGCTGGCCACTGGGGCTGTTGAAAGAAATTCCCGTTGTCTCAGTGCCGCGCTATCACCAACTGATGACGATCATTGCCCTGGTGCTGATGGGAGTGGTACTCGGTCAGACGGTCAGACTGGGCTGGGGAATGGTTGCGGCTCATTTACATCAACGAGACGAATCGTCAGGAGTTTCCGATGAGTGAAACGAACGATAGCGATGTTCCGATTGCCTCGGGGGTCTGTCCGCGCTGCGAGGCCGACACGGCTGACGAATTGGGTTGCACTCGCTGTGGCTGGACTCAATATTTCGGCGATGAAGCCCACGAAATACCACCGATTGCATCTCGTAGTGACAAACAGACAACAAAAATTTCATGGAAGAAACAAACGGATGGCCGCCGTGATATCTCCAATGGAACCTACTTTCTGTTGGCGCTCGGCACCTTTCTGATCATTGGTTTGTTAGTCTGCATCATCGTGTCGGTGTCGACGCATTCACCAGGAATCGCGCTATGTTTTGTGTTCCTGGCATTGCCACCGAGTATTCGAACGGCCCTGGTTGTTTGGCGTCGCAGTAGCCTGGGACTTACGACCACGTCCGAAAAACAGGGTCGCATGTTTGTCTCGTCACTGTTTGTTACAACGTTGATGGGAACCACCCTGGCGATGATGTCAGTCGTATTTGTCTTTTTCGCGGGCCTGTTCTCGCTAATATCATTGCTACTGTTTTGCTTCAAAAAGCCAACCGTCTATTCACCTGTTGATCTCGCGTTAACGCCCGTCGGTTGGCTACTAATCATCATGATTGCTACCCCGTATATTTGCTGGATTGTCAGTCGATGGCAGAGAGACACGGTGTCACGTGATGAATGAAGAAGCCGATTCGAAGACTCCCGTTGCGATGCTGTTGTGCAAGTATTGCAGTGCTGAGCCTGGATCGGCGTCGGTTGTCTGTAAACGATGTGGTGTTCCGGTGAATACTGCTGACACCAATCCCTATGGATCTCCGGCTACCCGAATCGCTCAGGGAACGCAGCAAGCCACAACACTCGCCAGTGTGATCATGACGTTGGGGTTGCTGGTTCTTTTGGTCGTGGTCGGGTTTGAGTCGCCAGGCATCGCAGTCCTGTTTGCTCTGTTTACCATCCCGCCATGGATTCGAACTGCGCTGGTGGTTTACAAAAGATCCAGGTCCGGTTTGCCAACTGGCAACGTTGAAAAGACAACACTGTTTTTTACTTCCGCACTTTTGACGACATTGATCCTGTTTGCAATGACGATAAGCTGCATTCTTACGTTTTGCATAACGTGTTTTGCTGCGTTGGCAGAGCCAGACTATTTCAACGACGGTACGTTTGGTCTTGTTCTCTTTGGAGGGATCATAACCGCTTTCGTGATGGTTCTGCTGCTGTTTAGTCCATGGATACGCTGGCGGTGGGCGAGAGATACAACCCGGAGAAATCAGTCATGATCGGTCAGTTGAATCAACATCTCTATCTGGGCACGACGCAAAGTCTTTGTCCACAGTGTCTGGCAGTTGTTCCGGCAAAGATTGTCAACCGCGACGGCAAGATTTGGTTTGACAAGTTTTGCCCGACTCATGGTTCACGCAGCGACTTCGTTTGTAGCGACGCCAAGTGGTGGGATCGAATGGAGTTTAACGTTCCCGGTCGTCGTCCCGTAAAGTTTGGGATCGAGCCCAACAAAGGCTGTCCTTACGACTGTGGCCTTTGCACTCAGCACGAACAGCACACCTGTATCGCTGTTTTGGAGTTGACTGAGTCCTGTAATTTGAAATGCCCAATGTGCTACGCTGCCAGCGGTCCTGGCGGCAAGCACCTGTCACTTGAACAATGTATCGCCGCGATCGATCGGTTGGTTGAAGTCGAAGGTGAGCCAGAGATTTTGCAGCTTTCCGGAGGCGAGCCAACGATCCATCCGAAATTTGCAGAGGTGTTTGACTATGCCTGCGGGCAGCCAATTGATTTGGTGATGGTCAACACGAACGGGATTCGTATCGCCAGTGATCCAGAGCTTTGTAAAGTCCTTGCGAATCGAAAGGATCGCTGCCAGATCTATTTGCAAATGGACGGTCTCAACGATCGAAGCAACGAATATCTTCGCGGTGAATCTTTACTGGACCGAAAGATGAAAGCCATTGAAGTGCTTGGCGAAGCTGGTCTTAACGTCACTCTGGTCGCCACGATGCAGGCCGATTTGAACATGGATCAGATTGGTCCGTTGATCGACTTTGCGATTTCCCGACCCTGGGTTACAGGAGTCAGTTTTCAACCAGCGACTTACGTTGGTCGCAGTGTGGAACCTGCCGAACTTGAGCGCCGTGTTACGTTTCCGGATGTCATCAAGGCAGTGGAAGAACAATCGGCAGGTCGGTTTCGAGAAAGTGATTTCTTTCCGATCCCCTGTGCTCACCCCAACGCACATTCATTGTGTTATGCCTTTCGTAGCGGCGGCGAAGTCGTTCCCGTGACTCGCTTTGTCGATGTGGAGAAACATTTCGATCTGCTGGCCAACGGTATCAGTCTCAACCGCGAAAACACGCGACAAATCGTGGAACAATTGATGATGCGAGAAGCCTGCGGACCTGGTTGCGATTGCAGTGGTGGAGCGGAAGTCAACGGCGGGTTGGTTTCCTTGATGGGTAATAACAACGGCCAATCCGAACTGGCGGGCGACGTCGATTGGGCTTCTTTGGCGACAGATTTTTTTAGCCGCGCGATGAAGTCCGATCTTGGCAATGCGGATATGTTTCGAATTACGACGACCAGCTTTATGGACGTTTACAATTTTGACATTCGACAGTTGATGAAGTCCTGCGTGCATCACCTGTTGCCCAGCGGTCACTTGATACCTTTCTGCGCCTACAATGTTCTGTACCGCGACGGTCACGTTCCTTTACCGAATCTGAAGCAATCCGTTTCGCTGAACGTTGTTTGACAATAAATCGTTTAACGGCAAGCCGTAGGCGACTGTGTTTATGAAAGAAACCACAGATAAACACGGATGTCAGTCGCGCATGAATCGGCGTGCATCTGTGGTTTTTAAAGCACTGCATTCAAAATGCCGCCGCCGCTAAACTATCCGCATATGAACGTTCCTCATCTCCTTACCATGCTACTGGCCCTGACTGCCGGGTTCGTATTATCGCGTTTTAG
>CAYUNP010000110.1:0-13357 GCA_964446085.1 uncultured Pirellulaceae bacterium
TTGGTTTGCGAAGAAGACGAATGGTGTAGCTGGACTGGCACAGTTCAGAGGGTGCTTTTAATCAGCCGCAACGCGCTGGCGTCCGGTTGTGTAACGGTGGGCTAACGCCCGCCGGCTGATCAAAAGGTAAAACCATGCTCGCTTTGCAGCCCTGAAGTCTTGCGACTCCAGCTACGAAATTTCACATGTCGACAAATTACGACTGCTATCAACGATTCTCAAGGATTCAAAATGACTCAGGCTTTAATTTATGAAAACGTGACACCCGTTTCCAGTGAAGTTCACAGAGAGTTGAGTGTCGAAACGGTGAATTTCGAATTTGCTTCAAAGGTAAGTTCTGTGCCTTTGACAGCCGTCGAGATTCCCATTGCCTGCCGTGAGTACCCGATTGTCTTTGCAGGAGATGATAAAGGGGTCACACCAATGGTTGTCCTTGGAGTGGAAGGGAATTCAAATCTGTATTTGGATGAAAACATGTCCTGGAAGGCGGACTATATCCCTGCATTTATCCGGCGGTATCCGTTTGTGTTTTCAACCAGTGATGATGGACAGCAGTTTACGCTTTGCGTCGACAGTCAGTGGTCGGGCTGCAACAACGACAACAAAGGCCAGCGTTTGTTTACCGATAGTGGAGAGAAGACGCCTTATACCGAACACATGTTGACGTTTTTAAAAGACTATCAACAGCAGTTTGCGACAACAAAAACGTTCTGTAAGAAACTGCAAGACCTGGATTTGCTCGAAGCGATGAAAGCAGACATGGTGTTGCCCAACGGTGAAAAACATACCTTGCAAGGATTCTACGGCGTTTCGCGGGACAGACTTCATGCCCTCGATCCGTCCGTGCTTGCCGATCTGGCCAAGTCAAATTTTCTGGAGTTGATTTATCTGCAATTGAATTCGATGAACAACCTGCGGTTCGTCATCAATCGGTTCGTGCCCAAGAAACCGGAAGACATTGCACAGGAAGAACCTGATGGGAGTTAGCACTTTTTGATGTAGCGGGATTGGCAACATGGCAACAGTTCAGATGCGCTACCAAAACGCGTGGTCCCTCGATCGACTCTCAGCCATACATTTGAAGTCTTGCGACTTCAGCTACGCCAAAGGGAGTTCAATAGCGATACCAACAGACGTCATGCGAGATTGTGTAAAACAATTCAAACCAATGGAGTAGAAAATCATGAGCCTGCCAGAGATTTTGGTCCTGGAAGTCGCGAAAGGGCCAGCAAAGGGTTCGCAATATCGTGTGTTTCAAGACGAGAAATTTTTGGTTGGGCGTCAAACGTCCGCCTGTCGCATCATGGATTGTCGAATGAGCCGGGAGCACTTTGTCATTTCAGCAGATGACCAGGGTTGGATAATTCGAGATTTGAATAGTGCCAATGGTACTTTCGTTAATGGCGAGCAGATCAGCGGTTGCGGTTTGCGCAGTGGAGACTCCATTTTAGCTGGCGATACTTTGTTCCGAGTCTTTGTCGAAACGAATTCCAATGAAACAGAAAAACACCACCCAACACAAAATTCATCCAGTTTTGCGTTTATTCGCTCCATTTTTCAATCCAAACAGGTTCCGTAGCAGGACTGGCAACAGTTCAGAAAAAACAAACAGAACAATCAGCCGCAACGGTTAGCGTCCGGTTGCCGTGAAGAACCGTGGGCTAACGCCCGGCAGCTGATTCGAAATCCGAAACCCGCAGTGAAGGAAATCCGATGACCGAGCCTCGTACAATTACCGAAAATCCAGAAGCCGACAATTCAGCCGAAGTTAAACCCCAGGATCCACTGCGAAGCGTCCACACAACTTCGTTTCCGCAGATTCTGGATCAGCTCTCAGCCTCGGTCATGGTTACGACTTATCAAGCCGGCAAGCTGGTCATGCTACGCAACGACGCGGGCGTGTTGAACACACATTTCCGAAACCTGAACAAGCCGATGGGTTTGGCTCGTGTCGGCGGCAAGCTGGCGATCGGCTGTAGCGTTGACATTTGGGAATACCATAACGTGCCTGCCGTCTGCACCAAACTGGATGAGTCAGATGATTACCCGACTAATGAAGCAAAACATGACACCTGCTTTTTGCCTCGACGAAGCCACTGCACAGGCGATATTCAAATCCACGAGATGGCTTGGCAAGACAATGTCATTGTTGGCGACCAAAGTGATTTGATTTTTGTCAACACGGCATTCAGTTGCCTCGCCAAACGGAGCGACGACAACAGCTTCGAACCTTTCTGGCGTCCGAAGTTCATCAAGAGCCTTGTGCCGGGCGATAACTGTCACCTTAACGGGCTTGCGATGCGTGATGGTAAGGCGGCTTTCGTCACGGCACTTGGGGATCAGGACAAGCCCGGCTCGTGGCGGGAAAACAAGCGTGATGGCGGAATCCTGATGGATGTCGAATCCAATGAGATCATCGCGAGTGGATTGTCGATGCCCCACTCGCCTCGTTGGTATAACGACAAGCTGTGGCTATTGGAAAGTGGCGAAGGCACGATCGGAACCGTCGATTTGGAAACAGGCAAGTACGAATCGATTGCACAATTCCCAGGTTTCACACGCGGACTGAGCTTTTATGGCCCGTTGGCTTTCATTGGTCTTTCGCAAGTTCGCGAGTCGGCTGTGTTCAGTGGCATTCCGCTGGTTGAACGACTGGAAAAAGCGGAAGAACGTACGTGCGGCGTGTGGGTACTGAACATCGAAACAGGTGAGACGTTGGGCTTCTGCAAGTTCGAGGACGGCGTGCAGGAAATTTTTGCCGTCGAAGTGATGCCCGGCATGCCGTTTCCTGACCTGGTCAATCACGATGCCAAAATTGTCGGTTCTTCATATGTGTTGAGCGACAAAGCGCTAAAGAGCGTTCCGGCTGAGTTGAAGTAGGGAACCCCTCGCTTTCGCTTCCGGCATCCAGGATAGAACCAAGTTGCGGATTTCCAACCCGAAGCCCCAAACGATTTCGCGTAGATTCACACCGAATCGAATCGTTGCGGCTTGATATTCAGGCGGCGCATGTCAGGGGAATATTACGCGTTGGAATTTCGCCCGAAAGATTGCAAGGAAACTCAATTAACACTTGCTAATCGCCCGCATCAGAGAACAGTAATAAAACGTTTTTCTCGTTTTCAAAGCAAACGGCGCTGACGATCAGGAGGCCTAAACCTAATTAGCCGAGGAAGCTTGTTTGCAGCATCGGCATCCGATTCGCTCCTCCATGACCAATGCGACGGCACAGCAAAACGCAACATCCCACCCCGATCCGATTCTGCGGAACTTAGTCCATGGCACTGAAAACACTGGAAAATTCTACAGCAGGAAGGCTGCTGTAGGTCTTCTTGATTTCATCGAGATTGGCAATTCCAAGAATAGCACCTTCCTTGAAAGCTTCTCTGTCGACAACGAATTCATGAGTTATTTCCAGCAGTTTGTTGGTGCCATCGACGGATTCTTTGAGCCCGTATATTCTATTTGTTTTTCGGCGACAGGTTCGATGGGGTTCGCGGCCTGTCTTATCCAACAACTGAACCAGCCAACGATCAAGCGGTTTGTTCGACGGGCTGCTAATGGTGAGCTTAATGGAAAATTTGTCTGAGCTCAGGTTCTGTCGTGAAATAGCGAAATCAAACTCGCTGAATTCATCTCCAGTAAGTGAATCGTCAATTTTGACGAATTCCCGTTCCTTGACCTTCGGACTCGCAGAGCCAATTCGTACGATTGCTTCTTCTTCATCAATTTTGCTGACATCGATGTAAGTCCAAACGTCTTTTCGAAGTCGTTCCAGCCAGAACAGATTCATGTTAAGCCTCAAATCCCGTCCGACCAATGTTCGATTCTCGAGGATTGTCTGAATCTCGGGGAACAAAATGGTATGCACATTTGATCGTGCCGGTCCCTGTCTGAGCAGAGAAAAGTCCTGCACCAACAGAGAATCGCCCTTGCCATCTGCTAACTCCAGCCAGGTGACCGCTGGTGCGGGAGTGAGTTGCCTTTCGTCGAGAGATGCCAGCGAGATGATTGGCTTGTCTGATTTCGACTCGTTTCGAACTCCAAGTTTCTGGCCACTTGCGAGGTTGAGTTCTTTGTCACCTTCACGTGACTCGCCCCAATCAGTGGCGAGATAGAATTTTTCCGCAAAGGGATCATATTTGAATTTCAGAACTTCGTTTCCGAAGTTTCGGCAATTGGTTTTCCAATCGACCGGAGTCTTCTTGAATGCCCGGATTGATTTCTCCGGAGGCTCAAACTTAAGTGTCAGTGTCCACGGCTTGTCGGGACGATCATTCGGCCCCAGTTGAATGACCTGCCTCAATCCGGACCCATTTTTATCTTGCTCGATGTTGCGACTATTCACGAAGCCAGGGTCACGCGAAACTTTCGGTTTGGGCAGTACTCCTTTGAGAAAGCCCTCCAACAGTTCGAGCCTGTTATCGCTTCCAGATTTTCTGTGCACCGACAGGCCGTTGATCAGGCGAATGCGAGTTTCGGCATCCTCAATATCTGCAAATGCTTTTTTGTCGTCAGACGCGACCATGTTAAAGATCACCAGTGTGCTAGATGAACTTTCAAGTTTTTGTCTGACTTTCAGCAACCTTGAGTTCCCTCCGTCAAATGGAAGGTGCATCTTGTCGCCAGGTTTTTTCGTGTACTCACAACCATCGGTCAGCAATACCGTGAGTTGAGGACGATTGCCTTTCTCTTTTACGGCGAGATCCAGAGCAGCAACAATGGGCGTTTCTCCATAGGCTTGCAAATCATCAACAGCTGCGAGAAACCCGTCCACCGACGCCAAGTCGAGAAGCTCTGCGTCGGAACGCGGATAGCGCCACACGTCGTCCAAGTCATTGATCCGTTTGTATCTGGAAAGGTTCGATGTATCAGGCTTGACCTTAAAACCTTGTTCCCCACCACTTCTATTTGTGTAATACGAAGCCCCAAAAGCATAGAGCGAGACCTCGATGTCTTTTCTTTGCGCTGCGGACTCAAGGAACGATTTGACGTAATCTTTTACTTTGGCAATCCGACTACCTTTCATGCTCTTCGAGCAATCAAGCAGAATGCTAACTTCCCCCAGAATCGGATTTTCCGTCTCTGAGTCTGAAGTCCGGTCGATCTCCAATCTGGTTCCTTTAATTCCCTCACCAAAGACAAATGTTGTCACGATGTCCCTGGGATCGACACGTTTTTTCCGTTGATCCTCGACTTGATAACGATGGCCTCTGAGGTATACATCGAGATCTCTGCCAGATTTTGCGTTCTCCTCAGGCACGTCGAACCTGGCCTGATTATTCGATGTCCTGACTTCCGAACTGCGGACCACGACCCGATCGTCAAGTTTCGATTGAACTGAGAGAACCATGCCCATGCTTCGATCAAATTCTGTGCTGCGATCAAATTCCGTTTCCAACGGATCAAACATTGGGTTGCTGTAGCACGCTTGAGTCGACAGATCGACGTTTGTTGCGTCTCCCCAACGCCAGTAGCCAAAGCTGTCAGAGAATCCCTGGATCTCCGTCATCCTTTTTTGCCAACTGCCCTCGATCGTCTTTTCCCAAACACTTGCAGTATCCTCCCGAAGTGTCTGGAGTCTCTGGTCAGAAGTCGATTTGCAAAGCGTATCCAGCTTGTCTTTTATCTCGTCGAGGTGACGCGTCAATGCAACTTTTACAAAAGGTTGCGTCTCCAAGGGCGACTCCCCTCCAACGTTTGAACCCCACAAATCACTGGCGACCCGATGAAACTCAATGTCTGCTTTCTTTGAATGAAACTGGTTGATGAAATTTGACAAGCTTTGCTCAAGGTCAGATTCCATTTTGTCATAGAGCGGAAGTCGGTTCGAACTCCTTGCAACCCTCAACAGTTCCGTCTCCTGACCGTCTACCAGGACAATCTCCTTTGCTGGTTCCGATTCCACCTTGCCTCCAAGCGCTTTTAACTCGGAACCTGACAAGCCATCATTGGTAACCTGCTCGCTGGAGATCGCGTCGAGGATTGCGTTATCTTTCTCAATTTTGTGTTCCGCAAGTCCTTCACGAATGGCTTTTCTCTTACCAAGACCAAGTGCAGGCCAAAACAACAATCGGCGTCCAATAAGATTTCCCTCAAAAACGTCCAAACTCGCGACTTTCAAACGGTCGGTGTCGTTGGCAGGTTCAGCAAGTTTTTGCAGCGAGTCGGCATGCGGGGATATGATGCCAAAACTGCCATCTTCATTAAAACGTCCAATCTCCCGTTGTGCCAACTCTTCGGCAGAAGCATCGAACTCCGCGATCCAGTCAGAATTTCTTGCAACAGAACCAGAGGCGATCGTCTCGATGAGGTAACGGAACTCATAACTTGAATTGACAAGCGACGCCTGTGCTTTCTGAAACCGATTTTTGAGTTGTTTTTTCCCTGCTGTCAGGTCCTGATACTTTGTCAGTAGACTCCCAAACTCCGTTGTCAATCCGCTGCCAAATCCGTCGTGCGCAAACAGTCGATCCTCAAGCCGACGTCGCTCGGATTCAAGTTCCATAAACTTTTTTTCGAATTGCTGAACCAGCAATGGCGGCAAATCGGAAACGAACCTGTTGGACGCATCGCGGGCTTTGAGTGAAAGCCCAACGACTTTTTCGAACAGTTGCTGGTCCTGTTGACTGTCTTTCCAAACGAGTTCCTCGTGAATTCGTCGGAGATACGCAATCTCATTGTATTCAATTTTCGCGATTGAATTTTGAGCAGGGGAGCGTTGAGACGGTTTGAGCAAGTCGAGCGCTTGTCCGATCATTAACCTGTACTTCCCTGTCTGTTCCTGATTCAGGTCTTCAAGCAAGACTTGCCAGAGCTTCAACGCGGTTTTCCAATCGGTGTTACTGTTATTCCATTTCCTGATTTCTTTCTTTCGCTTGTCACGAAGGTCATCCGCCGTTTTCTTTTCCTCTTCTGAAGCTTTCGGGGGTTCTTCAATTGGCAAGAGCCATTCAATTGGAATTTCCGGCAGCGAGACCTGTACAATGTCCGGCGACTCACGTAGTTCGGCAGCCTCCGCGTCACGAAGTGAATGAACTACAGGTGCAATCGTTAGTCGCGCTTCGAGTAGATGTTCCAGTTTTTCTTTGAGATTCCCGAAGAGCAATGACTCCATTTTGCCTTCATACCAGAGCCGTTCCATCTGGAGGAGCAGTACGTTGGCCTGTTGAATAGCGAGCGGATTCTCAAGGTCCCAATTGTATTTCCGTTTTGCTTCTGCGAATTCTTGCCAAAGAGCATCGAGTTGATCGTCATTCTTGCGTTCGGCGTAATTGAAAATTTCTTCCAAGCCAGATTCGCTGTTGTTCATATAGCGGAGTAGGGTGAAGTCTTCGACTGTTTCGGGTTCCAGGAAAACGGGAGTCTGCACCAGGTTATGAAGTCTCGCGTCTTTAACGACATAGTTTTCGAGGTACTCCTTCAAATCCCGGTAGCCAACGTCATGATGACCACCGTACTTCTTGCTAACCCAGTTGAATATGTCACCGGAAAGGCCAATTTCAAATCGATGTTTGAAGATCGATTCGACCTGATCAGGATTTGAATCGAAGTAGCTTTTCTGACCATAGTCATGCGACAACCAGATATGGATTTCGAGCTTCTCCCCAAAATCTTTTGCCAACGCATCGCGAAGATTTCCTTCCCACATATTCCGACAGAGATCAATGAACGGATTGACCTGTGGCGGAAGCCGTCCTGCAAGGTCAGGGTGATCGACGTCAAAAACGAGGATGACTTTTTTCACGCCCCCCGAATCGTCAGCAAGCTGCGCAGCAATGTCTCGGACGTATTCGTCGAAAGGCTTCCATTGCTTTTCGGTTTCCTCGTCAGGAATACCATTTAGCGCATGGTTCTGATGCTCTTCCTGATCAGCCGGAATGAACACACAGGGAACCTTACTTTCCACTCCACCGATTCTTCTTGCCGAACCAAGCAAATCGTTAAAGATCAGCAGTGCATTCCTGTCGGGACCGCCAAAGCGGATATCTTCTGGAAGCTGAATGAAGCCATCGTCGTTTTTTCCTCCCTGACCATAATGCTTGACGTTGAGAGGTGACGTATCGGATGTTGAGGATTTCAGGGAACCCTGGCCCTCGCCGAAATCCAACACGACGATATCGAGCTGCTTACCCTGCATCATAAGAGCCCAAACCAGCCACCCGGTGAGCAACACAACTGGCAAGAAAAAAAGCAGCACCTTGCCCAAAAAGGCCAGCCACGTGTTTCGTTGTCTTGCCTGAAAGCGTTGTCGGCGGGACAGCTTCGCCTTGGCTGCGTTATCATTTCCTCGCGTTTTCTTTGTTCTTTTGGAGCTCCGCCGTCCCATTACCATTCATCCCACTTTGAATACGAAAGTATCGATTATATCGCGTGTTCGTCTACTCGCAAATTTTTGGACTGTTTTGATAATCCTTGCGACCTGTCTCCTGTTCAATAGTGAATATCCTGAAGCCGAGTATCAAAGGGAACAAAGGACTGTTTATCAAAACCCTAAAAATCGAGAGAACTATGGTACGCGCCACTCTTATTCTACTGGTGTTGCTGTACGCGGGAATGGAACCGGCGTACTCTCAAATCTTTAATCGCGGCGAACCAAAGGATCGTGGAGAACCAATCTTTTCTCCCTTAAAGAACCTTAGGGAACGAGCTGCAACCGGTGTACCCGCTGTTGTTGCGGAAAAGGCCAAAGAAGCCTGTGCCTCCTGCAAGCTCAAAGGCAAGCTGTTTCCTGAAGCTACCTGCAAGCGTTGCGAGGCGAAAAAGAAGAAAGAAGCGGAAGAGGCAGATGAGAAAGAAAAAGACGAGAAAACTAAAGAGGCTGAGCTGAAGAAGCTTGAAGCAGAGGCCAAGATGGCCGAACTCCAAGCCAAGAAGCTGGAAGAAGACGACAAAGAGCGTAATAAGCCCTGGGATATCGCCGACAAAGAGAACGCCGAACTGGGCGACCTCCTGGCGGCAGCCGCTGCGGCCAAGAAAGAACAGGATCTGGCTCCCAAGAAGCAACAGGCACTGGACTATCTGGCGAGCCTTGGATGCAACAAGGACCCAAACGTCACCGCAGCACTTCTTGCCGGTCTCCAGGATTTCAATGTTGAAGTTCGCATGACGGCCGTTCAGGCGGTGATCTACTCCGTCCAGGGTGCAAGTGGTCTGGAATATCCAGCGGATCCTTTTTATGCGGATCCTTTCGTGGGGGGCGGATATGCCATGTCGACGAGCCAACCAGGATGCACCAGTTGTGCTGCTCCCATGCAGAGTTGCCAACAATGTGTTCCTCCCGGGCCAGAAAACAAAGATTGTCCAGCATGTGACATTGCCAAGAAGAAGAAATTGGCCAAGGAAAATCGAAAGAAGAATCGTGAGCTGAGAAGAAGCGGCCAATGCAACTGTGGTTCTTCCTCGAATGCATGCGGATGCGGAAATGTCATTTATGGAGAGCCAGTGGCTGGTGGTTGCGGTTGTGGCACTGGAGAATGCCCGGAACCTCATGACGGCTGCATCTCCTGCTGTGCCAAAGTGATCCGTGCAGAGCTCAAGAAAATGGCGTTTGACCCCGATCCAACGCGTGCCAATTGCTACTATGAGCCGTCAATCGAAGTCCGAAACCTGGCGCTTCAGGCTTACAATCTTTGCCCGGAACAGGAAGAAAAATCCGAGGAAGATCCTGACGTTGATCCAGATCCATCATCCACCGAATCGGAGGGTGGCGATGACGAAGAGGAAGGAACCAGTGAAGGTTCTGGAGAAGAGTTTCCTGAACTTCCGACAGAGGACCCGGACACGGAAGCTGAAAACCCACCGGAGCCGGATGCTGAACCAGCTGGCGATGAAAACACCGATGCAGAGTCTTCTGACGAAGAAACACTTTTTCTCTCCACGGGCATTTCGCAGAAAACCAGATCAATCGATCCGAAGATGCTTCGGGGACGCGTCAGTCGATTTCGAAACGATGGTTATGAGATCCAGTACAGTAGCCAGTTCGAAATTCCATCCGGAAACCTGCTGTACATCGCCACTGGTGGCGGGACCGGTTCCCATATCGCAGAAGTGGTTGCCAGCAGTCCTGGTAGCGCTGTCGTCAAAGTTGTCGAAGGTCGATTCGCTGCACGTAGCTCATCTATCCAAATTGGAGTCCTGAGGTAACCTATGGCAACATAAGAAAACGAAAATGGGTGAGTGAATTATTGTTCAGCTCACCCTTTTTCTTTGGCAAAACATTTTCTCTAGTCCGTCAACAGAGTTGATGTTCCCAGCTTATGAACTTTCAGCAACGACTTGCCATCGCCCGAAAATTGCAGTGACTTGAGTTCAAGTGCACTGTTGGTTTCTGACTGATAGTCCTCGGTGTTCTCGACACGGTTTGACTGCAAGGCTTCTTCGATTTCCACAACACGATAACGATAAGTGGCTTTTCCAGCCTCTTCCGCTTCAGTGCTCTCCTGCAATTGCTTTGCAAGGAGGTAAATTCTCGCGACCGGTTCTGGCTCAACTCCATCTCCGGCAAGTATCGCCATTCGCGTTCCAATTTCTTCTGGCTTGGGTTGAGCGATTTCGCTGAATGTGATCGACTTTAGATCCACCAGGGGGCCCGAATCGAATTCGTGCAATTCGCGCGTCATTCGTTCCGGCACATCACCCGTTGCCCACACAGAGATTCCGTCTGCCGATTGAATGGCAACGAAGTTCTCGCTGAGCGGAGCCAGGTTGAAGTCTATGATTCCATCGATGTCCTTTGGAAGATCTTTTCGTGCAACACTTCCACCAGTTGTCGGATCAAACTCAGTCCAATCTGTCCCATCAGCACCCTTTGTGGCAACGATCAAAGTTGATTCCTTTTTCCCGGACCAGCGGAACGATCCTCCAACAGGCAAAGTCGATTTCGGAGCATCGAACTGGGAACCCACATCGAAAATTTGGATCTTGTCCCCGACAAGGCAAGCTGCCCATTTTCCGTCTGGACTAAGCTGAACTTTCGAAGTGTCGCTAATGCGGCCAATTGCCTGCGGCTCTTCACCACCGACATTCCAGATTCGACAAAGCTGATTGTCGTAGCAAATCGCCAGATTTTGCCCAGACAACGAAATGGCTTCAACGGACACCTTGCGAGCCGCGAGCAAGGTCACATACGTCAAGTCCGAATCAAAAAGGTGAAAGCCTGTTTGGTCAAGGAGGACAATCCGTTCGCCATAGACCCGCATGTCTCTGGCATTCTTCGGGACGTAGGAATCAGCAGTATTCTTTTGCTCAGCAGATTCTTCTCTCACGTCAAACCGATCCAGCGAACTGGAGGTCAGCACGTAGAACTGTTTGGAGCTACCAGTAGAAAGCACGTTTCTCAATCGTTGCTTACCACTTCTGGAGAATTCAGATCGGTCTGACTCTGGTCTGATCGGCTTCAGATAGAAGTTTCGGTTAAATCGGGTAATGAGTTGGTCAGCATCATTTGCGTTGGACCAGTCGATCACATCAACTTTTTGGTTGGCCACGAGCTGAGGACTTCCGATGCTCTCTGTCCATTGGCTACCGGCGAGCTCCCACACTTCTACAAATGTTTTTCGATCCGTTCCAATCGTGTGTCGATTGAACATCAGTTGCCTACTGTCATTCGAAAAACCAACAAAAGCGGGATCACCGACTCGGTGGAGAGTCGACATCTTTGACGCACCAATGCTTTGTGCACCACCATTCACTTCAAGCACTTCAGTTCGATATTCACCACTTCTGCGGTTGGCCAGACGTACAACAGCCAGCCATCGTCCATCTGGAGACATTGCCAATCGCTTGATTTGTCCATTGCTTCTACCGGCAACGGTCACTGGCGTGGACGTGAAGCGAGTTCCACTCCTTCGCCAAAGCAAAAGATCTTTCTCGTCGGATGGATCGTTCGTATAGAAATAATCTCGGTTGTAGACGGAACCCATCAACGGAATGTATCCCCTGTTAGTGTTCCCTTCGGATCGAAACGAATTCATTTTCGATGATGCAACGTTTCGTCGCGATTCGGTTTCATCGATCAGTGTTGTAACGAGCGTGCCATCTTTCTTCATGACGACGAACCAGCCATTGATGATTCCCATTGAATCAAAATCATCAAATGCGTTGTCAAAGGACGCGAATGGAGACTTGAAACGAAACTTTGCGCCAAACTCACTCGAACTCGGCTCTCTGACAATTTGACCTTTGCGATTTCCTTTCATCGCTTCGCTATCAAAGTAAACCACTTCGCCAGACTGAGTACCGTATGCGGTTGCCGGAACGTTGTCAGCATCAACTCCTTGATCGATCGCCCCGCAAGTTACCGTCACAGAAGATTTCGTTCTGATTTCGGCTGGATCGAAGTATTCACCACCGGGTTTCCAAACGCTGATGCTTCCCGTGTCGCCACCGCTGAGAATGCGACCTTCGTTGGTGATTGCGATAGAAGTTAGCTGACCTTCCTGTCCATCAATTTTTGAACTCGACCTTCGATCGGTCCCCCAAATCACAATCTGTCCGTTCTTTGACCCAGACAGCAGCGATCCGTCTTCGGACTCTATGAGCACGGAAATCTCATTCTCGTTAAGGTTGTCCAGGCGTGTTGCTCGCTGATCGAGGTTGTCTGCACGGAAGACTTCAACAGATCCGTCGCGATGCCCGCTGTAGAGTTTTCCAGCAGAGCCCATTAACAATGCAGTTGGAAACCGTTTCAGCGGATCCGTCATCCGGTAGTGTTTGGAACCAGAAACGACTTCCAGCTTCTGAATTTCCACTCCTTCTTCGTCAAGTGAATCATAAGCAATGGCTGTGGTCGGTTTGTCGTTGTCCCAACGGACTGAAGCCAGGTATCCATTGCTGATGGGGGCTTCTGTACGATTGGTTGCACCTACTTTTTCGCGTGAGATTTCACGAAGTGAATTGCCATCCACACGGTACTCGACCACATGAACTCGTTGCTTCAGATCATGGAAGCCCTTGATTTCTTCAACCGCAACCAGACGGTTGGAATCGGTGCCTGAAAACTGCACGTT
Organism: uncultured Pirellulaceae bacterium; assembly: GCA_964446085.1. Taxonomy (GTDB): domain Bacteria; phylum Planctomycetota; class Planctomycetia; order Pirellulales; family Pirellulaceae; genus Mariniblastus. Next base: position 13,011 of record CAYUNP010000110.1, read on the forward strand.
TTTACAACCTGCAAGTTTCTCAAGATTATCTTCGGGAACGGGGACTACGTTTCCAGTGTCGATGTTGACCACAATGATATTGGCACCAGTTTTCTCACCTTCAGCATTCCCAAATGCAAGCGCCAGCAGTTCCCCGTTGGCAGACACTGAAGCATCAGCCATTTCGCCAGCCTGATCGATCGAAACAGGAATCTTGCTACTGACGTCATCTGCATCGATCTTCCAAACTGCGATCTTCCCATTTTCTTTTCCAATCGCTAACGCGTTGTCTGAGCCAGGAATGTTGACGAGGTCAGTGATGGACGCATTGTCTGCAACCTTGACCGCCTTGCCGGACTTGAGCTGTT
>CAYUNP010000110.1:13457-17433 GCA_964446085.1 uncultured Pirellulaceae bacterium
AGTTCACTGGCACCACGAAATGACTCGAGTGCGGGTAGCAAGTGTTGGTAGTCCTCACGGCCTCTGGCCTTTTCCAGTTCTTCCTTGCCCGACTCGGTGAGTTCCAGGCTTTGCACCTGTTTTTGGAATCCGCGAATCGCGACCTGCAGCTCTTCCACAGTCGCGAAACGGTCAGCTGGATCGGTCCGCATCGCGCGAATCGCGATTTCACGAAGAGAGATCCGCAAAGGATCGTCGATCTTGTTGTACTTCTGGAACCCGTTTTTTAGCGCCAACCAAAGCTCATTCTGGAACTTCTCCCGTTGCCCTTTTTTGCAGAGCGAAAGTGGGAAGTAGTGCGGCGGATGGCCCACGGCAATTTGGTAGAGAATCGCACCCAGCAAGTAGATGTCGCTTGAATAGCCAATCTTTTTTGCCAGTTCCTTCTCTTCTGCATCCAGGCGAACCAACGTTTCGGCAAGCTCGACAACGCCTTGATCCTGAGACTCCTTAATCAGCCGTTGTGCGAGACTACCGATACCAACGATATTACTCTTGTCGAGAAAGATCGTTCCCTTATCGACTCCAAGTACCTGAGCTGTCTTGTGTGCCGCAATCTGGATTTCTTTTTGCTTTGAGAAATGCTGAGCCATCTCAGGCGACATATAAACCAGCGTTCCCCCGGCACTAAAGTCCCGATTACCTTTGTCGGACAGGTCCAGAGCCATCCCAAAGTCGATCAGGAGAACTTCACCGTAGTTTCCGATCATGATATTGTCGGGTTTAAGATCCCGGTGAACGACTTTCATCGAATGGGCATAGGCCATCGCATCGCAAACCCGCGAGAAGATCTCAATGTTTCGGGAAATGGCCTGACGCTCTGCAAGTGCGTCGACTTCTGAAGACGGAATGTTCAACAGTCGTTCAGGTCGGTGCAGTACGCTGGACCACGGACGACGCTCGACTTTCTTCATCGAATAGAACAACTGGCCTGTCGAGTTAATACCAAAATCGTACAGCGGCACGATGTTCGGGTGTTGTAGCCTGGCCGTAATTTTGGCTTCATGCAGAAACTGGTCGCGGCGACGTTGTAATTCTCCGGTACCCGTTCCTGACTGACTGGGGCCTTTTGACTGAGAGCCCTTTTTCTTTTTCGGCTTGAGAACCTTGATCGCAACGGGACGATTGAGTGCCATTTGATCCGCTTCAAAGACGACTCCATATCCGCCTTCACCCAGCTTTTCAACGATGTGATATTCGTCTCCCTCGATCGTTTCAGGATCCAGTTCGCGAATCTGATCCAGACTGGCGGTGTCGGAAGGAAATTTAATTTCGCGAACTGGCGGAATAAAATCATCGATCGACAGGTTTGAACGGTCGTCCCGCAAACTGATCGAGCGCGAGTAATCCGCTTGAGGATCAGGTCTCTCTGGCTGGGCAGCCTGTGCACTTCCGGCAGACTGACTTCCGCTGTCAGCAGGAAAGAACGTTTGAACCTGTTGGTAGAAATCGTCATCCACCATCCGCGTTTGAGCGAATTCCTCGTCATCGCCAATTCCCGGCATATCCTCGACAAGCCCGGATCCAAACTCACCAGGCGCGGTTCCGATGGTCCCGGTATAGTCAACGATCTCGGAAGGATCCAGAGACGCCATGCTCTCAGGTGACAGGCTGCCGTAGACACGCGAAGGCTGTTCTTCGTCGCGATCATTTTCAGGGTTGTTGTCGGACATTTTTTCTCACTCAGTAAGTCGGTATCAATCTATTGGGATACAGGTTTCGGTCGTCTATTCTTCAAAATTTCGTTTGTGTCGTCGCGCAAAACGAGCCGCCTTCGAGAAGATATTCCTTCCGGGACGTTCCTGTTTGGCTTTTGTGAAATGCGCAATTTCGTCATCTGTTGATCTGCCTTCCTTCGCATTTCGCTTGCAAGCAAGTGCCAGTAAAGCCAACGAAGAGGCCGCAACCACTGGTGATGCAGCTTCAACTTGCTGTTCCAAAGCATCGCCCTGCAACAACCGAGTCCATCTGGCAACGCGTTCCGAAACAGGTGATTCGGAAACGTTCGATGTGTTTTCGCTATTCGGCAATTCAATGCCGTCATCCGTCGCCTCGTCCTCGCCAGGTTCGACAAACTCGTAGTCTGTCGCATTTGAATCACTATCTGGCTCGGGAACGAACCTTCGGTCAATGTCATCGCCCCGAATGATCGCTTTGCCATTCTCGACTTCGATAATCTTGAACACACCACGAGGAATCTCTGGTGGCTCATCGTTCGTATCGCGCGATTTCAGCCATTTTCGAAACACCTCTGCCCAATCCTCGTCCTCACCATCAAGGTCAAGGTCCGCGCCTTCAAAAATCTCACGGATCTGGTTGGCATCAAACGAGTCTTCTGCGTCGTCAATGCTCTCAAATTGAACTTTCTGCTTGAAGATTTCCTCGAACTTCTTCTCAAGCGCGTCGTAGTCAACGTCGCCAGATTCGCCTGCCAGTTCTTCGAAACTTGTCTCGAACTGCTCCGCCTCCGCCTGACTTTCAAAGTAAACAACAATAAAAGTTGATTGTTGGACCGTTTGAACGAAGAGAGGTTGCTCGGCGACCAGGATAGGCTGGAGCGGTTCGGTTTCAGTTGCCACCACCTGCTCGACTCGTTCGGCCGGTTCAATCTCTGAAGGTTCGACAACAGCAACGCTGGGACGCCCGACAACAGCAATCCCCTCAAAGGCTTCAGCGGCCACATTGAGGTCCCGCAACTCATCCGGGTTGGAAGCGTTTTCGAAAAGGTTGATATTGGAGTCGTTGAAGACAAACGCGATGTTGCTAAACGTTGGATTTTGATTCAGGAATTCAAAAGAGAATGAAGCGGACGGCACAATCGGAATATCGCTGTCCATCCCCTGGCCAATGTCGTTCGGATTATTAATCGGTTGACTGACTTGTACGAATCCGCCGTCGGTTGCCTGGGTGCCACTGGCAGTTCCAGTCGTGGCACCATTTTCCGGGTTGTCAAAGAAAGACCTTGACTCAAACTGAGGAGAATCTCCGTCGAACAGCACGTTTTCAATCAATCCGAGGATCGTCGGATTAAGCTCGAAAACCCCAAACCCAGCGTCTTGCGAGCTTACCAAAAAATCCGAAGGATCGAGGCCAACATCCATGAAACGTTGCAGATCTATTCCGAAGAAGACGCTAGTTCTGAACTGCTGTTCACCAGGCTCACCGAAAATAAATTCGAACTCCTGGGTAAAAGTATTTGGATCAACAAAAGCAAGCAGATTTTCCAGATCATTGGGTCTCAGCACAAGCCCTTCGTCCTCGAAAGCTTCGGTCAGGACCGAGACGTCAAGCACAACTCCCTCAGTGCCACGATTGATTCGGCCATCGTCGGAATCAATGTTTGCTTCGTCAGCTGCAACAACCAGTACATTTCCATCGACGTCGGTTTGCACGACAGACGTAATTTCGATATCGCCTGACAACTGGGTCAGCAAAACAATGTCTGCGTCTGAGTTGATCGTCTCTCCAACAGTGAGTAATTCTCCTGCGATCAACCCAACACCAACATCACTGGCGGTTCCAGCGTTGTCTGCGTTCAGTCCTTCAAGGAAGCCTTCAAAATCCGGGTTGAAGGGACCCGACGTGCCGGCATCAACTACCTGAATCGTGCCGGAAAGATTAGTTATCGTTTCTTCGAAGAACTCGTCTTCGAAGTTGCCTCCAGCATTGTTACTAATTCCAGTAACGGACATTTCGGATGACTCAACTTGAGTTCCCGCTATCACGCCGTCAGCGACAACGTTCTCAATGACAACTGTTCCAACAGTCAGGCCGTCGACGTCCCTAAACAAAAGTTGGCCAGCATTGACTCCGGCGATCATGTCCACATCGTTATTTTCCAGTAAAATTGTGGTGCCTTCGACCATCAATCCAAGGCCTGCCGCGTCGATGGTTCCATCAGCGGTTTGAGTCACATCGCCATTGACGTCAAGGAACA
>CAYUNP010000111.1:0-17118 GCA_964446085.1 uncultured Pirellulaceae bacterium
CTTGCTTACGCGGCGGGTTGTGATCTGGAGCATCAGGGATTCCTTACGCGGCGGGTTATGATCGGGATCCTTGCTTATGCGGGCTATGATTGTGCTTCAGCGACCAAGACGTGGATTGCCAATTTTTCGTTGAGAAATTCACGTCCATGCCCGTATTCGTGAGTCCAGGTACAAGGTTTGGGGGTGATTGGAAGGGTTTTCTCCAATCTGGAGGATTTGCCAAAAATAAGGTAAAGGACGGCCTGACGGTGCGTCTCATCGACAACCTTTTAATATCGCAAGTCTCGAACCCTAATGGGAATCGTATTGATGAACAAAACTCTTCTTCTGGCACTCGTAGCAGCCCTCTTCATGGTTGCTGATGTTTCAGCTCAGTCCGGCTCTAAACCCTCAGGTTCTTCTAGCAAGCAGGGATCTTCCACCAGGGAAGATGGCTCTTCAAGCAAAGGGAATGCCAATGTCTCGGCGATGAAGAAAAAGATGGAACGGCTCGAAGCCAAGCAAATCGCGAAAATCGCGAGGCAGATTCAGAAGGACAACTTCGCTGGAATCAAGCTGGTGAAAGCTCAGAAAAATGAACTCAAAGAACTGGTGATGGCCAATTTCAAAAGTCTGACTCAATTCGACACTCAGATTCAGGGGCTGATTCCCAAAGACAAGGTGAAGGATTTGCGAAAGGGCTACACTGCCTCCAAGAGAAAAGGTAACAGTGAAGCTGAGTCGATGATGATGAGCATGAAATCTGTAGGCATCTCTGAAATGGTGCAAGAGAAAGTCATGCAGGTAAGAACTGAGAAGGATGAGCTTGTTCAGGAGATCGTGGCAGGCGTTTCTGAAATGCTCGATGATGATCAAAAGAAGATGATGATGGCGAAAGCTGAAGAAAAAGAAAAGATGATGGAAAAGAAGATGTCTGACAAGGAAATGAAGGACAAGAAGGAGATGGGGACAGAAGTAACCTCCAAGTAACGAACATCGAATCATTTGGTTCCATCGCATGTGTTTATCGTTGCATGGAACCACTTGGGACAACTGCGGTGCGGAAATCCCAATGCGATGCTGAAGAAGTGGCCCGTCAACTCAGGTTGGCGGGCTTTTTTTATTGGGTCCGCTCTATGTTTGCCAATCCATGAGATTTTTGAGCGAACCTTTGCAGGGCTTGTGTGTCTGCGTTGTTGCACGCCCAATTGGGCTAATTTCTCTAACGAAAGTTCCTCGTGCGTCTGAGATTCACGACAATCACTTTTCAAGGTCAGTGCGTTCGATTCGGAAACGATCGAGCGACCATTTAGGGTTGCGCTAAAGCGATTCCATTCTACTGACGCTTTAGCGCCTTCTTGCTGTGCAGTATCTGCGATTCGAATTTTGATTCGTCAGTGCTGCTTTCCAAAGATCAACGTCCGCGCTCGATCTGCGCACCCTCATGCTGGATGCGCCCAAGGTGTGCGCGGGCTTCAAAAAAGGTAACCTGAAATGACTGTTCTCAAGAAAAGAAAAATGACCCTTGCAACCAACGTCCCTGTCGAGCGACTCCGCAACGTCGGAATTTCAGCTCACATCGATTCCGGGAAGACAACGCTGACTGAACGGATCCTGTTCTACGGCGGCCGGATTCACTCAATGCGCGAAGTTCGCGGCGGTGATGGCGGAGCTTTTATGGATTTTGATCCAATTGAAAAGCGTCGCGGAATCACAATCGCTTCCGCAGTTACACGTGTTGACTGGAACGAACATGCGATCAACATCATCGATACACCGGGACACGTCGACTTCACAGTAGAAGTCGAACGAAGTCTCAGAGTACTTGACGGTGCTGTGTTGGTTTTATGTGCGTCTCGAGGTGTGCAAAGCCAGTCGCTGACAGTCGATCGCCAGATGAAGCGGTATCGGGTTCCTCGCATCGCATTCATCAACAAGATGGATCGGCTTGGGGCGAATCCGGATTCTGTGGTTCAGCAGATGCGGGATCGTTTAAGCGACAACGCGGTTGCGATTCAGTTTCCAATGGGAGCCGAAGATGCATTCGTTGGTGTGATTGATTTGATCACGATGGAAGCCGTCTGGTTTGAAGGTGAATATGGTGAAGTGGTTCAGCGCCAACCGATTCCTGTGGAACATGAATCCGCAGCGGGGTTAGCCAGAAGTCGCATGCTGGATTCGCTCGCGATGCTGGATGACCCACTGATGGAAACGATGCTCGCTGGTGAAGAGCCGACGGCCGAAGAGATTCGACGCGTCATACGAGCTGGGACATTGGCGCTGCAATTAACTCCCGTGCTCTTTGGTAGTGCGTACAAAAACAAAGGGGTTCAGGAAGTACTCGATGCGATCACCGGGTACCTTCCTTCGCCGAAAGAAAGAGAGGTTATTGCTCATGATATTTCAGAAAACGAATTGCAGCTCGAATGCGAATCGGATCGTCCACTTGTGGCGATGGCCTTCAAGACGGTCGTCGAAAAGTTTGGACAGTTGACGTTTCTGCGCGTGTATCAGGGGACTTTGCAAAAAGGGACCCAGATCATCAACGTGCGGACCGGCAAACCGATTCGCTTTGGGCGGCTGTTGCGAATTCACGCCGATAAACGGGAAGAGCTGGAGATCGCGTATTCGGGAGACATCGTTGGCGTGGTTGGAATCGATTGCTATTCAGGCGATACGTTTGCCGACCGCAGCTTCGATGCTCGACTGGAAACCTTTGTGGTGGCTGATCCTGTGATCCAGTTGTCGATCGCACCGAAGAACCGTGACGATGCCGATAAACTGTCGGCGGCGTTGGCGCGTTTCGTTCGGGAAGACCCGACTTTCAGTGTGTCGACGGCTTCTGATTCTGGTGAGACTTTGATCGCCGGAATGGGGCAGCTTCACTTACAGGTTTATGTTGAACGAATTGAAACGGACTACGACTGTGAATGTATTGTCGGCACGCCGAGTGTTGCATATCAGGAGCGTCCGAGTCGCTCGGTCAATTTTGAGCATCAGTTCAAAAAAATGACCGGAGGACCGGGCCAGTTTGCCTTTATTGTTGGGCGGATGGAGCCTGCTGATGGCGACGAGACGTTTGCTTTTGAAGATTCAGTTTCTGGTGGCCGGATTGAACAGCGTTTCATTCCAGCGGTTCGGAAGGGATTCGAAGAAGCGCTCAACGGCGGGCCGCTGGGTGGTTTTCCAGTCGTTGGAGTTGCAATGACTTTGGCTGACGGGAAGCAACACGAAAACGATTCCTCGGAGATGTCGTTCAGGAATTGTGCTGCACAAGCGATGCGGGAAGTGATTCTTCCAGCCGCCGGGCTTCGACTTTGGGAGCCCGTGATGGAGCTGGAGATCGAAATTCCCGATACGTTTATCGGCGCTGTTTCAGGACATTTGTCCAGGAAGCGTGGTGTGGTCTCGGATTCCAGGGCAGTCGGCGACAACGCGATTGTGTTGGCGACGGTTCCACTGGCTGAGCTATTTGACTACTCGAATGAGTTACGTTCGATGACTCAGGGAGCAGGAACGTTTGGCATGACTCCGGCGGGTTATCGCCCGGTTCCGCGAGATGTTGAAGAAGAAATTTTGTCAGGGCGAAAGTCCTGATGAATTCGGGAGCCCGTCAGCGAAAGTTGGCGGGCTTTTTTGATCGACTCATTCCTTGATGAAGCTTTTGACGATCGTCATCTGGCGAACCTGTTTGGTGTTTGGTTCGATGACACGCATCGAGATTCTGATCCCGCGCAAAGGCACGTTGTACGGAGGAACGGAGGCTTTCTCTTCCAGGTCATCGACGATTCCGTTGGCAACGCCGCCACCAAAGTACGGTTCGTCATCGACTCCGTTTTCACCTGCGTCATTTTCTTCGTCGTTGTTGTATTGCGAGGTCCCGGTGTCATAAACCGCCTGGGATCGGTAACGCCGCTGTGGTTGATTGAAGAGAACCGGAAGATTTCCCGAAGTTCGAATTCCTTTTCCAAGGTCGGTGAATGCACCCAGGGAAATCGGGCTGAAACTGCCGTTAGTAACACCCAGCACAGCTCCAATTTCTGAAGGATCTGCGACGTCCATGATCGGATCATTCAAGCTGGGACCCGCGCGAACGACATAGAGCGGCGCATGAGGATCATAAACCTGAATGTCAAACGCGATCACGTTTCTCAGAACGATGTTTTCAACGGATGTATCAAAACTGGCTCGATTCAGGACACTGCTGTGTGGGTCTGCGCCCTGGGAATGAAAGGATCGGTTTTCACGGCGTCCAAGTGCAGCCAGTCCGGTTTCCGGGCTAAATCCAATGGGCACCAGATGACGATACAGCGTGCGGCCAACCAGGTACCAGTGGACTTCAGCGTAATGAGATCTGGTGCTCCTGTTACGAAATGGCTCGGCGTCCGATTTCATGGTGAAGGAAATGTAATCGTCGGTGTCACCAAGGCGAGAGTTGTTTGCGTTGGTGGTTGCGTCGACCGAGTAGTCGCTTGCGTTGTAGTCACGTCGCGGACCGTCAACGATTTCCAGGTAACCGTTGGGAGGCGAAGGCAGAAAGTGATGTGGCCGAACGTCGACTGTGATCTGTTCGAGATCATTTCGCAACAGCGCGTTGGCAGCCTGCAGGCGATTGCTCAAATCGATTGCAGCGCGACCTCGATGCATTTCGCGGCTGCCGTAAGAGAACGCAGCCATCATCGCTCCGAGCACGATCAGTGTCATCACCATGGCGATCAGTAGCTCCAGCAAGCTGAAGCCTTTTCGCTGTGGCGATGTTAAATACGAGTTGAAATTGTTGGCAAACATTCAGACCCAACGCAAAGTGTAAAAGTTATTCGATAATCGTCCGTGTAAGTACAGCATTGTCGACGTTGTGGTTTTCGCCTGGTTCGCTGGCGACGGGAATACTTCGATCGAACATGTAAAATGCTCGATTTCTGCGCACGTTACCTTCGTCGGATCCAATTTCCGGTCCCACACGTCCAAAGTCATCGACTTCGAAATAGCCGATGGTGATCCAGATTGCGAAGACGTTGGAGCGTGTCGTTGCGGCGATTCCCAGACGGGTTCGAAGCTCGTTTTTGAATGGTGCTGATGCTTCGACGTCGGTGCCGATTCCGTGTGTGCTGTCGCTGACGCCGTCAGTCAGCTGCCCGTCGCCGTTTTCGTTCGGGCGAAACAGGTTTGCATCGGCTCCTTTTCGGAGCGTCTCTCTGTTGTCCGTAAATTCGGCTGCTTCTGCCGTGGTGTAGTGACGTCCGAAATCTGTCGGCCCGATCACCGCCTCTCTGTTGTTACGAAATTCAGCAAACTCAAGATCGCCAAACCCACGTGTCAGCCCCTGCCACACACTTTCCTGATAGATCGTGTTGAGATTGACCATTCCGGGGTAGCGAAAGTTTGGAATCGAGTGCCATGGCGGATGCAAATTGAACTTGAGAGCACCGTCTGCGGGAACAAAGGTCGGTTCGCCATTGCTGTTGCGCGTTGTCAGAAAGGTTTCTGAGCCAAGGAAACGATTGGGCACTTCGACAAATTCCCAAATCCAGTCAAAGCGATTGGGTTGTGCAGCACCATTTCGTTCCACGCTGCCGAAGGCCATCAAATGTCCGAACTGGTCGTTGCCAAAGAAGTGACTGAACGCGCGATCAGCAGGCTCGTTGTCTCCCAGCGGTTCGGTGTCTGATTCGCTTCGGTTGAAGTGCCTGACGATTCCTTCGGCAGACAGCATGGGAACGTTGGCCAATTCCATTTTGTTTGAAAAAGGCCGGTTGTTCCACATCAGCCACGAATACTGATTCTTTGCATCAAAGGATCCGTTGCGGCCACCAAGTGTTTCATGTCGCTCGCTGTCGTTGGCTTCGGACGCACTGCCATCAGTGAATTGAAAACTGAAGTTGTGTTCGTCGGTTCCGGAAGCTCCTTCTGCATTGTCAGGAACTTCGATGCGTCCCAGTGCGCGATAGAACTGCCTGCGAGCTGATTGCGGACTTTCGTCGTTCGCGATTTCCTCTCCCCGTTCAATTCCTCCCAGAGTTGTTCCGGCATCGGCCAGAACATATCTGAGTCCCAGAGAATCGTCGACGTCTTCATTGACTGCGTTGTCCGGGTTGTCTTGCAATCCATTGAAGGACAGCAGGTCAACATTGGCGACGTCAACGGTAACGTAAGGGTTGGCATTTTCGTCGAACTCAGACTTTGGATCGGCCAGTCGCTGAAGCTTCAGGACTCTGAACTGGTAGTCAGAATCCTGCTTGATACCATTGGTCCAGATCGCTGCCATGTCCTGTCTGTCACGATTTCCAGAAGGGGCTTCGGCATCGAAAGGCGTGTCGCGAGGTTCATCAAGCGTGACACCGTCAGCCGCTTTTCCGGAGTCAATGTTGGTTGGGTCGACGGAATAGCCTCCGTCGGGATCGCTTAGCGAAAGCCCTCGTGTGCCCATCGCACCGGAGTGCCCGTTACGGAACTGATTGATCGTAGCGCCGATACAGTTACGCGTCACCACCGTTCTGGTTTGGCCTCCGTCGAAGTCACGAATTTCGACTGAACTGGATGAAAGTGTGATCGCACGCGTTTGGGAGATTTCTTCGGACGTCGGATCCTCACCCTGTGCTGTTGATGTCAGGCGACCGAAAGTTTGCACTCCTTTGCCAACATTGCCCGCAGTTCCAAGAACCATATAGCAGTGAGTTTCATCGTTTGGATCGATGGTATCCAGATTGCCGGTTGGGAAGAAGCAATCGTGCTCCGGATCGGGAGCTTTTGAATTGACCGGATCGGTAAAGTAGATCGTTCGAACATGCTCGTCTGCATCGGTGGCGTCTGGTCCTCGGTGAACAGTAATCCGCCAAACGGGCGTGTCGTCGGGAGCAGTCGTTCCGATATCCACGCCGGTCACTTTATCACGCAGCGCGTCGAGGAAACTCGTGGGCGGTTCATCGTCCGAGAGTTCAAAGGGGAGCGATTGGAATCCCTGCACCGGATCATCCGTCGTTGTGGTCTGTCGGTGGGGATGATAGAGCTCAACATAGAGTGACGATTGAGGCACGCGACCACTGTCCCAGTCCGTGTCTCCATCTTCTGTTGTTTCGCCAGTGACATCATCGTCGGCCTGATCGGTGTCGATTTCACGAGCGGTATCTTCATTCTGCCGGTCATGATGTGCAAACGTTTCAGTGATCAGAATTTCAGGGCGCTCCGCACCGTAAACAATTCCCCGTTCGGCTTCCTCGTCCGTAGTTGGATCGCCATCGACCCGATTGCTGTCGACACGAGGGTCGTTGAATGGGTTTACGTCATATTCAAAGACCGTCATGGTTGAATCCGTGTCATAGAAATCGACAACATTGGCAGCCCATTGAGCAACCGATTGGCGATAGAGTTCATCGGGGCTAATTGATGTCCCGTCATCTGCCAGCGGCCCGCTGGGATAGCCTTCGGGCGCTGCCTCACCGCAGGTCAATAACGCGAGGAGATAAAGTTGTTTGGCCATCAGTGGTTTGGCGGAGGAGTCGTCTGTTTCAGGATCATTGTTGAGGTCGTAACTCGGATTTCCAAACTGGGTGACGAAAATGCCGGGAATGAATGAGCTTTCGTTGCCGAGCGAAAATTCTTCGCTGTCATCGATGACACCATCGAGGTCGTTGTCGACCCCATTGCCGATTATGGGAATCAGATTGAAGCGACCGCCCATCAGCATGTCTTTGGAAATGTACTTCATTTCAAATGCTTCTTCGGTGTCCGGGTCGATGTAACGGTCACCGGTGAAAATGTTGTAAACGGTTTTCAGGTCGGCAGCCTGGTGTTCGAGTGCAATTCTGTCACGCAGCAATTCCGGGTAAGAAAGTGTGGTGGCGGGAATCGCAATTTCGAAACTGTGTGTGGTGAGAGAATCAACGGCGTTGCCGGGGAGGAAAAGACGGGATCTGAGGAGGGTGCTATCGACATCCCCCCGTCGCAATGCTGCTTCGAATTCGTGTGGACGATAGTGGCTGTCGCCAACTCCACCGCCCAGGCCAAAGTCGCTAAGGTAGGGGTTGTGGTTACGAACTCCGATTGATGTTGGGAGATACTGAGCCATCCCTTCTTCATCACCGTCGAGCACCGTGTACGTGTTGCTGGCAAAAAAGTCTGCAGCGGTCGCAAATCGAAAACCCGTTTTCGTGTTGATCGCGGGATGCCCAATCATTTTCTGGGTTGGGAAGTAGTTGGGAGTTAACGAATTTTCAGGCGCTCCGGGCTCATTGTCTTCGCCATAGCGTGGCATGATCAGAAATTCGGAATCGCTGTTGATCGTTGCAGAAAGCGAAATCTCCCCAACTCCATAACCTGTACCTGATCGTACTGGCGGGTTCGGTTCGGTGTTCCCCAATCGCCCATGAGCGTTCAGATTTAGCCGGCCGTCGAGATCAATGATTCGATACGCTACCAGTGGACGGTGCTTGAATCCCTGGTCATCGATTTGATCGGGAAGCCCAATGTCGATCCACACAGCGTCAGGCTTTCCATCCATGTTGGTGTCAACGTCCAACGATTCTTCGGAATTGATCGCGACTGCCGGATCGAGTGACCCATCGGCGAGATAGCGGCCAAACCAGGATTGCGGTATCGGCGATGAAAGGCCCGGTCGTTGAGGAGGCGTGGCCGATGAGTCGTCTGGTCCGATGTGAACAGGCCGGAAGGAAAAACGGCGAATATCAGTTGCTGAAATTTCTCCCAGTAATTCGGATGTCCGTGTGTACTGATAGTCGTAGAGTCGGTCTCTGTGAAAGCTCGGAATGACGACGTTGTCTTCACCGAAATGCCCGGAGAGAAACATGTTGTGTTGATCCGGGGCGTCCCACGATTCGTTGGGGCTTCGGTCGCTCGAAAGGTAACCGTCATCGGCGACCAGGTCTGCGAACGTCTCGCCGATTCGATTGGGACGCGAGGACGTCGCTTTCGTAATGTCGATCGTGCCGCCATCGTCGTCAGGAACCAGACGCTGCAGGGGCGCACCGTCAGGATCAATTGGATGGTCGGCGACTTCTCCGGCTCCAAAACCGGAAAATTCGCGGCCATTGATCACAAATTCATCTTCCAGTCCAACGTTGGACCATTGGATACCCGTTTCGTCACGCGGGATTACGACTTGCAAAACAACCGTCGTCTCATCTTCTCCTTCTTCGTCTTCTACTACTATTTCGATTGCCGCGTGGCTCATGATTCGCGTTGAGTAGCCAGTTGCGCTGCCGGTGGTTAGTGTGATGACGCGACCATTAAGGATGCCATCGACGTAGGGTTCGCTGGAAAGGAAATCTTCAAGGATGACTCCATCGCGAATCGAGGACAACGATGTCGGATCGAGGTGTAGCACAATCAGTGCCCCGTTGCTTGAAGGTTGGAATGTGGCCGTGTCAGAGAGGCTTCCCTTGATGCCGTAGCCATAGAGATCCTCAAGAATGCTGTGGCCGCGCAGCGGAGAGAGCGTATGTTGGAGGCTGGGGCCGCGAATGGCATCATAGAATGCCTGGTCCAGCCACGCAGTTGCGTCTCGGTTGATTGTGCTGTGCCTGCTGCGACGCACGGAGCTGCGGTAGTAGTTGTTGGCGACGACGACAAATGCCGTTCCCATCATCAGGAACAGAACCAGCATGCTGACCGTGAACAATAGTGTGATGCCCTCTCGTGAAGGCACCCCTGTTTTTGATTTTAATTGCATTGTTTTTCCAGCTCTCTCGTTAACCCATGACTTGGAAAAATTTTGGAAGTGGTGGAGGCGAAACGGTAGATGTTTCTAACGCTCAATTCTAACAGTTCTCTCAAATACATTTATCACATCGGGTAGGTAGACCATGTACGTTCCTCCTGATCTGGACAGGGTTTCGGGGAATATCTCAAAGGCGCTGCCATCAATGCCGACTTCGTTGGGAACGGATACCCGATCGACTTTCGTGACCCGTGCGAATTTCACCTGTTTGTCGTAACCGGCTTCGTCAGCCCGGAATCGAACTCCGTCGAAGAAGCCCGAGAGCGGCAGTTGAGGGCCGTTGAATGCGTCGTAGTCCGGGACCGGAATCAGATTGATCAGCATCACCCAACTATCTTTGGTGATCGATGAGTCGCTATTGATTGGATCGGCCAGGGCCAGGCGAGTGAGTTCAGGCAGTCGGTTCGGAGCAACACCAAGACCGTACTTTCCGGGCTCGTTCAGAATTCGCGCTCTGAATGCGGATCCGTCAAAACTGCGTCCGCTATACGTCAGCACCCAGGTCTTGAAGTGACTTGGAGGAGAAGCTGGATCGGCAAAGGATTCTTTGACCACGGAAGCGTGCTTCGAGGGGTTGAGCATCATCGACCATGATATTTTTCGTGTCGCCTGGCGTTTGAGCCTGCGACCGCCTGCGATGTCGTGATACTGCTGCGGTGGAGCAACCTCCAGTGTTTTCGTCGCATCGCCCGTCGAACCAAAACGTTGCTCGCCAACGATCAGGTCGTCACGGGTTGAACAGAGATTCATTGCTTCGGCAAACGAGTAGCGTGATTTGATTCCTGCGACGGTGCCACGCGTGTCGGTATTTCTGAGCGTAACCGAGGGGATAATGATTTGGGGTGTTTGCTGGTCCAGATCGACGATGAAGGATGTAATTGAGCCGGTTCGTCGCGCCACGCCAACGGGATCGAGGTGGACGAGCCCAAAGCCGCTTCTGGGGTCGCCAAGAAACGAAAGGCCAAGCGATTCGATGGAGTACCTGGCGATAACCTGGTCCGGGCCAAGAAACGTTGTCTCGCATTCGTCGTTTAGAACCAGTGACGGAAACACAATCGAGTCAAAGACCTCGTCCGTCGCGGTTCGGTCCAGGCTGATGGTTGAAGAAGTCTGGAACACGCCCCGAATTTGTAACGTCTCGACGGCGTTTCGGCCGAACGTATTGGCAAGATCGTTGTCGAGTCCTTTCTGTGACTGGTTGACTGCGAATGGAATCAGAGCCATCACGCCGAACACGCCAATAGTTGCAACGGCCATCGAAATGAGCACTTCGATGATCGAGACTCCCCGTCGATCAGTTTGCGTTTTCAATTTTCAGTTCCGTTAGTGGGGCAGGATATTTTAGCCAGACAAAAGGTTCTCAAAAATGGTTTATGGAGCAACTCCCTGCGTCGCGATTCCGCGAGCGCGCGGTACCTCAAACGGGATAAACACTCCGGCTACAAAATTTTCACGTTGCGGTACGTTGTAGCCAACAAAGGGGCTGGTGGACTGCAGTTTTATCGCTACCCACATCGCAAGATCATTGGCAAGAGGCGACCGCTGAGGGGAATCAGGGATTTCGGTAACCAAAAAATAAATCGGTTCGTTGGGGATCCTTCTTACAAACCTGCCCGTGCGGACGTTGTTGGCGTCCACTTCCTTGTAAAGTGCCTTTGCGACGTATCCGAATTCGTCAAAAATGATCTCGATGTCATAGTTTTCAAAAGGCGTATCAGGATCCTCGATGAGGCTTTCGAACACGATATCAAATCCTGAAAAACGCAAGTCGATGATGAAGCCTTCAGGAAGTTCTTGCAGAGAGGACTGCCGCAGAACTGGTTGGCGATGAACGACATAGGGCACGTCTTCAAACTCCGGAGCAATGGACGGGTACGATCCCGCATTCGCATTCAGTTGCAGCCTCAACACGGAACGACCCTGGCCATTGACGACCGTTGCGACGTCGTTGATTTCGAATTGCACCGGAGAGTAGTTGAATGAAATCCTGTCTCCTGGCACGATGGGAGGGTTGTCGTCCTGTTCGATCGGTCTCGGGACCTCGACCAGCGTGGGGGAAATGCGGTTCGCACCGCGCGAGGGTGTTGCGCCTCTGGCGTAAGGTTGATCGCCGACATAGACCGGGACGGCTCGCAGGATTCCAAGTTGCGTGGAGGCATACCACTGCGTGCCCGAGAAGAAGTTCGGGTTGCGTCTGATCACGATGCCGGCCGCGCCGTTGATCACGGCTTCGTCGCTGGCCTTGGAGATAATCGATCCGACGATGCGAGATGTTTCGCGGACACCACGTTCCTTGCTGACGATCCGGATTCTTGGGATGGCAACTGCCAGGACAATGCCTGCGACCAGAATTACGAAAAGCAACTCAATCAAAGTGAAGGCGCGTTTTTGCGACTTCAGTCTCATGAATGTTTTTCGTTTTCTGTGCATCCCGGTTTCATTCAAACAAAGGTTGATAGTCAGTAGGGACTCCATCGATTCGAAGAAGTCGCTCGGAAGTCAGAAACGGTCGTATTTGGCTGGGCAGTACCGGCGTGATGTAGTCCGCAAAAGATGCTCTGCGGGTCGCATGCTCACAGGAGAGTCCACAAAATGGAGGTGTGTCGGGAATGCCGTCCCCGTTTCGGTCAGTTCCGTTTTCATGCAACGTCCAGATGCCTGTGGCCGTGTCCTGGGAGCCCATGCGAATTGCTTGCCACTGCAGGAAGATCGGTTCTCCCCAACCATCGATGACTTCGGGAAAGCCATTCGAATTGGAATCTCCGGTGCCTCGTGGTCCAAGTTTTTCCGTGACTGGCACTCCATCGATTTCGATGTTTTGCAGGATCTGAAAAAGCAGCTCTGACCGAGAGGCAGCGTCTTCGATGATGTCGTCGTTTGGGTTGGTGTCCACTACCGGCGCCCAGCCTCGTTGCCCTGGGGTTGCGCGAAAACGTGCCCACGTTTGGGCTTCGGTAGCAAATTGGTAAGGGAGTAAAGGGCTGTGATCAATATTGAGATTGTTGAGAAATGCGGCGAAGGCGGGTGTGGGAAATTCGCCGATGATGTCGACTGGTCCATTGTTGGCTATCACGTTTCTCCCAGAGAACGAACCGTCTGGCATTTCGGCACGAATCAAATCGGCGACGAGCATGCGTTTCAGGACTTTGGCATGGATCAGAAAGGTCTCTTCCCTGTTAGTCAGCAAATTGTCCTGAGCGATCATCGAGCCAATTACCGGTAGCGGCACAGGCAATCTTCTGAACTCATAGTCTTCGAGTTCGGTTTCCAGAATACTACTGATGAACGTGATTCGTGAACGAGTTGCGGCAATCGATGCATCGTTCTGAACTTGAGCCATCAGGCCAACGCCAAGGCCAGCAAGAATTGCAATGATTATGATGACGAGCAGTAGCTCGATGAGTGTAAAACCCGCCCGATGGGTTTGGTTAAGAGATGATTCTGTTTCCCGTATTCGTCTCAAGTCAGAACCCATGAGAACTTCAGTACTGGATTGCCGTATCACCCTAATGGTCCCTAATGGTGATGCCGCGGAAAAGGCGCAGAAGCGGATCGTTTTAGAGAGCGAGGCAGCCGATTCAAATACCAGTTGGAAGCATGGTACACTTAGTATATCAACTGCTTGAAACCGGTGCAAATTCAGAATTTGCGTTAGATCAAAGAGTTCAAGGTACTCATGCGTTTTAGTTCGTCCCTGTTTTGAATTGGCCAATGAATCGTTCGCGCTTTCAATTCAAGCTGAGTTTCCTGTTTTCGTTAGGGATTGCAGTATCTCTTGTTGTGGCGTTTTTGACGAATGCTTCGTCCTCTTCGCTGGCCGCATTGTTGCTGGGCTGCATCATTGTGTTGGTGTTGAACTTCACATATTACCGAAACGTGCCAGTGCTTGTGGGCGCTGCGATTGGTGTTTTCTTTGTCTCCGTTTTGACGCTGTGCCTGATTGTTACCAGCGTGATTGGAGCTTCGCGAACTCCGGGCGAGGATTATTATCAGTCTGAGCCGGTAGAAATTTATTGCATCCTCTGGCTGTTTGGTTCTTTTGCAGCCGCATGGTTCGGGATGTTGGTGGGGCTTGTGATCGAATTTTTCGTTCAGCAATGCCGCATCCATTCGAGGGACGCGAATTGACGCATGGGCACTGAGCTAACGGGACAACGGTTGCGTTTTGAGCAGGCTATTTCATGGCTTCAACGGGATTGAGTTTGGCTGCCCGATGAGAAGGCAGTAAGCTGGCCAACGTGCAGATCACGACTGCGATTACCGCCACGAGCAACCCGTCCCCAATCGAATAGACGAAAACATCGAAGTCGAAATCCTGGCGGACTCGCGTTTCGATGTAGCGGCGCGCAAACCGGCTGATGACTGAATCGAGTAATCGGGCGACGCCAAAGGAAACCGCCGCGCCGAGTACTCCTGTCAAAGCTGATTCGATTAACATCAATTGGCGAATGTCAGAATCTTTCGCGCCAACGGCTTTCATGATGCCGAATTCTGGAGTCCGCTCCATGACTGCGATAATCATCGTATTCATGATGCCGACTGATGCGATCAACAGGATCACCAATGCGATGGCAGCGACAATCAGTCGAACTTTCCCAAGTTCGATATCGGCTTTTTCGAGCACTTCCAGTGCGGAGCGAGTCGTGAAGCCGGCTGCTTCAACTTCAGTTATGGCTTCTTTGAGTTCTGAGGCGTCGGAAACGGCTCCAAGGGTATAATAGTAGATGCGATTTGAATTCGTTGCTTTTTCAATAGCGTGATAATCACGCCAGTCAATCAGAAGGTCCGTGCCGCGGTTGGCGCGGGTAACTTGAAACAACGTTGTCGCTGATTGATCGGGAGGTTTGACGATCCCGGCGATTTCAAATTCGCGAACCGCAAGTTGGTTTTTCTCTGCATTTGGTTCTTCGGTGGGCAGTGCCGAATCAAGCCCCAGTCGGCGGGCAACGGTTTGAACCGCCGCAATCTCGATTTCGTTCAGGCTGGTTTGGTCGACGTCGTCGAATAGCTTGCGAAACGTGTCAGCAATCTGTTGGGTTTCCGGGGCTCCTTTGACTCCGAAGAGCCGGGCCAGCCGTTGCATTTTGGGGGAAAGTTTCGGCGCGGCAACTGACGCCTGGAGTTTGACTGTTTTGCCAATGAGCTCATTAAGCTGTTCGTCAGTTTTGTAGCCCAGTCGCCAGGCTCGATATTCGTCAATCCAAACCTTTCCGCGTGAAGAATCAGCCTGTGGAGGTTCGCCTGCGATGATGCGTTTTTCGAGCCCGCTGGTTTCGGTCGAAAAGCAGGCTGCGTTGGCGCTGAGCCTTTGGTCCTCAAATGAGAGCTGGATTCGCATTGACTGCTGCGGCATGACCGACGCGATTTTTGAGGTCTCGCGTAGCGTCTCAAGCTTTTCCAACGTCATGCGAACTAGCGGAAGGTTTCTGGTTTCCCAGGCTTTGTCCAGTTTTTCGCCGATGCGTTCCCTGCGGTCCTTCGAGATGCCGGCTCCAGGTTCGATAGGCGAGGCCTTGGGGTTTTTGGGCAGGGCGCTTTTGTCGCGACCGGCTGTGATGGCGAACTGGCGCGCGAAATCGGATTGTGAAAACAGGTTCAGCAATCCTTCGCGGGCGCCTCGGGTACCTGCGAATACCAACAGCAACATCGCGCAGCTGATGACAATGCCAAAGATGTTGAATGCGGTGCGGGATTTTCTGGTCCACAGATTTTGCACTGCCATCATGAACAGTTCTGATCGATTCATGAGCTCACCAGCTTTCCGTCCTGCAGGCGGATGACTCGATCGGCAATGTCGCTGGCCAGAGACTCGTCGTGTGTGATCAGGCAGAGCGTCGAATTTTGAGCATCGATCATTTCCAGCATGAGTTGCATCACATCGGCGGCGTTTTGTGTGTCCAGGTTGCCTGTCGGTTCATCGGCAAGGATCACTGGAGGCTCGTTGACCATGGCGCGGGCGATTGAGATTCGCTGTCGTTCGCCTCCCGAAAGTTGATGTGGCTTGTGACGAGCACGTTTTTTGAGACCGATGCGTTCCAGCAGAAGGTGGACTTTCTTGCGACGTTTCAGGATTGGAACACCGGCCAGGATTAGCGGCAGTTCAATGTTCTGAAAAGCAGTCCGTTGCGGAATGAGCTGAAAGGATTGAAAGACGACACCAACTTCAGTGAGTCGATAGCGAGCTTTTTCCTGCGGGTCCAGTTTGGCTGGTTGGTTGCCGTTGACTGAAAGTTCGCCTTCGGAAGGAGTATCAAGACCGGCGATCAAATTCAGCAAAGTTGACTTGCCGGATCCCGATCGACCAAGGATCGCGACTTTTTCGCCTTTTCCAACTTCCAGCGAAAGGTCATCGATCGCAGTGACCTTCGCGTTGCCGGAGCCATAGTGGCGAGAAAGAGAAGAGGCAACGATCATGAATGGAGGATTTTTTAAAAAAGGTGGATGCTTAATATAGTTGATGATCGTCGGCTGCGACCCTTTCGCATCAAATCGGGTTGTTGGCGGGCTTTTGTCGATAAGTGGTACTCAATTATGCGAAATTCGCAAAATGGCTCAATTTGGCGGAATCGAAGGTCGAAAAAACGAGGGACTTGCTGCCAGAGATGGTTCCTGTGATTGTGAAAACTGATTTTCAGGCAATCGCGAACCAATTTGAATCTACAGCGTCCATTTTCGTGTTGGCAGAATGCCAGTTTTCGTATTGCGACCAAACGCGATTTTAATATATTACCGAAACTTCAAAGTCAGCCAGCGTAGCTCAGTTGGCAGAGCAATGGTTTTGTAAACCATAGGTCGTGGGTTCGAACCCCTCCGCTGGCTCTTGAATTAGAGGTGCGTCGCGTTGGATGACGCTTGGCAAATTTGCGAAAGTCGCGGTTGCTTTGGTTGTCCTTTTCGGTACCGCACCTTGTGACCCTGAGAAATCGGGCGATTGTGGCCAGGCCTGTTTGGGTCTTTGGTTGGAATCACCAGGAAAAATCGGGGGGGTACCGAAGCGGTCAAACGGGACAGACTGTAAATCTGTTGGCTCTGCCTTCGCAGGTTCGAATCCTGCTCCCCCCACTTTTTGTTTCCAGGGCCATGATGGCTTTCTCGCGGTGCAAATTCCGAACGATTTTGCGTTAGGATTGCGCTTGAGGCCAAGAAAGTAGTGTTGTAGCCCGTTTTTTTCCACGTGGGGGAAAATGGGTAATTGTTGCGAATTCCACGGCTTTGGATGGTGGTTTTTTTGGCTCGGAATTTTGGTTTTGAAGTCAAAAAAGTTCGATTGTCCATTGGTCAATGACGCGAATTTGTTACATTGTCCGGTCATTCGTAATGCAGGGAGACCTGTATTTCGACAAAGCGGGTGTAGCTCAATGGCAGAGCTCCAGCCTTCCAAGCTGGTGGTGAGGGTTCGATTCCCT
>CAYUNP010000112.1:0-6338 GCA_964446085.1 uncultured Pirellulaceae bacterium
GGCGAGGAGACCATCTTTACTCCTGACGGAAAGGGCGCAACATTGGGTGGAATCAGTGACGGCACTTCAAATACAATTCTTTTGGTAGAAGCAAAGCGAGATATCCATTGGGCAAAACCGCAAGATATTGAGTTTGCCAAAAGCGGACTACTTGAATCGCTTGGCGGCTTTCATGCTGGAGAGTTTGCTGCCTGCAGAGCGGACGGCTCCGTAGTCGCGTTACCGTTTTCGATGGGCGACAAGACTCTGACTGAATTGCTAACTGCCAGAGGTGGTGAGGTCATTGGCCAATAAGCAACCGATGAGTTTCTCAAATAGACCGAGTTGCACTCAATAGGCGATTGAAAGCTAAATCAAGTCGGCCCGTTCGTTTGGGCTAAAGGAGACCGCTTGCTGGGTCGGCAGCGGTCTTTCTTTTTATGCTTTCATTGGCCTACGTGATGGCCATGACCATGAGCGCATATTGGAGTCGGCCAAGTAAGTTGATCATGGATTAGCTGGCGGTTGAGGTTTCGTCATTGATCAAGTTGACAAAGTTCTCGAATTCCACAACAGTCCTGCGACCTGTGTCTGGATTTGATCCAGCTTCTCATCGCGAGCCGATGTTTCAATTTCAGCCGCGACCATGCTGATGCGATTTGCCTGGCTTGATTTCCGCCACATCATCCGCTGTCGCTGCCCTACGGCGTGCCCGCAGGACCACCCGGGATTTCAACGTTTGGCATGTTGAAAAGGCAAAACCTTCAGAGATTCGGCCTTCTCCGCAACGCGACTGACGAGATTCAAATCTCTTTGTGAGACGATTTCCTGCAGCGTTCTGGTCGTGCCGGTTCTAACGTCGCTGCCGCAGGCAATGCACAATCTTTCCTGCGAGTTTGGTCATTTTCTGTGCGTTTTTCACGCTCGGTCCTGAAACCTGACCTACGTTTCAGATGTGACCCATCCTTCCCTTCCGCATGGAACTTCTATGAGCGAAACCACCTTCAGCCTTGAACAGATTCTTGATTCAGTGAATGAGATGCGAGCCGAATTGCGAGAGTGCATCGATCCAGGCTCAGCAGTTGAAACACTGGTCGATATCGACGCTGACATGTGGCAAGCCCCTGAAGATCGCTGGTTTGAAGATTGCGATTTCGATCCTCGCTAAGCTGTAACCGCGACGTCTCGCGCAGGATCTTTTGTGGCTGCGGCGTCTCACCACAGGATCTGGTTAGAAGAACTGCGGCCAGACGCCGCAGCCACGGTTTCCTCTAATTCCGACCCCTGACTCGGCGACGGCGAATACGCGACGAGTAATTTGGCGCTTCGCCAATGACCACAGAGGTGTTGTGTGGCTGACCGTTTCGAATCAGTGAAACTTCGACCTCCGACCCCGGTTCAGTTCGTTCCGCCAGTCGATATAGGCTGTTGTACTGGTGGATCGGGATTTCATTCCAGGAACGAACAACATCGCGAGGTCTCAAGCCCGCCAGATCAGCCGGAGAACCGCGTTCAACCGTGATCAAAAAGGCCCCTTCGAGATCCGGCAGCCCCAACGCCTGTGCTTCCTGATGTCCGACTTTTCGCGGTGCGACTCCCAGGTATCCGCGAACGACTTTGCCACGATTGACAATCTGTTCATAGACAAACTTCGCGGTCGTACTGGGAACCGCAAAACTGATCCCCTGGAATTGCTCGCCGTAAATGGAAACGTTAATCCCAACCACGTTTCCATCGGCGTTAACCAATGGCCCGCCGCTACTGCCCTGATTAATCGCTGCGTCCGTTTGCAACAAACTCCTGGCTTTCTCTCTGGGGTTGCGCCACGGCACCTCCGGACGTTCGCCAATGCGATCCTTGGCACTGATGATTCCGGAAGTCACGGTTTGCTTGTAACGATAGGGACTACCAACAGCCCATACGATGGAACCGACTTCCAGCTTGTCACTGTCGCCCCAGGTCGCCGGAGTCAATCCGTCAACTTCAATTTTCAAAACGGCAATATCACTCGTTTCGTCACGGCCAACTTCGACAGCCCGGTAGCTTCGCCGGTCATGAAGTTCGACCGTGATTTCCTTCGCATCTTCGGTCACGTGCGCGTTGGTGACAATGTAGCCATCGCTCGTAGTAACTACTCCGGATCCGAAACCGGTCAACACTTCGTTTCTGCGTGTATATTCGGGATCGTCACCGCCTTCAAGTTTAATCGTCCAAATACTGACAACGCTCGGCTTAACCTTGTGCGCTACCAGCTGTGAAGCCATCGAAACTTTCTTGAGTGGTTCGCTACCCAGAATCGTGACTGCGTTTTCGTACTCGGCTCGCAACTTCCCTTTGGTCGAAGCGAACTGATATTCTTCAACCAAACGGGGCCCAATGAACCAGGACGCCAGAAACAGAATCGACACCATCAGAAAAAGCATCGAGATCGTGGAAGCTCCAGTACCAGAACTTTCAGTGCCAGAACTTTCGACTTCCGCTGTAAGTTGGTTGTCAGATTGACTTTCGGAATCATTGACCACTGACGGTTCATTGACCGGCTCGTTATCAACGATTGGTTCCCCGAATTGTTCTGCGGCATCCGTCATAAAGATATTGTATCAGAGAAAGGAAATTCGACGCTTAGGCAATCTCGCGACGATTCTACCGATCAGCATCATCAGTTGGCAGGATAGGTAACTCACTGAATGGGATCTCCACTAAGGGCTCCTTAAACTCCCTCGTCGGCAATGTACGTTGAATTTCCGGGGGCCAAATGAATCGAGCCAGGTAGCCCAAGATGACTCCTGCAAGCACGATGAAGATTCTTGATTGCCATTTTTTTCCGGAATTCATAAATCAAGTATACGTAAAATCGTGGTCTCAAGCAGGATCAGATATCATACAGATAGTAATCCTTTTCTGTGCCTTTGGTAAATCGAAACCGTGAAGCCTGGAAAACATTTGAAAGTTAGTATACGCCTGCACTCTGTTCATGTGTTGCTGACGCTAGTGGCATTATTGGCATGCAGCACAAATCTGCTGGCGCAAAAAGAGACCGTCGAAGAAGGTGAACTGTGGAATACCGCAGAGTTGCCCGCATCAGCTGTTTGGCGATACGGCGCGACTGACCGGAACCCGAAAGCGATCGGAGCTTACGCGCTGGCCTTTTCCAGCGACGGAAAAAAGTTGGCGGTTCGAGACCGTCGCCAACATATCAGAGTGCTGAATATCGAAGAGCAAAAACTTCAGGCCTTGATTGCCTCGCAAAGTGTCTACGCTTTGACTTTTTCACCGGACGACAAATACATCGTATCCGGAAACCGCAACACAACCCAATTGTGGAATGCCAGCGACGGAGAATTAATCAGAGAGCTCAAACAACCTAGCTGGAAGCTTGCCAAATCACATAACCCTCCGCGTCTGATTCTGATGGGAAAAGGTACGGCTTACGATTATCCGTGGCCATTACCATCGAAACCAAAAACGACTCGAACAAAACTGGAAGGCCGTACGGTTTTGCCTGCGGGTACTTCCGAAGACGGAAGCATCGCTGTGTTTCACAACGGTGGAAAAATGGAAATCCTGAGTACCGTTGATGGGGCACAGATCGTCCCACCCAACAAAATCGTTGCCAAAAAAGTGATCATCTCTCCCAATGACAACTTGATGGCACAGATTAATTATGGCGACAAAATTCTGAAGGTCTTCGATTTGCGCGACGCAAAAAAATACGGCTACAGGTTAGCCGACGACAGACGAATCGTAACTGCGGCCTTCTCAAGTGACAGTCGTTTTTTGTATTCGAGCAACTACGACCATTCGATCGTCATTTGGGACCTCGTAACCATGAAAGCAATTGATCGAATTGAGGGACATGCAGGAACCATCTACGCACTGGCGTCGTCTCCGCAGTTGTTTTGTCTGGCCAGTGGTGCTTCAGGTGCTTCCGATCGGTCAGTGATTTTCTGGAACTTTCGCGATCACCTTTTCCCCGAGATCGATGGCGAGCAGGAGTTTCTTTTCGATCGCGTCTGGACTCGAATGGGAAGCGATGACCCGAAAGAATCATTGGCCGCGACAAATCTACTTTACCGCCAGTTGCAGCGCGATGAATCAGTGATGGACTTGCTGACGAAGCGGCTCGGACTGTATGCAGAACAGGAAAAAGAGTCGGCCAAACAATGGATCGAAGACCTGGACGATCGAAAGTTCCAGGTTCGGGAAAATGCCACCAGGATGCTGAAAGCCATCGTCAGTCAAATTCGCCCGATGCTTGAGCGAGAATTGAAGGATGGTTCACAGGAAGCCAAGTGGCGAATCCAGAAAATTCTGAAAATCGACCAACTCAAACCCAGCATTTCCACCCCGGCTGGGCGTCGAGAACACCGAGTCATTTTGGCGCTTGAGTTACTGGGCGATGCCAATGCAATCCGTACGCTGGAGCTTGTGTCCCAAAAAACCAGCAACCAGAATCTGGTGAACAGTGCAACGTTGGCGCTCCAACGCCTGAAGAAAAATTCGGAAACTCAGTCCCAATAGAAACTCAGTCCCAATAACGCTGAACTGTTCCGATCGTCCGTCAGCCAGTGCAATCACTGCCCTTGGCCTTGTGCATTCGGCCTTCGGGATGAGTGCCAGGGCCGTCGACAGAATAGAACTTGTTGATCGCAGACTCCCAATCGACTCGATGCTTTACTTTTACGAAAGCGCTGCGAACTTCGCTGTGCTGCGGATGCAGGATCGAATACTTGATACCAAACTTGCGCATCAACTGCCCGACCCGGTTTTCACCATAAAGCGACTCGGCAAGTCTGTAATGTTCCAGCAAGATTTCCCGCTGCTCATGAAGCGTCGGAGGATCGGGCATCGGCTTACCCGCGGCAATCGCACGCGTCTGTTCAAAAATCCACGGGTTCCCGATGGCTCCGCGAGCGACCGTCACGCCATCGACTCCGGTTTGAGCAATCATGTCCAGGCAATCCTGCGGCGTGAAAAGGTCTCCTGAACCCAACAGGATTTTATCGCCAAGATGTTCTTTGACTTCTTTGAGAAACTCCCAGCGGCTCGGTCCGACGTATCGCTGTTTGACGGTTCGACCATGAACGGTCACACCGGCGACGCCAATCTCAAACGCTCCATCAAGGATTTCGAAAAACTGATCGCGGCTTTCCTGTGAGTCATCGATCCCACGACGCATTTTGACCGTGACCGGAATCTCGGCAGGCACGTTTTCGCGAGTG
This sequence comes from uncultured Pirellulaceae bacterium, assembly GCA_964446085.1. Lineage (GTDB taxonomy): Bacteria > Planctomycetota > Planctomycetia > Pirellulales > Pirellulaceae > Mariniblastus. The sequence continues at coordinate 5,202 of CAYUNP010000112.1, forward strand.
CGTTTGATGACTTCCAGCGCAACCTTCGGTTGGCTCAAGTGAAATCCGCCACGACATCGCCCAAGAACTTTCTTGACCGGGCAACCGAAGTTGATGTCGATAATATCAAAGCCTGCCTGAACCAGTTTCATGGCTCCAGCAGCAAACTGTTCCGGTTCGGCGCCCATCAGCTGACCGCCAACAGGATGTTCTTCATCCGAAATATGCAGAAAGTGACTGGTACGTTTACGCTCTTTAAGCTTCACCAGAAACTCGTCCAACATCACTTCGCAGACCGTGTACGGAGCTCCGAGTCGTCTGGCGATTACACGCATCGGCCAATCGCTGTAGCCAGAAAGCGCGGCTTGAACGACAGGAAAGCCGATCCTCAGATTGCCAATTTTCAGGGGTTTCAGCTCAGTTTTTGATTCAGTCGTCGACACGCGTTGATTGACAGCCAAGTTGGTCTGTCTTGAGTGGAAAATATCGGATAGAAAAACGGTTGGTGAAAGCGTCCTAATGTTACCAGACGATTCTTCAAGAGCTACGTTCACGAAATTATAAATGCTCGACCAGCTTATTGGCATACTGATTCAATACTGGCCCTTTTGGGTTGGTGTTGCTGTGTTCGCAGCCATTTTTGTGCTGCTGCGAATGTATTCGGCGCCAGCACCAATGCCCTACTTCAAGCGACCGTCGCTGGTAACGAAAAGTGAACTACGGTTTTATAAGTCACTTCACAAAGCGGTGTTGGACGATTTTGAGATCTTCGCCATGGTGCGAATCGCCGACTTGATTCGGGTCGAGAAAGGCTCCGCCAACGGTCGAAAGTGGCTCAACAAGATCCTTTCCAAGCATATCGATTTCGTGCTTTGTGATCCGCGATCCCTTGAGCCAGTCGTCTGCATTGAGCTCGATGACGATTCTCACAACCGACCTGACCGAATCGAACGCGATAAGTTCGTAAATGACGCTTTCGACGCTGCCGACCTGCCACTGCTGCGAATTCCGGTCGAATCATCGTATAATGCTCGTGAAGTCCGTGACTTGATCAACGACGTGGTCTAATTGTGACTGTGGCGATTCACCACAACAATTTAACTGTGGCGCCTCGCTGCAGTAAACTGTGACTCCAGCGACTCACCGCAGTAAATTGTG
>CAYUNP010000112.1:6438-17060 GCA_964446085.1 uncultured Pirellulaceae bacterium
TGTGACTCCAGCGACTCACCGCAGTAAATTGTGGCTGCGGCGTCTCGCCGCAGTAATTGCACCCACTACCGATCAACTCTGACAACAAACGCCCAACCACTGATTCAGCCATTAACTTCAAATCACTTCATTGCATGACTGGCGAGAAAACATGTTTCAAAAACGTATCGTCCCGTTGTTGCTCGTCCTCTTGCTTTGCCCGGCAAATCTCGTGACAGCCCAAAACTCAACCTCAAAAACCCGCGTTGTTCCAAATGCGATTTCAGCCCAAATCGGCACAGCCATCCATTGGGAATCCAAATTTGACGATGCGAAAAAGAAATCTGCCGATTCGGGCAAGCCAATCTTCTGGTACGTGCCTCGACTCGCCGACACCTTTATGGATCGCAAAAAAGAAGTTGACCGCTACATGCGAGCCGGTCCTTTTTCGAATCCGGCGATCATCGCATCGTTGAATGAACACTACGTTCCACTGATGGCGATTCCTGAAAAGACGCAATCTGCAACTTACGAGCTGAAGCCTTTCAAATTTATTGAGCCCGGATTCCTGATCGTGGAAACCGACGGGACCGCTTCAACAAAGTTGGATCGCATCACCACCATGAACTCAAAATGGTTGTCGAGCTTTTTGAAAAAACCAACGTCACTGCCGGAGCCATCGCCTTCGCTCGTCAGAGCTCGTGAAAATTTTGCCGCCGGAAACTATGAAGCTTGCCAGGTCGTCAATCGAATGCGCGTTCCGCGAGACGACACAGTCGAGTTACATTTGATTGCCGCAATGGCAACGTTTCGTTTGAACGAGCACGAGGCAGCGTTGAAGAAATTTGCCAGCGTCGGCGAATCGTTCCCCGATCACCCACTTGGCTGGAAAGCAGCCGCAGAAGCACAGCGAATCGGCCCCTTCGTGCGTGGCTTCGAAGTGTTTCGTGAACTACCGCAAGACGGCTACACGTTGAGCGGCAGAAAGTCACTCGGGTCGGCGGCTTCGCCAGGGCTCTACACCGAACCTCAGTTGTGGCGGCGAGGCATCGAATTCCTGCTTTCGATGCAAAACGAAAAAGGTGGCTTCGAAGATTCGGACTACGACTTCGGAGGCACTGACAGCTTGCCCAACGTATACGTTGCCATCACTTCGCTCTCTGCGATGGCGTTGCTTGAAGCCCACGGACACCCGGAACTGAAAGACCTCCAACCGCGAATCACAAAGGCAATCGAAAAATCAGTCGCCTACGTGACTGACGATTCGAATTTCAATCTCAAAGACAAAGATGAAATCTTCTGGGCCTATCTCTATCGCTTGCGGTTGTTCAATCGTCTGGAATCGGAATGGAAGACTGGCGGTCCTGAAATCGAAAAATGTCTGAAATCGCTGGCCAGTGTGCAGACGGCCGGCGGTGACTGGTATCACGAGTACAGCAATCCCTTTGTGACGGCTTCTGCGTTGTGGGCGCTGAAGGAATCCAAATCGCTCGGTGCTGAGGTTGATGCATCCGTCGTTGAAGCAGGAATTGCGGCGCTCAAGAAGTGCCGATTCGCCGACGGAGCCTGGACATACGGCATTCCTCAAGAAGGAAGTGCTGCGGCAGCGAAGGCTAACCGACGCAGCGTGATTTCGAGTGCTGGTCGAACTCCGCTTTGCGAAGGCGCCCTCTTCGTTTGGGATCGCGTCGATCACGATGCGTTACTTGCGAGCCTTCGGGCGGCGTTTGAACTTCATGACAGCATGGATGCCGCTCGAAAGTACGACGACCACACGGCGTCCTATAACTACGGCGGATTTTTCTATTGGTATTGCATGGAGTCCCGATGCCAGGGAATTCAGCAAGTCCAGGACAAGGCTGCTCGTGAAGAAATGGCCAAGCGACAGCGGGCGATCATCATGTCGGTTCCCGAACTTGATGGATGCTTTGTTGACTCACATGAAATTGGACGAAGCTACGGTACTGCGATGGCTTTGCTGTGCCTTGCGGACTGTAAAAAAGCAACGGAAGAAAGTGCGAAGCGTTGATGACGGACTACCAAAAAATTCACAACGAAGTTTTCAAACGCATTGCCGATTGCAGTTTGGCAGAAAAGTCCCCGGGGTTTCGAAATGCCGTCACGGGTACCGAACAGTTGATTTCGATAGCAGGTCGCGCGTTGGATGTCGGCTGCGGACCAGGTTTCGTGATCGAGTACCTGACTGAAAAACCTTTCCATTCGCGGCCCTACGGCGTTGACGTCAGTGATCTTGCTGTCGAGAAGGCTCGGTCGAGAATGTCGCGAATGCAAAAAGTGGAGCAGCGAATCCAGCAGGCCAATTGCACATCGCTTCCGTTTGAAGATGGCTTCTTTGGATTGGCAACCTGTTTCGATGTGCTGCAATGTCTTGATCGGTCAGATATTCCCTTTGCATTGAGTGAACTCTCGCGAGTTGTCCGTCCCGGCGGTCTGTTTTTTGGTTCCGTTACATGCGGCCCCTCTGGAATAGTTGACTTCAATGGCGACAACCTGCACCGCACAACTGAGTCACCTGACTGGTGGATTGAACAACTGAAGCCGGATCGTACGACCTTCGACAATCATCGCAAGCAGTTGGTGCTTTGGAAACGTGCGCCCTTTGGAGAAGGGCAGAGACTATTCGGGACCGGAAACGCCGTCGTCAAATCGGCAGACGAAATTGCCGGCCATCCCGCTGACTCAAAGGAACTCTACCAGAAAATTTACGACGACAATCCATGGTACGGTGACGCTGAAAAGGGGCGCTGTCCCGGAGTTCGACTGTTGCCGCAGTATCAGGATTGGTTGATCGGTCCGGTGATCGACCTTGGCTGCGGGCGAGGGCATACCGTGGAACGGCTTCGGGAGTTGGGCTTCGAAGCGAACGGAATTGATCAAATCAGCAAACATCCCGACATGATGGTTGGCGACATCACCAAGCCGATCGCCAACCTTGAACAGTTCAAAAGCGCCGTTTGCGTCGACTGCATTGAGCACCTCTACGACGATCAGGTTGAGGGCCTGTTTGCCAACATGAAGCAGGTCCAGCGGCAGGCGTTCTCGATCCACAATGGTGAGTCAACAGGCACCGGCCAAGAGTTGCACGTTAACCGCCGCCCGTTTGATCAATGGCGAACGATCATCGCAAGTCACTTCGTGATCGAAAAGGAAATCGAATTGCATGACAAGCAGATGCTGTATTTGAGTTCTTCAAAATGAGAGCTCGCGAGTTTTTATGTCAGTGGACAATTTTGGTTAGAAAGCACAACCCAACAGTATGAACGCCAACTGTTGGCGATGCCCCACGAGGTAAACGATCAATGGAAACTGATCTACGACTGGTTTTGATTTCAAGCACAAGTAAGTTTAGCTAAATGAAAAATTGCATACGAAATCAACTTTGCCTGATCATGGTCGCGGCTTGCGTCTCCAGTGCAGCGTTCTGCTCAGTTAGCAATGCACAGGATGCCTTTCGCGAGTTCGACCGAAAAATGGTGGCAACACCAGCGGAGTTGTTTCAAGCGCTGTCGACTTTTCAACCTGCTGCCCAACGCAAGCAGATTGACGCGCAACGACAGAAAGAAATTGAAGCTGCGGGCCGTAAGTTTCTTTCCAACCTTTCTCCTGACCAGCAAGAAAAGGCCTGGGAGTTTGCTGAAAAATACTTTCGGAAAAATGGCGTCGATTCGGCTTCTTCTCAAAAGCTGATGAAGGACTTTGGACTGCCGCCTGAAATGCAGAACGAACTTTCGAAGCAGCTTCGCAAATACAGCAACCAACCTTCAAACTCAGACGCTCGGCCAGATGACCCTGACGATGCGATTAGTCAGATCATGCGAAAAGCGCGAGAGAAGTTTGAACGCGATTCGCAACAGGAGGGTGAATCTGGTGAACGTGCAAGTCCTTTGAACTCTGATCAACCTGAAACGGATGCCGACGCCGGCAGTGATCAAGGCGATGCGCAAACACCTCAACCAAACGCCGAACAAAAACTCGTCGCTGAGGATGCAGGCGACAGTAAACTGAAAGAACAAAATGCGAGCCAATCCAGTCAGCCCGGCGAGGATCGCGAAGCCAAACGCGATGATCCAACGCGGCAATCAAATGCGAAGACCGAAAACGACCGCACCGCCTCCCCCTTTGAACTTCCCACTTCAGACCCGGCAGCCGATCCAGCCAACGGGACGAATCCGGACAGCCAGTCGGGCAAGCCACAATCTGAAAGGACTCAAGCAAAAAAAGGTGACGGATCCAATCCTGGAGAATTGAAAAAGAGCATTGAAAACAATGAAGGGACCGATTCAGAAACGGGCGGACAAAGTCCTCTTTCAGGTGACAATGTCGATTGGGAAAAAGTCATTGAGAACCTGGCTGAAAAAGGATCGACAGAAGACGTTTTGAATCCCGGGCAAAACCAAACATCGAATCCAACTTCCGGTTTAGAAGGCGATGAAAAGGCTGGCTCATCCGAACAGAAACGACTTGATCAAGGCATGTTTGACCGGGCAAAGGATTGGATCTCTCGCTCACTTGACTCCGAATCCGATAGTGGTTCGGAGCCAGCGACGACTGGCAGGGCTTCTTCCGAAGAAGCTGTCGGAACGCGATTTGATCGTCTGCTGGTCAAAGCTGCTCAGCGGACGCTTGACTCCGACGACGAAGAGCAGGGCGTTTCCAAAGGTGTTGGCTCGATGCTTGGGAGCCTGATCGAACAGATTCAGAAACAGACGTCCAACAAAGATGGTGACGAGGGTCAGAATTCAGCCGGAACAGAATATGGTGGCAATCAGGACAATTTTAATTCCCGTGAAAACGGCACTTCGCAATCGAATTCACGACGAGGCAACGACTCAAACGATGGATCGAATCGAAACTCGGATTCTGCAAGGGAAAACCCATTCAGTCCGCCGTCACAGAGCTTGGCTGAATCCAGGTTTGATCCTCGCAACATGTTGGACAGCATTAATGGTCTCTCTGCCATCAATCCAACTCAAGTGTTTACGTTTTTTGCGATCGTTGGACTCAGCCTGTTTCTTATCTACCTGTTGGCGAAATCGTTTATTGGCGATGAGGTGAAGACAAATAAACGAAAAGTCATCCAACAGATTCGAAATACGAAAATCGATTCTCCCAAGGACCTTGTCGAAACCGTTGACCGGTTTTTGTTGGGAAAGTTCGGCGTCAGATCAAGCTGGTGGAACGCAAGACTTGCCCAACGAGTCATGAACTCTGGATCTCCCGAGTTTCAAACCCGAGTTGCCGACTTGATCCAGGACTATGTTCGCGCCCGCTACATGCGTGATGACATCCAGATTCCGACTGCCGATCAACAGCGTTACAAAAAAACACTGGAAGAACTCTCGGCACTCGACCTCAAACCCGATTCAAATCTCGGATTGGTTCCAGCGTCGCCTGTTCCTGTTTCGCCCGCGCCAGTGAAAGGATAATCGCAGATGCTTTCGACTTACCTGCTGCGAAAACACTCCTTGCTGATTCTGCTAATCACGTTTTTCGCTTTCCCATCCATCGCGTTGGCCCAGTTCGGCATCGAGCAGCAAGGAATCTCGGAGGCGCAATGGAGCCGCGGATTTCATGGATTCAACATGATCGCAGAAGGCAATGACCTGGAGCGAATCAGCGTTGAGCAGTTCCGATCCTCACAACCCGCCGATACTCTGTTGGTAGTGATAGGCAATCTGAGAAATCTGCCCGTGCACGTCAACAGCCACGTCGACAATGGTGGCGCAGTATTGTTGGCAAGCGACAGCACCCCACCGCGCAGAAACGTTACTTTCGCTGGCTTTGGTTTCGACAAAATGACCAGTTACCCCGCGGACGATCCCAATGCGTTTGCCGGAATGCATGACTGTCCAATCGTGAGTGACTTTCGACGCCACCCGATCCTTTCGGGAGTCAATGAAATCGTGACCAACCGCCCCGGACATGTGAATGCAAACCGGAACACAACATTGGCCTGGTTGCCGCCAACATATCGGGAAAGGACCTCAGGTGCTTTCGTTGCTGCCAGTGAGAATGGAAACGGTGGGCGTGCGATTGTGGTGGGCGATCAATCCATCTTCACCAACCAAATGATCCTCCATGGCGACAATGCAATCTTTGCCAACCAGTCAATCAAGTGGCTGAAAAACGGGCAGCCCAAAAAGATGTTGATCCTGGTCAATGGATCTGAGCACTCCACGCTCAAACCGTCTGATGTCTACATTGACCTGCCTCCTCCATCAGCAGAAGACGTCATGGACGCGCTGGGGAATCTGCCACCTTCGGCGATGCTGGACTTTGCGAACTCAGTCGCAACAGTGGTTGAAGAGGAAGATATGCTCAACGATTTCATCCATGACACCATGGACAAGGTTTCTGATCGTTCGCTAAACCGATTTTTCATTTTTATGATGTTTGCCGTGGCGTGTTTTACATTTGTCGCTGCGTTTCTATTCCAGGGAAAACTACAGCGTCAAACGGCGAGCGAAGTTGCGTTCAAACAGTCTGGCCGCGAACAGGACGAACTGAAAATCACTCAAATGCGTGAGCGACATCGAGCGGCTCATATGTTGTTGGACAGGTTTTGTGTTTTCCAGGCAGGCAGGCGATTTAATGATTGGCCAAGTTTCCCAACAGGCTTGCAGGTCGCAGGTGACCGGGATTCAAAAAACATCTTTGAGTCGATGAGGAAGACAAGCATTCTCTACAGGTCAAAACAAAGTAGCTACTGGACGCGAAAAAAACTGGCGAACCTGGAAAAGACAGTTCAACAATGGCAAGCTTATTTTGATGCTCGACCAGAATTGGTGGTAGATGCGGAATTGGTTCAAAGCAACAATCCCTGGTCGACTGACGATTCGTCGAACGAGTTTAACTAACAGATATCGTGCTGCCTGGCAGCGAACGAAAAACATAAGAGGTTTGTGTGAGTAATACGATCAACGTTCAATCCGCTGCCCAGGAAGCAAAACAGCTTCGTGATACCGCGATTGCCAACCTGAATCGCACCCTTGTGGATTTGGATGACGTCATTGAGCAAGTGCTGATTGCGACCATCGCTCGAGGTCACGTTTTGCTGGAAGGTGTCCCGGGAACTGCCAAGACCACGCTTTGTCGAACGTTGGCCGTTGCGATGGGCCTGGATTTCAAGCGAATTCAGTTCACACCCGACTTGCTCCCTTCGGATGTCACGGGCACACGGATCCTCGATCAGGCTAAATCTCAATTCGTCTTACAGAAGGGTCCGATCTTTTGTCAGTTGCTGCTGGCGGACGAACTCAACCGTGCACCGGCGCGCACCCAATCGGCGTTGCTCGAAGCGATGCAGGAAAATCAGGTTACGATCGAAGGTGAAACACTACCGTTGCCTCAGCCGTTCATTGTGCTGGCGACTCAAAATCCGGTTGAACAGGAAGGCGTCTACCGTTTGCCGGAAGCACAGCTGGACAGATTTTTGTTTCGCGTCAAAGTTGGTTACCCCGATCGTAGCAACGAGATTGATTTGCTGGAACTGCAAGAAGCGGCGCCGGTAACGCCGTCACAAATCTGTAGTGCCGAACTGATTTTGCGATTGCAAAACGCTGTCCCGACCGTGTTCGGGAAACGCGAAATGAAAGAGTACGTCGTCGACTTGATCCGGGAAACCCGGCAACATCGAGACGTGTTGCTTGGGGCAAGTCCACGAGCCGGCATCTATTTGCTTCGTGCCGCTCGTGCGCGAGCGTTGCTCAATGGAAAAGACTTCTTTACTCACGAAGATGTTCAGGCGATCGCTCACACGGTGCTTGAGCATCGCGTCATCATTCGTCCGGAAGCGGAACTCTCGGGGCGTACCGTCGCCGAAGTTGTCGAAGAAGTGATCCAAAACGTTGCGATCCGTGAAGGCTAACAGGACCAACAACAGCAAGACTTTATGCTAACCACTCGCAGTAGTTTTATTCTCGCAATCTCATCCCTTGGGTTGGTGGTTGCGCTACTTGATGGCAACGAACCATTGGCGGCGTTATCGTTGTCTCTGTTGGTGTGGATCTGGATTGAATGGCTGTCATTTCAGCGTTTCAGAATGTTCTCACAGCCGATTCTTGCAGGTTGCTCGCGCACCATTGACGGCCAATCGGATGAACGAGTCACCATGGTGGCGGACCGACAGATTGTTGTCCGATTGGCTGGCAAGCTGTCGTCGACTTCGCGTGGCTATCGTTTTCTGATTCACGACACAATTCCGGATACCTTTCAAGTCACCAACGGCAAACCGTTCGTGGTGATCGATTCGGGAGTCGGCTCCGAATTTGATCTTGAGTACGTGGCGACGACGGCGATTTGCGGCAAAGTTTCATTTCCCGGGATTCGTGTTGAAGCTTCAGACTATTGGGGGTTCTTTCGTTGTGAACATTTTATTCCGATTTCACAGGAACCGACTGTGTTGCCCTATTTGATCCGGCCGCAAACAACGGTGTCCGTTTTGAAGCACAACAATCTGCAGCGGCACATTGGTCACCACCGCCACTTGAGTGCAGGGCTGAGCTCAGAGTTGCTCGGAATCCGGGATTATCGAATTGGCGATCCGCCTCGTACGATTGCCTGGAAGCCGACCGCGCGTTTGGGCAAGTTGATGACTTGCGAATATGAGAACGAAGTTCCTGTCCGAGCAACGATTCTTGTCGATTTGGCAGTCTATCAATTTCAGGGCCGACCTGGCCCATCAGCCGCAGACCGAGCCATCATGACGTGTGCGGCGATCGCAAAACTGTTGCTTGCCGATCGTGATCCTGTTGCAGCAGTGTTACTTAAATCAGATTCGACGCAACATATCAAGCATGCCGGCGGCGAACGGCAATTGACCAAACTGCTTCAATACCTGTTGGCGGCTTCCAACCCCAACCCGCCGCTTGAACACATGCGGATCGATGACCTGGTGCGACTGGTATTCGAAAATGGATCACGGCGATTTCCAAAACAGTTTGACGAGTTTTTCAATCACGGTCCGGTACTCCGCAAGGCATTTCGAATGCGCCCTACTCGAAAACATCGGGTCCGACGTTCGTTGGCAGTCGTGCTGGAACATTTGTTGAACTGGCAACCGGGGATTTCGACTCGAATGCAATTCGATGATGACTTGATGCGGCGAGCCTGTCTGGAATACGTGCAAAAGTACACGGTCGTCGCAAGTTCAACCAATCTTACTACCGCACCGCCATGGGCAGATCCTGGCCGCTGGCAAATTGAATGTCAAAATATGACTTTGAAGTTGACCGAAACTTTGCTTCAGTCAAATGCTCGAGCCAAAGACAACGAGTTGTTTGTCGTCGTCGCTCCTGAACCATTTGACCTCATGACGGAAGACATCGTCGAGAACACGCTCAAGACAGTGATTGCTGCCGGCCATCGTGTCATTTTCGTTGCCCCCATGGTTCCCGAAGAACCGATGCAAATCCATGACCCACTGGCCAGAAGAATTCTGAGTGAAGCCACACCAGTCAATATGCGCGATGCGAAAAGTAGATTTCGGGACCGCGTCTCCCAATTGGGGGTCGCCTTTGCAAGAATTGACGATCCAAAGTTGATGCAACTGGTCGCCATGGAAGTCGGCTTGCTACAGTCAGCCAGCGGACGTAAACGTGTTTTGAGGGCTCGCTGATGTCCAATTCAACTCCAGACAAAACGAAACCCTATCGTTTTCGACTGCCACCGCCGGAGTCGCAATTCGTCATGGGAGTTGGTGCTGTCCTGCTTCTGGTTTGTGCCGTTCAATTCAAGAGCTTTGGCCTGCTACCTTTGCTTCTGATGATGGCGTTTCTCGCTTTTGGAATCTTCATGCGACGGGCGTGGGCGATCTACCTGATGCTGGGTACGTTTGTCTATTTAAAATACTTTGTGGTGCTAACCGGCGTCCATTTCAGATCACACCAACTCCGATTTGGAGACCTGTTCCTCGTCCTGATTTTGATTTTGTTGACGGGTGCGTGTTTCCGGTTTTTGGAGTCCAGCCGATTTTTGCGCAGCTTCTTTCCCGGGGCAAAACTGGGAGAGAAACCGCAGCCCGGGACTGGATTCGAGTTTCCGTCTTTGCTGGGAGGGCGGTGGTGGGCAATTCCGTTGGCGGTATTGTTGGCGTCGATGTTGCTGACAGGTTTCCCTCACGACACGCAACCATTGAGAGATGTTGGGATTAGACCTTTGCCGTCACGGTTGATCTTTCTGACTCTGCTGTTGTTTTTTGGATGGTTTGTTTGTCGGGCCTTCGTGGGCACATTGATTCGGTGGCGCATGGAACCTCGTCAGGCTGACGTGCATTGCAGAAGCCTCGTCGCCAAGGAGCTATGGAAGGATGCGTGTCCCATTGAGGCACGTCGGGCAAAGGGACGATCGCCCAGGTGATGGTTTGGTTAGAGCTGAAGATATTTGTTTTAAATCAGGATTTGCATAATGTGGTTAGGTTTTCGAGAGTTCCTGGGATGGTTGATTACGTTGGTGGGACTTGCGCTCATTGTCGTGGTCCTGTTGCTGGCATTGAATCGGGCAGTCTTTGAAGCGCTTGCCCTTTCATTTCCATCAGCGATCGTATTTCGCGCCGGGATTGGCTTGGTCCGCATGTCAACGGCTGCCAGAATTGCCTTGAATTTGAACCAGCGAGAAGCTTGATT
>CAYUNP010000113.1:0-17012 GCA_964446085.1 uncultured Pirellulaceae bacterium
CTCCGGCTTTGCTATTTTTTGGGCTTCTTACTAGAGAGCCACCCAACGAAACAGAACAGACATCCCCTGGCCGCCGCCAACACACAGCGTCGCGATCCCAAGTGCTCCTTCATCGCTAGCCAGCTTCATTCGATCGTGCAGCGTCATCACCAAACGAAGACCGCTTGCGCCCAAAGGATGCCCTAACGCCATCGCACCTCCCCAGTTGTTGACGCGATCCATGGGAATCTTCAAATCCTCCGCCGAAGCAAGCACCTGTATCGCGAAAGCCTCATTGATCTCCCAGGCAGCAATCTGACCTGCGTCGAGTTTGTTTCGTTTCAAAATCTTCTCTGTCGCAGGAACCGGCCCAAGCCCCATGACTTCGGGGGGCACATGTCCTACCTGAGCATCAAGAATCTCCAACCCCGCTGCGACGCCAAGCTTTTTCGCCAGCGACGACTCCAACACCCAGCCACTGGTCGATCCGTCGGTCAGAGGCGAACAACAAGCCGCCGTGACGCTTCCGTCTTCCTTGAACACTGGCTTGAGGCTGGCCATCTTTTCCCGATTTACCGGATAGCGAATGAACTCATCCTTCTCAATCAGAAATGGATGAATCTGATTGGCGTACCAATCTTTTTCGTAAGCTTCAAACGCCAGCGTATGACTTCGAGCCGCCAAATCCTCCTGGTCCTGGCGTGTGATACCCGGGTACCGATCGGCAACCAGTTCTGCGGTGTCGCCATTTGGCATGTAGGCCAACGGGTTCGTTTCCTTGATCCTCTCTGACTCTGAAAAGTTGGCACCGCGACGTGGAATGCGGCTCATCGATTCAATGCCTGCCGTCAGATAGGCGCTGCCCCATCCGGCAGCGATTCGCGACGCTGCCATGGCGACAACTTCCATGCTGCTAGCGCACAGTCGATTGACCGTCACACCCGGCACATCGAGCCCACAGCCAAGCGCCGCCATCCGACCGACGTTATAGCCCTGTTCATGTTCGGGATAAGCACAGCCGACCATCAGATCGTCACATCCGTTTTGCCACAGGGCAGGGTACTTTTTCGATTGAGCATTGAGAATTTCAACCAACAAGTCATCGGCTCGCACGTCCTTGTAAGCACCTTTGAACGCGCGGCCAAAGGGAGTGCGAATGCCTGCGGTGAAAATTGCTCTATTCATTTGAATCCCTCATGGGTTATTGCTTCCAGCTTCAACAGTTCATGTAATTGCAACTGGAAACCGCAATCGCGATCAAAGACATTTCGTTCGACCACCGTCGACCGGCAAATTCACGCCGTTGATATAGCTTGCTGCCGGCGATGCCAGAAACGCGATCGCGGCCCCCAATTCGGAAGCTTCGGCGAAACGCCCCGCTGGGACCGAAGCACGCATCTCATCGGCCACGTCGTCGTATGTCCTGCCAGTCTTTTCGGCTTTGGCTTTCAAAATCGATTCGAGTCGCACCGTGTTGGTGCCGCCAGGTAAAACGTTGTTAACGGTGATCCCGAATTGCCCAAGCTCGTTGGCCAGTGTTTTGGCCCAGTTCGCAACCGCACCGCGGATTGTATTGGAAACACCCAAGCCGTTCAGAGGTTGCTTGACCGACGTGGAAATCACATTGATGATTCGGCCAAATTCTTTCGCTTTCATTCCCGGTGAAAGCGCCTGCACCAAAATCTGGTTGCAAACCAAATGGTTGGTGAACGCGGACAGAAATTCGTCAGTCGCGGCATCGATCGCCTGGCCGCCTGGCGGTCCGCCAGTATTGTTGATCAGAATATCAGCAACGTTTCCTTGTTGAGTCCACGATGTAATCACCGACTTCAGTTCGTCAGGCTTTGAAAAATCGGCCACCAGAATCGAGTGAACCTGTTGCCCGGAAGCTGGCAACTGAGAAAGTGCCGACTGCAGTCTCGCTTCGTTTCTTGCCAACAGCACGACATTGGCGCCAAGGGAAGCAATTTCAATCGCAGCGGCGAGCCCAATGCCCTGACTGGCTCCGCATACGACGGCGGTGCGCTGACTTAGATCTAGGTCCATTTTCTATCCAGAATTCCTGTCGAAGAGTTTTCCCTATTGTAAGGGAATCTCTTCGTGACAGGGCAGGGCGAAGCTTCGAATCGAGCTTGCCTAGCGAACATTCAACCCATAGGGCAGATTCCATGCTTGTCGCATGCCTGGCACCGATGGAGCACCACCAGAAAAACCGGGTTGCCCAAACGACGGTGTCGGCGGTGAATCGATCGGAGCCTGTGGGGCTGACAATGTTGGCATCGACACTCCAGTAGGTGGCACCAGAATCGATGTCCCTTCCGAAGGAAGCAGCTCCGTGTTGGCCGGCGAAGTGGGCGAGAACACAGGCTGCGACTGCGGAATGACAGTAGGCGTTGTTGGCAAGTACACAGGTTGAGCCTGTGGCACGACAGTCGACACGACTTCTCCAGACACGAAATGCTGATTCCCGACCCCAAACGAGGGAGCCCCAACGGCCCAGTCTCCACCGGCTGCCTTGTACAGTCGAACCAGTTGAATGATCGCTTCGGTTTTCGCAATAAAGCTGTTCTGCTGGTCCTGAAGAAGCTGCTGCTGGGCATCAACGACACGCTGGAAGTTTGCTTTTCCAGCCCGGTATCGTTCGAGGCTCAGTTCCACGGCTTTTTCGTCAGCCATGATCGCCAACTCAAGCGTTCGTGACTGTTCGAGAGACCCTTGATGGTTGACGATCGAATCTTCAACTTCGCGAACCGCGTTGAGTACCGATTGTTGGTAGCTGGCAATGGTCTGGCGGAAACGAGCTTCCTGGATATCGATGTTGTCGTGGATGCGGCCAAAGTGAAGCAGGTTCCACTGGAAACTCGGACCAAAATCAAACTCAAAGCCGTCGTTTTCGAATAGTCCTGACGGGCTGGTGGCACTCACTCCGATCGTTCCAAGCAATGTCAGCTGCGGATAAAGATCAGCTTCCGCGACACCAATTTGAGCACTCGCTGCTTTGACTGCCATTTCCTGTCGCGCAACGTCGGGACGACGACGCAGCAAATCCGCTGGCAATCCAACGTCGGGAACCGGAGGCATCGCAGGCAACGGCATGATGCCGACGTAGTCACGCAGCACTGAATCTGGCACCTGGCCCATTAACGCACTGAGGTTATTGAACTCCAGCTCGAGCTGTTGCTTCAACGCAATGTAGGACGCGGACGTACGATGCTGGAAAGACTCTGTTTGGCTTTTATCGAGTTGAGTGGAAACGCCCGCTTCCAATCGTTCGGAAACCAACACATCCGTTTGTTGCTGGATGGCGAGACTCTGTTCTGTCAGCCCAAGCTGTGACTGAAGCAAACGAATTCGCAGGTAGCTGCTGACGATATCTGAAAACAGGGTTTGCCTAATTGTCTCGAAGTCATTTTCCTGAAATTTTATTTCGGCATCGGCTGCTTCGAGCTGCCGTGCGATCCTGCCGAAGAGATCGATTTCCCAAGTGGCATCTCCCCCGAGATCGAACAGATTGAAGGGCTCACCATTAAGCGATGTCTCGGAAATAAAGGGCCGCGAGTTGGGGCTATTTTTATTGTAAGAATACGCAGCGAACAGGTTGCCATTTGGCTTGAGCTGCCCCCCCTGAAGACGGAAATTAGCTCGCGCCTCAACGACCCGCTCGTAGGCCTCGCGCAATGTGAGATTCTGAATTTGCGCACGTTCGAGAAGCCCATTCAATGTTTGGTCACCAAAGGACTGCCACCATTGCCCCAAGCCAACCGACGCGCCAGAGTCGCTATGTTGTTTTGCGAGGAAGTCGAGCTGAAGGTTGGGGCTGGCTGGTTGATAAAAGTCCGGACCGACGATGCAGCCCGGAGCGACCATAAAACAGCCCCAAGCAATGAAGCAGCAAAGCAGCCGAATTGACGCCTGAAACCTGCCAATACCGTTGTTGGCCAGTAATGGACGATTTGGCAGCGATACAGGCCGATTTTTGATTTGTTTTTGCCGGCGAAGCATTGTCATTTGATCTGTGAGAAATTCCGACTAATTTCGTTGTCTAAGGGACAGTAGCCGGCATTTCTTGCCTATCGGTAAAAGTCGGTCGTTACAATCAATACAATTTACATAATTGGTCCCTTCTCCTACCTGAAAAGCTAGCACCTTGACTAACAACACACACCTTGAGCAAATCATTTTCAACGGTCGGCACTACGACCTGGTTGATCTGACCGAGTTTGGCTTTGGAGCCGAATTGCAATTGTCTGATGGCGAGAAGACGGGTGCTGGCACCCTTGTGCTTGAAGATGAAAGATTCGATGTCGACTTTCGAGTTCGCAGCGAAGCTGATGGAGTGTCCTCGTGCACTTTCATTGCAATTCCAATTTCATCGACCGAGAAAATCAGGAAGCATATTAAACGCCGCAGTCGCCGCAGCGGCGGACTTGACGAACGCAGCTATGATGAGCTTGCCAGTGGAGTCATCTCCAATGTTTCGGCAATCGATGGTCCGACAGCAGAGACGCAACAAAAAGGGTATATCAAATCTTTTGCGGTCCTTGCTCTGTTGTTCGCGATGGTTGGACTGGTTGTACTTTCGACTGTGTTCCTTCGTTCGCGAAGTTCGCTTGCGGTTTCCAATGCGGCACTGGTCGGAAACTGCATTCCAATCAACGCAAAGGTGGAAGGTGAAATTGCGGAAGTCTTTTTCAGCGCTGGCGATCAGGTTCGCAAGGGAGACGTTCTGTTGAGACTCAGCAATCCTGAGATCGACAGTGAGAATCAGCAGTTGGCTGCAGCAATGGCGACCGCGAATTCAAAAGTGAGTGCCCTGAAAAAGCAGAGGGACCTGTTCACTGCAAAACTTGAATTCGCCAGCAAGAAACTTGAGCTGGAAAAAGAAGTCGCAATTTCGGAACTCGATGCCGCGATGAATTCACGAGCCAGTGCGAAAGCGGCTTATGAGAGGCTCGCACCGTTTGTGCAAGATGGCGCCGTAACTCAACTTGAACTGGACGAAGTTGAAAGCATGTTCCGCGCCCACGAAGCAAACTGTATCGCCAAAGAGAACCTTATCAAACAGATCGACTTCTCGAAGGATGCTGCCAGCAAAAACCTGCTGATCTTTGGCGACCGCCTTGATGATGAACTCGGGAAGATTGAAGCCGATCTGGAAATTGCCCAGGCTGAAGCGAAGGAATTGAAGCAGGTTTACACATGGGCACTTCAACGCCAAAAAGAGCTTGAAGTGGTCGCTCCGCGAGATGGGCTGATCTACGTGAACTATCGTCAGAAAGGCGAGTTCATCAAAGTCGCCGACGAGCTGGTCGGATTGAGCTATCCGGGTGAGACATGGGCAGCGGGACAGGTGACTTCGGGGCAGGCATCACGAGTGATACCAGGCCAGCCGGTAAGCATCCGAATTCCGGCAATCAAGTGCAATCTCGACGGGATCGTGATGGCGGTTGGCCATCGAGCCATGTACTCAAAAGGCCACTACAACGCGGATTTCCGCGGAGCAAATGCAACCGATGTGCCCGTGAAAGTCTATATCGAAAATTTGCCTGAGGACATTCCATCGGGGATTCGCCTGCAGATGGCCATCAACACCGGATTCGGAGTCCAATGGCTGGACAACTCGATGGGATACGAGTTGAAGACGATTGGATCGAAAAAGAAGGCTGATAACGGGATGGATCCTGCTCGGGAACCAAGCGCCGTAACATTGGCTTCGCTTCCTGAATCGCAAGAAGAGTAGTGGACAACTTAACCTGTCTGCTCATTTAGAAACCCCCTGAACCACCCCTTGAAGCTGCGCGCCGAGCACCCACCATGGAAAACAGTATTCGTTACGACGTCTCTCTTGGAATGAGACTGTTACGCGCCGTCCCCGTTGTAGCGGTTTACTTTGGATGCGCTTTTCTGATTTTCATTTTCCTGCCTCAACGGGCTCGCGAAATTCCGCTGCAGTCGATCGCAGTGTTGGGGATCATCGGGTTGTGGCGCTATCTCTGGCTGCTTACTCACTGTGTACGCGCCGCAGCCTACGAGTATCTTGTCTATCCGAAGCTTCAGTTTCGCGCCAGCCAACTGCCGCCCGATGAAAAATACCCCAGGAATCTATACATCCTGATACCGACCTGGAAAGAACGCCCTGCCGTTACGCGGCAGATGCTGAGCTCCGTTTTGACGGAGACGTCGAGCATTCCAAGCAATGTCGTGATCATTGTTAACGCAGGCTCGGATGAAGAAGATGACATTTTTCGCGAAGTCTACGAAGACTTTGATCCTCCGAACGTCAAGCTTGAGTTCATTCGCCAGGTGGGCGGCAAGCGACAGGGAATGGCGGACTGCCTTTATCGACTTGGCGAAATGGGAATCGACGATTCCGACATCGTGACTCTGATGGATGGAGACACCGTCCTTGGAGCCGGCATCTATCAACGTTGCCTGCCACTGTTTGCCCTGTGTCCAAAAGTCGACGCGATCACCACTGACAATATCTCTGTCACCGAAGGCAACTGGCTCTATCGGAAATGGTACACCCTCAGATTCTCGATGCGGCATCGCTACATGAAGTCGTTGAGCCTGTCCCGTCAGCTACAGGTTTTGACGGGTCGATTCTCACTGTTTCGGGCTCGTGACTGTATCAAACAGGAGTTCATCTCTTCGCTTGAGAACGATCGAATCAAACACTGGCTGCATGGTGAGATTCAATTTGTCACCGGTGACGACAAGAGCACCTGGTATACACTTCTCAAGCAGGGAAGTGAAATGCTCTATGTTCCAGACGCAATCATTTACTGCATGGAGCATTCGGGAGATCGCCCTTTCCGCACAAGCATCCAGAAGATGCATCGCTGGTTCGGAAACATGCTGCGAAACAATGGACGGGCTATCGGCTTGGGACTGGCAACGCAAAAACCATTCGTTTGGTGGTGCCATGTCGATCAGCGACTTTCCATGTACACCAGCCTGCTGGGGCCTTTTTCAGCAATTTGGGCGGCGATTTGGCTCAGCCCCTACTATTTATTGATCTATTGCATCCTCGTGCTGCTGGTCCGCACGATTTACATCCTGATCTTGAGCTTCGAAGGACATCGGCTTTCACTGGTGGACATTCCCATGCTGCTGTACACGCAGTGGATTGGCAGCATCGTCAAGATCTACACACTGTTTCATTTGCATCATCAAAAGTGGGATTCGCATCGCACGGACATGGATGGCAAGAAGAACGGCGAGCCACTGTTGGACTATCTGATTCCGAAAATGGAGATGACGTTGAGCTACGTCGTTCTGATGCTCTTCGTGATCAGTGTTGTTGGCAGTAAAAATTGATCGTCAGTTGATCATTCATTCAGCTTGAAGATCGAGTTGTGGATTTTGCCCAAAATTGCTTTGCCAGAATCTGACTTTAGTGTGTAGTCAATCTCCATTCCCCAGGTCGGCTTGATGTCGGGGATTGAGAGCGAGACTGTTTTTCCGTCAGCCTGGATCGTAGCATCCTGAACCTGCAACCGGGTTTCGTTATAGTGCTTCGAGCCATAGTTCTTTGTGCGCTTCAGATCCCAGATGTTGACCGAGTAGTTACTGACATTGGCAGCTGATTCAGGATCGATCTTTCCAGCAAACTGGATCTTCACCCCACCTTTTGTGGCACTGAGGCCAATCGGCAAGTGGACTGGCTTTTGGGTGTAGCGAATTCGATAGAGCCCACCGGGTTTCTGTTGAGAGCCCGCCCACGCGAACATGCCGCAGCAATAAAGTTGTCCGTCTTGCCGATGGAAGCGACCTCGCATCACGCCCGTTGGAAATTGCTCAATCGGAAACTCACACATGCCTCCCTGCATTTGTCCGTCCACCGATTCATGCGGCACGATATAGACTTTTCCGTAACCATAGGAAAAATTCAGAAGCGACCCTTTCAGCGGCCCCCATTGATCGCTGGTGACCCAAAGTAATTCACCTGGAGAGCGATCAAAAGAGTTGGTGATCCAACAGAGCGGATCCTGCATCGCCGAATCGGAATCGTCATCGACATCGTGATAGCCAAACATGTTGCCGTAAAACTCACCGGGCCGCACCCAGTTGATTCGGTTCTTGGGATTCCAGTGTCCTTCCTGGTCCGTCACAACAAACGAACCGTCCCCGTTGATACAGACTCCGTTAGCCGCGCGGAAACCGTTGGCAATGATCTCCGTCTGCTTCCCGTCGCGGCTGACTTTCAACAGGGTGCCATGATGTGGCACAACGGCTTTCCTGGCATGGCGAGCCGACTTGGCGTAGTAGAAATTTCCATCCTCATCAGTCTGCAAACCCATCGCAAATTCGTGAAAGTGCTCGGTGACCTGATGATCACTGTTAATATTCTCGTACCAGTCGGCTTCATGGTCGCCGTTGAGATCATGCAGTCTCACCAGTTGATCGCGGCAAATCACATAGATCGCATCGTCAACGCACTTCACCCCCAAAGGCTGAAACAACCCGGCCGCAATCCGTTGCCATGAAAGAGATTTACTTTCCGGATCCGCAAACCCGATGACTCGCCATACCGATCCATCCCATGACGAAACGATCGCAGTTTTTCCATCGCTGAGAAAATCGAGACCCGTCAACCGAAGCTGACAGTTCCACGGATTGTTCGTCGGTCGCTCGAAAACATCGACGGCGAAAGGTCCGCTTTCCTCGCCGCGAATGATTCTGGTCGTGAGAATCTCCGGGTAATTGGATGGCCCGCCCTGAATGAAAACGGAGAGGTCCGTTGCCTGTTCGACTTGCTGAATTTCATCCTTCAATTCCTTAGCTATGTTCGTCTCGATTGGGCAGTGCGAAATACTGAAATTGACGGGCTCGCCTGCCTTGACGCTCAAACGCAAGTTTCCAGCTTCGTCCTGTGACCAGCTCGCATCGTCGAGTGATGTTGACGCGATCAAGCCAGTCGCTGGGCTCGAAACGATCGCAACGTTGCCTTCGAGTGCCACGTCTTCACCCTCGATGTTTGCCACTTGAATGATCATGTCTTCAGATCGCCGACCGACATTCAGGGTCCGCGTATACACCGGTCGGTTATTGATGAACGCGAGACTGGGCGATTCAAGAATCTCCGTGTCACCAACTCGATACTTGATCACGGTCTGGTTGCCGAAACGGTACATTCCCAGGAATCGAGCCCACTCGTTTGGCAGCGGACCGTAGTGTTTGCCATCGCGACCGATCACTCGATCGTCAGCAAAACGTCTCTCCGAATCGTAGCCCGGACGCGCGAATCCCGGAGCCGTGGGATTGGAGAAGTGAACCTCGCCAGCAACTTTGGGATGTCGGCCATGCGTGCCATTGAAGTGAATGCCTTCCCAGTCAATGAACTTGCCGCTCCAGGCTCCAGCCACGCGCATCGTATCGTGTTCGTACATTAGCCAGTGGCTTCCCGATTCGACGCCGCCGGGCCCCGAGTCCAGACGAACAACGATTCCCTTCTGAGCGATATTGGAACCGTCGTCGGAAACTTCAATGGTGTTAATCATACTGTGACCGTAGTCCATCAACGTCCATGGTCGGGAGATGACGGGTTTGGGACCACGCGTGTCACCCTGGGGAAGCGAAGCCAGATAGTCGTCAGTGATCTCGAAGAGCTGTTCGCTGTTTTGATCCTTGAGAAAGTGCTCACGAATGTAATGGATCACTTCATACTTCTGCTGCGGCACCATCCATCGCTGTGGATTCATCATGCCGTAGCCATGTGTCAATGTCTGATACATCGTGAGCGGATCACTGCCGTGTTTGAACTTGCCACTCGCAAACCGCAAGGACGTCGGCATTGAACCTTCTTCCTCTTTGGTGCCATGGCAACTCGCGCAACGCAATCGGTAGACCTCATGACCGCGTTCAAAAGCAGCTTTATCCAGACTGCGAATCAATCCCGCATGATCAACCCGAGCTTCATACTTTGGCAAAGGAGCAATCGCGGCGCTGAGCGGCTTGAGTTTCTTGGCAAGTTCTGGCTTGTCAACAATCGCCGACAGGTAGCTAATCAGATCCAGAAACTGCTGGCGATTCGCAAGTTGATTCGCCAGGTCGGTTGGCATCGACGACGTCTTCGAAACAGCACGCTCTTCAATCTCCGTTTTTGCGACAACCAGCGGAGCAGTTTGCTCGATGGACTCAACGGTCAGTGCCTTCGCATTTTCGCTGACCAGAACACCCGTGATCAGCCGCCCGTCTTCATGGGCAATTCGAACAGTCTCAAATCCTTCATGGATCACAGCCGAAGGGTTCAAAACCGATTCGATCAGATGCTGCGTCGTCACTTTCCGTTTCGCCGCCAGGTCCGGGCCAAGTTTCCGGGCCTCTGAGTCATGACATTTCGCGCAGTTCATTGTCGGTTGATAGAACGCAATCGCTCCACGGCCAGGATCGCCAAGCTTCTCGACATCGGCAACAAGCACGTCGATCGACTCGGCCAACAAACGTTGGGTTAGCGACTTATCGGATTGCATCTCCTGTGAATGAGCATTTTGAGCGGCAGCCAGCAGAAGCACAGAAACAAAAAGAAATATGTGCGGTTTCATAAAGGGTCCTTTCCTGACCCACTCATTCTACACAGATTGTGTTGGCAGCGTCTTGCAAGGGCCAGTTCAACGTTAGAATAAGGCACATTCCTTCTCAATCGAATCGAGCCATAAACATGTCAAAATTTTGCTCTGGAATCACCGCGTTTCTTTTGATCGCAACAATTGCCTGTTCTGTTCAAGCTCAATCGGCGACAAAAAAAGAGAACGTGCCAACACCGGCCGACGTTGTCAGGAAAACCGTCGAGGCGGCCAATGCGTTTCTCAAATCCGTTGACCAGAAGCAGTACCAACAGGTGATGTATTCTTTCACTGACGACGACCAGCGCGAAAACTGGTCAAATTTGCCCGTCGGTCACGTGCCGCGTGGCGGACTCCGCTGGGGTGACCTGAACGACAAACAAAAAGCCGCTGCGATGGAGTTGCTCAAATCGGCGTTGAGCGAAGATGGCGTGCAGCAAGTCGTCGACAACATGAATGGTGACGAATTCCTCAAGCAGAATTCCCGTCGGCGGACCAGTTTCGGCAGTGACGAGTACTTCATTTCTTTTCTTGGTGAGCCATCGACAACCAGTGGCTGGATGTTTCAGTTTGGTGGCCATCACCTGGCGATCAATGTGACGATTGTGGAAGAAAACATGACGATGTCTCCTTCGTTAACCGGCGGCCAGCCAATCGACTACCAATGGGAAGGCAAACAGATTCGTCAGGTTGCGGATGAAGAGGATGCTGCATACGCGTTTGTTGCTTCTCTTTCTGAAACGCAGAAAAAGGAGGCGATTCTGGCCCAAAGGTATGGCGACATCAAATTCGGACCAGGCGCGAAAAAGATCGAACCAACATCGGAGGGGCTGAAAGTTTCCGACCTCGACGAGAAGCAAGTCGAGCTCCTGAAAGCGTTGATCAAAACTCGTATTGGAGTACTCAATGCGGTTCACGCAAAAATTGAGTTCGACAAAATCGTGGCGGACTTTCCCAATACCTGGTTTTCCTGGAAAGGGCCAACCGAAGCAGGCGGCGACGCATCATATCTCATCCAGAGCCCATCCATCCTGATGGAGTATTCGCCTCAGCGACTTGGCGGGATTCCTACCAACCACATCCACGCGATGTATCGTGATCCTTCCAACGACTACGGGCTTGGATTCATAGAGCAGCAAAGACAAAAGGCAAAAAAGTAGCTGCCAATTCAGCGCAAAAAATGCGTCGTTATGCTTCCGGCATTTCCGGATCTGCATCGGACGCGTCGCCGAACCAGTACTTGAAAAAGAAAACCAGCGTCGCAATGATTCCCCAACTCAAGCCAAGCACCACGCCCAGATCAAGGACTCCGCGCCACGGCTGCTTAATGTACTGAAACAGGATGACCAGCGAAGTGATCCCCAGCAGCAGAATCCAGATGACGATCTTTCGTTTCTTCGTCGAATGGAAAAATCCCATGCAGAAAATCGGAGCAAAAATCGCTCTGATCGGTGTCGCGTGTTCACGTAGATAGTTTGCTCTGGCTGCAACTCGCGGCGAATATCCTTTTTGAAACCCTTTGTAGCCTTCGCTGTAGAGCATGAAGAACAGCCACGGAACCATCACCACGTAATGGATCACGCTCAAAGGATGCTGAAATCCTTCGTTCACATGACCTATCATTCGCAGCACGGCGTAGCCCAAAACCATGCAAGCACCCGCGACGCCCCAAATGGCGGCTACATTTCCCAATCGTCCGTTTAAATATTTTGACACTTATTGTCTCAGAGAATTTGTTATCTGCGGCGTCGAATGTGCAGCAATGCCGATCAACCAGTGCCATATTCTAGCCGCAATTCGCGTTACTGCCTTTAGCCGATAGTGTGACGTGTTGTCACAAGCAGAGCTTCGCACGTAGAATAGGTGGACACATATTAAACATGGATATGCCACGATCGGAAGATTCGGGCTCGGAGAAGTTGACATGGGCAGAAGTTTCGAAAACCGCAAACAGTCGATCCTCAAAACGGCTGGACAAAAGTCCAAGATCTATTCGAAATATGGTAAGCAGCTTTACGTTGTGGCCAAGAACGGAGTTCCCGACCCCGAAGGAAATCCTGCCCTACGGACTTTAATCGACAAAGCCAAAAAGGATCAGGTTCCCGCCCATGTGATTGAGAAAGCCCTCGATAAAGCTCGCGGGGCTGGTGGCGAAGACTATTCGGCGGCTCGTTATGAAGGCTTTGGGCCTGGCAGCTGCACTTTGATCGTCGATTGCCTGACGGATAACAACAACCGCACGATCACTGATGTGAGAAACTGTTTCACGAAGACCAGTTCAAAACTGGGCAACCCTGGCACCGTCGCTCACATGTACGATCACCTGGCCGTCTTCTCATTCAAAGGCGACAACGAAGATGAAGTTCTCGAAGCCATGTTAACGGCCGAAGTCGATATTGACGATGTGAGTTCCAACAATGGCCAGATCACAATTTTCACACCGGTAAACGAATTCTACAAAGCCAAGCAAGCGTTTGGCGAAGCGTTTCCGGATGTCGAACTGGAAGTCGACGAGATCACTTTTGTGCCCCAGGCCTACACCGAAATCAGTGCCGACGACGTGCCGGTGTTTGAGAAGCTAATCAACATGCTCAACGATTGCGAAGACGTACAGGAGATCTACCACAACGCAAAGCTGCCGAGCTAAAGTGGAACGGTGGTCCCCACCGTTTGCCACCCTTCAAAACATCGCTGCGTATCCACGGTCCCCACCGTTTGCCGCCCTTCAAAACATTACTGCATGTCCACGGTGGAGACCACCGTCCCACGTGTCAAACTCGTGCCAAAATCTCTTCAACCACCTTGGTGGTTTCTGCCGTCGACAATCCTTGCATCTCGATCAGCGAACGCCGCGCCAAAATATCTTCGGCACGGCAAACAAGTTCAAATTGAGCCATATATTCCAACTCGCCTTTGAACCACCGCTCGTTACCTGTTGAAACTTCAACGGCAATCGAAGCTGCTTCCTGCACATCGGCCTGACTTGCGATGAACTTCGCAATGGCCTGACTACCGGTGCCATAGCGATCAAATAGAATCTGCAAGACGTCCCCCGATAGTTGAGTTTCACTTTCCAATGACGCCAACCACGCCTTTTGGTCAGAATCAGATTTGGGAAAGTCCTTCCCACCTCCAATAGGCAGATCCTGCGTCGAAGAAACCCGCGAACGACCCAGTCGTTCCAACACAACATTGGTGACGTGTTCCGAGAAAGCCCGAAACGTCGTCCACTTGCCACCAACAAGACTCAAGATTGCCGCGCCATCAGGCTGCTCAGACTCAAGCGTTTGAATCGAATGGTCTCGCGACACCTGACCCGGTGTATTGGCGTCACTTGCCGGCAACGGCCGCACTCCTGAAAAGCGATGAACAATATGTGAGCGTTCAACCACGACTTCAGGGAACACGATCTTGATCATGTCCAGGAAATAGTCAACTTCTTCCTCCGTACACCTGGCTTCATCAGGATGATCGATCGGAATGTCAGACGTTCCAATCAACACCCGATTCCGGAAGGGAAAGATCAGCGTAATGCGTCCGTCAGTGTTCTCAAAAAAGAACTCGTTCTCTCCAATCGCTTCACGAAGCTGCGGATGATTCAACACAAGATGCGATCCCTTGGTGCCTCCCATGAAACGACTGTTCGTTCCCAGAGCTTCATTGGCAAGGTCGATCCATGGGCCAGCCGCGTTGACGATCAACTTCGGGGTCACCGAAAAAGAATTGCCAGTCTGTTGATCCATTAACTCGACTGAAGTTGGTTGTCCTGCTTCCTGCTTGGAACCAACGGCAGCAACGTAGTTGAGCGCCAGCGCATCGGGCGACGCATCAAGTCCATCAAGCAGTACTTCCAGCCCCAACCGCTCGGGCATGTCGAAGGCCGCATCATAGTAAATGGCTGCGTTGACGATTTTCGAATTGAGCAGCGGAAATTCAGCGAGTGCTTTGCGACGACTCAGAAACCGATGACCGGGCACCGTCTTCTGTTTTCGTGTGTAGCCGTCATACATCATCAACCCCAGCTTGATCACAATGCTGCCACGCTCAGATGGTTTTTGTAACCAGCCAAGAAACTTCAGCGGCGCGTTCAACAAGCCGGAAAAACGTTTGAAAATCGGGATCACCGTTGGAAGTCGTCGAACATAGTGCGGTGCATTTTCGAGCAGCCGGTTCCTTTCATGAACCGATTCCCGAACCAGGCGAAACTCTCCGTTTTCCAAATAGCGAATTCCGCCGTGCACCATGTGCGACGAGGCGGCACTGGCACCGGAACAGAAATCAGATTTTTCAACAAGCAGAACTCTCACACCTTGCAGCGCGAGGTCACGAAACGTCCCGATGCCGTTGATTCCACCTCCCACGACCAACACGTCGAAATTCGGTTGAGCTTCCACTGCGGCAAGAACTTCGCTTCGGTTTCTTGAATTCATGATTCCATTTTCATTTTGGACACCAACCGATCAAATTGTGGCTGGCAAACACTCGTTTAATATGGGCGGCAAGACGCTGACATTCAAAAAGAATAACATGCCACAGGATTGAACCACGAATGAACGTGGATAAACACATATCCACACCGTCTGGCAAACCGTTTTCATTTGCGTTTAGCCGTGGTTCTTCAATTCAACTTTATTCTTCGATCCAGTCAAACGTTCGTTCGACCGCCTTCTTCCATTTCGCATAACCTGATGCTCGACGCTCGACGTCCATTTTTGGTTTCCAAACCTTGTCCGTTTGCCAGTTGGCCTTCAGACTTGCCAGGTCAGCCCAAAACCCGACAGCCAATCCGGCGGCATAGGCAGCACCCAGACAGGTCGTTTCAGCGATAACAGGGCGAACGACTTCGGTGTCAAGAAAGTCGCTTTGCAACTGCATCAAAAAATTGTTCGTTGAGCCACCTCCGTCAACTTTTAGCCGCGCCAATGGCGAACCAAAGTCCGCCACCATGGCGTCCAATACTTCACGAGACTGATAACAAATGGATTCCAGTGTTGCCCGCACAATGTGAGCGCGGTTCACGAAACGGGTCAAGCCAACCAGAACTCCTCGCGCATCGCTTCTCCAGTACGGAGCAAACAGGCCGCTGAAAGCAGGTACGAAGTAACAGTCACCAGTGTCGGGAACGCTCTGGGCAATCGCTTCGGTTTCAGCAGCATCCTCAATCAGCCCCAGGTTGTCCCGCAGCCACTGAACCGTTGCCCCTGCCATGTTGACGGAGCCTTCGAGCGCATAGACTGTTGGCTGGTCCGCAAACTGGTAGCAAACCGTTGTCAGCAATCCATTTGCGCTGCGTACAATTTCCGAACCCGTGTTGAGGATCATGAAGCAACCCGTTCCGTAAGTGTTCTTTGCTTCTCCAGGCCCGAAGCAGGTTTGACCGACAGTCGCAGCCTGCTGATCGCCAAGACAACCAGCGACGGGAACTTCTCCACCGATTGGCCCGTCAGTTCTGGTAACTCCATAGAATGCAGGATCACTACTGGGTCGGATCTCCGGCAACATGTTGCGCGGAACACCAATGGAAACGAGCAACTGATCATCCCAGTCAAGCGTCTCCAGATCCATCAGCAACGTACGACTTGCGTTGCTCGGATCAGTTACATGTTTGCCGCCATTGGGACCACCCGTTAGTTGCCAGATCAGCCAACTATCCACGGTTCCAAACGCAAGTTCACCCGACTTCGCTTTCGCTTCGGCGCCCTCAACGTTATCCAGAATCCAGCGAATCTTTGGCCCTGAGAAATAGGTCGCGATTGGCAAACCAGTTTTACGTGTAATCGCTTGAGCATCTTCTTTTTTCGAAATCGTTCGACAAATCTGATCCGTACGCAGATCTTGCCAGACGATCGCGTTGTACACCGGCTCGCCAGTTGTCCGGTCCCAGACAATGGTCGTCTCGCGCTGGTTGGTGATGCCAACGGCAGCGATGTCTTTTGCCGTGGCGTTTACTTTTGCGAGTGCAGCGCGAATGACTTCTTGCGTCCGCGTCCAGATCTCCAGCGGATCGTGCTCAACCCATCCTTCCTGGGGAAAAATCTGCTGATGCTCTTTCTGTGCATGGCTGATGACCGAACCCGACTGATCGATCAGCATGAATCGGGTGCTGGTAGTCCCCGAGTCCACGGCTCCAATGTATTTCGACATGCTCTTTTCGACCGCCTGAATTCAAAAACGCGAACTTCTCTCCAGTATGCTTTGTAGGCGATCAAAACGAAACAGGTACAGGAAGATTCGGCTTTGAGAGCCGTGGCCACGTGAATCTGAAGAGTCGGAGGGCACCTGTTTTGCCCAAAAGAATTGATCAAAAGCATGCCTTGTCCGATTCTCAGCTTTTGCTAAAATCTCGCGATCGAAAACGAAAACCAGAACATCCGGACGGATGGCTGAGCTTGGTTTAAGGCACCGGTTTTGAAAACCGGCGTGGGGGTAACTCTACCGGGGGTTCGAATCCCTCTCCGTCCGCTT
>CAYUNP010000114.1:0-11490 GCA_964446085.1 uncultured Pirellulaceae bacterium
TGGATCGTCCATTGCCTTAAAAGGAATTGATATCCCCAACGTGATTGCTTCGTTAGAAACATTCACGGGGAAAAACTCAATCAACTCGTATTTGCAAAGACGATTGTGCAGGGATGGCAGATCGTGCTTGCCCTTTTTCTCTGCTGAAAAATTGTATGCCATGCTAATTCGTCAAAAACTCAACTGATACTTCAATGCCTGTTTTTGCGCCTGCAGCAACAATCGCTTGTCTCGCCGCTTTCAGATTTTTGTTGCCAATAAGTTGGCCTCGCAAGTCGAATCTAACTCTTTGAGAACTGTCTTGAGGAAGATGCTTGTTGAAATGAAGTACTCTGGCACAAACGAACCTGACGACCCGATTGCGATTGGCTTCACCAATGAAGTTTACATTGAGAACGTGCAACGCCTCTTTGTTCGCTTTGTCGTACGCCTTCGGGGTCACAACGCCCCACTCTAAATCAAGTTCCATCTTATTTCTATCTTCAGAATTCTACTGTTTACGCCTGACGATCGTGTAATCGTCAGAACGTTCATTCTAACTCGTCTCAAGAGCGACTTCGGAAGGTCTTGCCCACGAATGTCAAGTTGTCATCTTTACGCCGTTGCATGAGATCTTTTTGTGTCAAAGGATGTAAAGTCTGTGGCGTCGCTTTGAGAGTTAGCTTTCAACAATGCGGACCTGAAACGGATCTCGCTGATCGCTAAAAGAACACGCCCCATCGACAACAACCATGATCGAGTTGTGCAGGTGATCCACTGCGTCGGTTACCATTGGAACCTGCTCTTTGCAGTGACAACAAACAGGACCGCAATTGGGAGCAAACTTGCCGCCGCAGATACAGTCAGGAAGTGTCGCCGCGATCTGGTCCAATAATTCCTGGGACTTCTGATTCAGGACCAGGTCCTGATCCGCTTCGCGATGGATCACGTTGGAGCATGTGTCGCAAAAGAAGTGCGGGAAACAACTGCTCATCTCGCTGGAAATCCACGCGGGCGTCAAGCCTTCGCAATTTGGGCAATGGACGTCACCTACCCATGGTAACGATCGGTTGTACTCAATAATTTCCATTTCACTCATTAACGGCGACTCGATTCAAAGCTCCAATGATTCTCTGTCAGTACTGTATACCATCACTGCCCGCTGGTTCCAATGAAAACAGAATTTCAACCCTTCCTCGACGTCGCCCAAACCGCCGCCCATAAAGCAGGTGAAATTCTACGCGGTTACTTTGAAGTTGGAGTTTCCTCAGCCGAGAAGATCGACGGCGAATCCAGGCAGGGGCTCGTGACCGTCGCTGATCTGGAATGCGAAGAAAAAATCATCGAGACGATTGGTGCTTCTTTTCCGGATCATGCTTTTCTCGCAGAGGAATCTGCAGCCACGGGTGACAATTCGGATCATTTGTGGGTCATCGATCCGCTGGATGGAACCAACAACTTTGCGTTTGGTATTCCTCACTTTGCCGTTTCAATTGCCTACTGGCAAAATGGACGACCGG
Source organism: uncultured Pirellulaceae bacterium (assembly GCA_964446085.1). Classification (GTDB taxonomy): domain Bacteria; phylum Planctomycetota; class Planctomycetia; order Pirellulales; family Pirellulaceae; genus Mariniblastus. Next base: position 1,500 of record CAYUNP010000114.1, read on the forward strand.
TCGTAGGCGTGGTGCTCGATCCGATTCGCAACGAAGAGTTTGTTGCGGTTCGTGGCGGCGGAGCGACTCTGAACGGCGACTCGATTCAGGTCAGCCAACATGCAGAAGTTGGTCAGTCGATCATCAGTACCGGATTTTACTATGATCGCGGCGAAATGATGCGTGAAACACTCCGCTGTATCGAGACGCTTTTTGAAAACGACATTCAGGGTATTCGCCGCATGGGCGCCGCTTCACTCGATTTGGCGTACGTCGCCTGTGGCAGATACGGTGCGTTTTTTGAACTCACGCTCTCGCCCTGGGACTACGCAGCAGCGCGGTTGATGGTCACTGAAGCAGGAGGGGCCTTTACGGATTGCCGTGGAAATGATGTCGAACTGAAAGTCACATCGGCGCTTGCAACCAACAGTCGATTACATGAGCAGATGTTGAAACTGCTGGACGTGAAAGCCTGATTTGTCAAATTGAAATGACCATGCCGTCTCAGGCGTTCGTCGTACCGCCTGCAGACGATCGTTGGCGACTGTTGGCGAAACCGTTTCTGCAGCTTTCGCACCAGGAACAACTTCGCGACGCCGCGATCGCGTTCAGGACGATCCACAAAAAGGAGCATCGTCGCTTTGAATCGCTTTCGAAATCGCGGCGCAGCAAACCGTTAGCTGGTTGCTATTCCGCTGGAGCAGCAGCCTCTGTGGTCTCTTGCGGAATGGCTCGCTTTCGAATGTCGGTTTCGAGTTGACCAAAAACTTCCTCGTGACGACGAACGGAAACGTGCAACGCGTGCAGCAATCGTTTGGCGGTGTAAAAGTTCATCACAACCCGCTGCTGGACTTCAACAGTTGAGTCACTGTTGCTCACTGGCTGGGTGTTCATTCCAAAATCGACAATCAGTTCTTCTGCAGAACCGGTGACGCGACAAAAGTTGGCGTAGCAGGAAACTGCTTTCGAGTCATCTACTTTGGTCTGTTGCGGTTGTTTTGCTTTTTCGGCCATGTTCCTGAATTTCCCAAATGTGTTTTTGATTTGCCAAATTATAGAGGATCGCGAACCACTCGCCATGCCTGCTGGCAAATACACAGGATGACATGAATATGATGCTCGACTGGATCCAAAACGATACTTTCTGTCAACAGGTTGGCTGAATATGTTTTGACTTGGTCTATAATTCAAGCTCTATCAAAACCGGGGACACGCATGCAGGAAAGACAAGCAATGATTCGTTTGAATGTAATTTTGACAGTGGCCATGTTTGTCGTTTCTGCGCAAGCCGCCCTGCCCTGCTTTGCTCAGGAAGCAAAACGCCAAGCCGGGACGGTTCAGGGGATCGTCACCGAGGAGCCCACCGAAGGTCGATTCGTCGATTTGGGAGACGGTCGATTCATGGTGCCGTACCGCACAATGATCCCGGGCACAGAAATCGAGTTCGCGATGGAGCCCATTCCTGGCGGAGTATTCACGATGGGTAACGAAGACGGTGATGATGACGAAAAGCCGACCTTCAAAGTGCAGCTCAAACCATTCTGGATGGCCAAGTACGAGATCACGTGGGGTGAATACAAGCGTTACATGCAAATGGAAAAGGCGTTGAAGTCGCTTCAGGAAACGGGTGTTCGTATCGTTGACGAAAGCAACAAAATCGATGCCGTGACGGCTCCTTCGGCGCTTTATGACCCTTCGTTTACCTACAGTGCCGGCCAGGAGTCGGATCAAGCCGCTGGAACGATTACACAATTCGCGGCCAAGCAATACACGAAATGGTTGAGCCTCTCTGACGGCAATTTCTACCGTTTACCTTTTGAAAGTGAATGGGAGTACGCCTGTCGTGCGGGAACGGAAACGCGATTCTACTTCGGAGACGACGATAGCGAACTCGAAGAACACGCATGGTTCGAAAACAATGCCGACGAAGAACGTCACACGGTGGGTGAAATGAAAGCCAACCCGTGGGGGCTGCACGACATGTACGGCAACGTCAGCGAATGGGTGCTGGATCAGTACAGCGAACAGGGCTATGTCCAGGCAAGCGAAATCGAAGAGGGTGCCACGCTTGATCTTGAGAAAGCCTACAACAAACCGACCAGGCTTTTTCCACGCTCAATTCGCGGCGGAAGTTTCCTGCAGGACTCCGAAGAATGTAATAGCTTCGCCCGGTTTCCATCCGATAGCAGGGAGTGGCGCTCTAACGATCCCAACTATCCAAAGAGTCCGTGGTGGTTTACCGATGAGCCTGCGACAGGTGTTGGGTTTCGAATCGTTCGCCAGTTGGAACCGGCGACTCGTGAACAGAAAGAGTCTGTCTGGACAGCAGATGTCAAGTCGATCGAACGTGATGCGAAAAATCGAATCGAAGACAACGGTCGCGGTACGTTGGGGATCGTTGATCAAAACCTGGACGAAGATATCGCTGAACTCGATGAAGATCTGAGCCTCGACGATGGCTAGGAATGTGAATCGGTGGTCTCCACCGTGTTCGTCGTTCCGCGCGGTGCTCGCCACCGATTTCGCGATCCGGGACGGTATTGAACCATTAGGCGGCGCGGCGAACTTCTGAACCAGGCACCAGGTTCATCGTCTCAATTAGCAGCTCACCACGAAAAACCGACGCGTAGTCCTGCGATGAGTTCCAGAGCACGCAAAATGGACCGTGTGTAAATCGGACACCGATAAAGCGATCCTTTTCAAACAGGTAGCTTTCCTTGACTGCGACGGGCTCTTTACCCAGTTGCGCGAGTTTCCGCTCGGCGAGCTGACGCAGTGTGGCGGTGCTTATCTGGTTGGGTTCTTCTGATGGCATTTCAAGTCTCTGCGATTTGATCCTGTCTTTCTTATCGGTTCACCGTGTGAAAAACGGGAGTCAATGATGCGCAGAATGCCATCATGCCCTTGTTGCCTATTTTGCCTGTTCTTCGCTTTCGTAAAAAACGGGTCAATCCGAACAGATTTTGCAAACGTCAGGCTGTCTTCAAACCGAAGAGTCAATCAATAGGTCTCTCTCGTTTGCAGGGCGTCCACGCTATCAAGATGAATTGACTGACAAATAAGCCATGCCACCTGAACTATTAAAACTTCTCAAAGAGCCACTCGTGTGGGTTGGTGCGCTGGTTCTCTGCGTTCCCATGCTTGCCTCTGGACCGTTGAAGTCGATTCGCAATATGCTGACTTTCGAACGTCAGCCAGTTCAAGTTGCGTCCGCGCTTGATGAAATGGAAGGCGCTGAAGTCGGGCTTGGTGGGATGGACGGAATCCCCGATTCGATTCCCGAATGGAAACAGCCAGTAACTTCTCTTCCTCCGCTACCTTCGAGTACCGAGGAATCCGACCTGCTTGATAATTCAATCGCTTCCTTGCCTGCTACGAAACCAGGCATCAGTTCATCGTTGGATCCTGGATCGCTTTTGCCGGAAGTGGAACTTTATGAAGAGGGCGGTTCGACGAATTCGGAAGACGAAGAACCCGAATTTGATTTTCTTTTTGGCGATGACACCGAGTTGGAAGAAAAGGAGATGCCCGAAAAGAAGATGTCGGAAGAAATGATGTCTGAGGAAATGTCTCCAGAGAAGGCATCTGAAGAAATGATGCCGGAGAAGATGGCTGAAGAAGTGATGCCGGAAAAGATGGCTGAAGAAAAGATGTCTCAGGAAAAGAAACTTGCTGATGATCTTTCGCCTGAGCCGCAGGAGGAATCTCCAAACTGGTTGTTTCCTCCGGATTCGGAAGCAACGGCTGACAGCGGTTCCGACACAAAAATTCAGCCACCTCAGCTTGACGGTTCTGACACAAAAATTCAGCCACCTCAACTGACTGATGGCGATGCGATGCCAGGCTCAATCCTGAGTCCTTCAAACCTGGACGCTCCGCAACAATACCCGGAACCTGAACTTGTTCCAGTCATGCCGGAGCGTGCATATGTTGACGAATCGTACCCGGCACCTGGGCAACAGCCGCCGCCGATACAGAGCGATTACTTTTTCGAAATTCAGGCCGGCCCGGATTGGTGGACGCCCTACTGCCAGCAACCTTTCTGGGGTGCGATTCCGACTCAGCAAACGGGGCTCGATGCGGTTGTGTTTTCGGCCTTGCAGAATTCACCGTACGTCAAACTGATCAACACCAAGCCCCAGATGGCTCAAACCGTGGTGACAGAAGCCGACGCACAATTCGACTGGTCGGCATTTGTTGAAGCCAGTTGGAACGACACGGATCGCGCCATTGTTTCGTTTCTCGATACAGGTTCCGCAGGGGGCCGATTTGTTCAGGAGCAGTTCCTCTATGAATCTGGCGTAAGAAAGAACCTTCGTAGCGGCGGTCACCTTCAAATTGGTAACGCGTGGCAGCGGACCGACAACAACAGCATCTTTCTTGCTCCACCAGACCAGGCGACTGCCCAAATATTGCTCGACTATCGCCAGCCACTTTTGCGAGGTGCGGGAAAGCATGTCAACAATAGCCAGGTTGTATTGGCTTCGATCGGAGTCGAAGCAGCACAGAGTGATACACAAGTTCAAATACAGCAGTTCCTTGTCGATGTGGTCGCTGAATACTGGGAGTTACATTATGCTCGGGGCGTTTTGGTTCAGCGAATGCGATCTGCCGAACGAGCTGAGCAGTTGTATCATGAAATCTCCGCGCGACAGGACGCTCAATCGTGGCAGCGTGATTTGATTCGAATTCAGGCAGTGGCCACCGCGCGTCGCACCGATTTGATTCGTGCTCAAAACAAGGTGGCGGCTCATCAGGAAAAGCTGATGAATCTGACGTGGGGAACTGCAATGCCGGATCCGTCTTCGCTGGAAATCGTTCCGATGGAAGCACCGGGCTCGTACACGGTTCCATACGATCTCAACTTTGTCACCGAGATGGCAGTTCAGAACCGTCCAGAAGTTCAGGTGGCTCTGGCTGAAATCAAAGCCTCTGCTGTTAGGCAGAACCTTGCCTTGAACGACTTGAAACCGCGACTTGATGCGATCGTGTCGACTTTTATCTCCGGCGTGGACGAAGACAAGGACGTATTCGGTGCCTTTTCTGATGCCAAGAACTTCAATCCTTCCTACGCCGTCGGGTTTTCGTTTGAAGTTCCTTTGGGTCGTCGGGCAGCCAGTTCGCGAGTCCAGCGTCAGCAGTTGGACTATCAACGGTTGCAGCATCAACTGGAACAGACACTCGGCAACGTCAGGCTGGATGCCCGACTGGCTTACCGGGATGTTCAAAGCCTTGCCACGGAACTTGAAAGCCACAAAGTCGCTGTCACTCAGGCCGCTCAGGAACTGCAGGTAGTGACACAAAATACAGCGACTGGTCTGGCCGCTGGTTCGAAAAATACCAGTTTCATGATTGATGATCTTCTGCAGTCACAAGGCAGGCTGGCTGACGCCGAGGATCGATTGCTTCGCAGTCAGACAGATTTGTCGGTGGCCCTGGTGCAGATGAAACGGGCGACTGGGCAGTTGCTTCAAGCCAACCCGCTACCGCAAGTTCAGGATCAATTTGTGCAGCAGGCGACTTACGAACAGCCGGTCTACCAGCAGTCTCCTCCGCAACAGCCAGCTTACCAGCAGTCTCCTTCACAACAGTCAGTCTCGGAACAGTTGTGGGCAGCGCCCAACACGTCGTCCGTCATTGACAACGACCTCTGGGCGGGCGGGCAGTAAGTAGTCTGCGGTGCGTTGATTCAATCGACAACGCAAAATTTTGTGCCGCGAACCAACGCCAGATATTTGTCATCCAGAAAAGCAATCGCTTACGGAGTATGATCTTCGTTTTCGGGTTTGATTACCCAGTTCTTTTCAAAGTCATGCTTCAGCCACGAGTCGGCAACATCGGTCACGACACCGTCGTAATTGACTTTCAGCTCTTCCAGGCGGCGCTCATTGCGTTGACGTGCCAGTCGCAAGTACAGCATTCCGGTTGCCGTCTCATGGTCTTTCTCGGGATCACGGAGTGTGGCGTTGTTGAAGACGGATGATAGTCGCGAGTAAACGCAGCTGGCCATGAACAATTCCGTTGCGATGTCTGCCAGCCGCATTTGAGCCAACTGTTCCTCGATGGCACCTTCGCGATGTTTCGCCAGTAACATCTTGATCGCCCAGCTGAATTTCCCGATTTGATTCGAGAGCCAGTTTGCATGGTAGCGAAGGTGTTCGTGCTTGACCGGCACTTTCGCCGATCCCAAAACCGCCGACGGAATACTCAGCCAGCCTTTGGGTTTGAGTTTCGCTTCCAGGTCCTTTCCGACATGGCGGAAACCAACCGCTGCGATGAAGGCACGCATCACATCGTTGGCACCCTCGCCGATCAAATTCAGCCTCGCGTCGCGCATCATTCTTTCGAATGGCTGGTCGGTGAAAAAACCTTTGCCGCCCCAAATCTGTAAACAGTCATTCACGATTCGCCAAAGTTGATCGCTGGCAAAGACTTTGATCATTGCAGTCTCGACCATGTAATCCTCGGCGCCGCTGTCGATCAGCGCCGCCGTATGATAGGTGGCACTTTCCATCGCGTAGGTGTCCGCAGCGGCTTCTGCAATTTTGGCTTTCACCATCGGGAATTCGCCCAGCGTTTTTCCAAACTGCGATCGGTTGTTGGCACGGGCAACCATTCGTTCGACGCAGAACTTGGCCGCACCAGTGCAGCAAGCGCCAAAAGTCGTTCGTCCAAAATCCAGCACCGTCAGCGCGACGCGAAGTCCCTTCCCTTCAGGGCCCAGGATATTTTCCCTGGGGACATACATGTCGGTGAACTTCATGCGCCCCGTTTGCGTTCCGCGAATGCCGACTTTCTCCATGCGGGATTCCAACACCTCAAAGCCGGGCATGTCCGGAGTCACCAGGAACGCCGTGATCTTTCCATCCGGGTCAGAGCTGTCAGGAGTTCGTGCCATCAACGTCAAAACGTCGGCGATTCCGCCGTTGGTGATCCAGCGTTTCTCGCCGTTGATGATGTAACCTTCTCCGTCGGGCGCCAGTTCGGCTCGGGTTTGCACGTTGCCGGCGTCCGATCCAGCATGTGGTTCAGTCAACGCAAAAGCCGCCAACTTGTCGCCAGCTGCCAACGGTTTCATCCACTTGCCGCGTTGCTCAGGCGTTCCAAAAAGTTCCAGGGCTCGCAGACCAATCGAATGGTGAGCATTCACAAAAACAGCCGTCGAAGCGCAGTGGCCGCCAATGATTTCCATGACCCGGCAATAACTGAACTGTGACTTTCCGCTTCCGCCGTACAGCGGATCGATGGTCATTCCCAGGACACCAAGGTCGCCGAGTCCCTGAATGACGTTTTGCGGAATCTCGGCGTCGCGATCAATTTTGTCCGGATCGATTTCGCTTTCACAGAACGCTTTTACTTTTTCGATGAAGATGTCGTTCTGTTCTTTTGACTCCGGAGACAGTTCCGGAAACGGGAACATGGAGTCTCCACGGAACCTGCCGAAGTAGAGTTCTTTAACGAATCCTTCTTTTTCAGGGCCAGAGAAAAGGAGTTCTTCAGCTTGATCGATTTGGCGTTGAAGGTCTTGGGAAACGGCCACAATAGCTCTCCAGCGGTTGGAACATTGGACGGGAGTTTTGCTCCTGTCGAAACAGGAACATGGAAAGTCAAAGACAGTATATCCAAAATTCATCCCACGTCGCTGATTTCCAGTGACTTGCCATATCGGGCGTAGACTAATTGTCTCAGTCGGGCAAATTCTTCGCCTTCAAGTTCGGGCGATTCATGGATTAACATTCTTGCATCGGCGAAAGCCTGTTGAAGTGTCTCGGTGTCGCGAACAAGATCGGCAATCATTAGCGGTGGAAAGCCAGACTGTTGTGAGCTAAACAGGTTTCCGGGTCCGCGAATTTCCAGGTCACGCTGTGCGAGATCAAAGCCATTTTCGGTTTCTGAAAACGCGGTCAACCGTTCGTTCTGATCGGCGTTGTCACCGCTGGCGAACAGGCAAACGTAACCTGGATGTTTTCCGCGGCTGACACGACCGCGAAGCTGGTGAAGCTGCGAAAGTCCAAATCGTTCCGCGGATTCGATGGTCATCACAGTTGCGTTGGGGACGTTGATGCCGACTTCAACAACGGTCGTCGCAATGATGACCTGTGTCTTGCCGGATTCGAAAGCCAACATTGATGCTTCTTTTTCTTCCATCGATTGACGCCCGTGAAGAATGTCCAGGCGGAACTCTTCCAGCGGGCCGTTGGATAACTGTTCGAACATTCGTTCGGCGCTGCTGAGCGTCTGGTCGTCGTCGCCATCAACCAGTGGTGCAATGACAAAAGCCTGTCTGCCTTCGCGCAGTTTTTTGCGAACGAATTCCAGCCACGACTCACGACTGGATTCCGATCCCAGATAGGTGTTTACTTTTTGGCCGACACCGCTGGTCCGCTGCAACGTCGACACGTCAAGGTCTCCGAAGAGAGTCATCGAAACGGTTCGCGGGATTGGCGTAGCGGTCATTACCAGATAGTGCGGGTCGGGTCCGGTGTGCTTCAGTTTGGCACGTTGCTTGACGCCAAACTTGTGTTGTTCGTCAATGACGACGAGCCCGAGTTTTTCAAATGGTATTTTGGACGAAACGATGGCTTGCGTTCCGACGACAATGTTGACTTCTCCAGATTCGACAGCGGCAGCAATCTCTTTGCGTTTTGCTGTTTTGACGCTGCCAGTCCACAGTTCGATACGCACGCGGCTGTGGTTCAGCAGTTCGCGAAGTGTGCGCACATGTTGGCGAGCCAGTATTTCGGTCGGCGCCATCAGCACTGCCTGATGTCCGTGAGCGACGGCCGTTAGCATCGCACAAAGTGCTACCGCCGTTTTGCCGCTGCCGACTTCACCGTGAAGCAGACGATTCATGGGCCAGGGGCTTTTCAGATCGTCAGCGATTTCATTGAAAGCAACTTGCTGCGTATCGGTTAGCTGGAACGGCAATCGGCCAAGGATCCGGGATTTGATTTTTGGCGTCAGTTCCAACTCCGGAGCGACCTGACGTGAGCGAACTCGATGACGACGAATCGCCAGCGCCAACTGCAGGATAAAAAGTTCCTGGTAGACCAGGCGTGCGCGTGCTTTTTCGACCTGTTCCTGATTCATTGGTGAATGGATGTGTTGGATTGCTTCGCCGATGCCGATCACGCCAGTTCGTTTGCGCAGTGACTCCGAAAGCGCCTCAGTCACCAGGTGCGCACATTGTTCGACCGTTGTGGCTACCAGTTTTCGCATTTGCTTCTGGTTGATGCCGTCGGTCAAACGGTAAACCGGTAACATCGTCTGAAGTTGCCCAATGGTTTCCTGGTCATCAAGCAACGTAACTTTTGGATGAGTCATGTGCTGGCGATCGTTTTGCAGTCGTGACTTACCTTGCAACATGACTCGCTGACCGATGCGAAACTTGTTCAACATAAACGGTTGGTTGAACCACATCGCTCGCAAGAAGCTGTTGTCCTGTCGAAACAGGACATAGGTCACATGACGACCATTGGAGCGGGATTCATCTTTGTCGGAAACTTCGGCAACGACGGTCGCCAATTGTTCTTTGCCCAGATCGCGGATGTGATTCAACTGCGTGAAGTCTTCGTAGCTTCGTGGGAAGAAAAACAGAATGTCCGCGGCCGTATGAATGCCCAGTTTGGCCAACAGTTCGGCCTTGGCTGGACCGACACCCTTGAGAAATTGGGTTCGTTGGGTCAGCTTTTCAAGAGGTGCCTGTTGTGAGTCACTTTCGACCATGCCGAAAGTTTAACATTCGCAGTGAAGTCCAAATAGCACTATGGCTTCCTCATGTGACTGAGTATTGGGTTAAAAGAACGATGGCGAGACGCCGTAGCCACGGTTTCAAATCATCCAGACCTGATTTACCGGCTCTGTTTTCATCTCCCGACGCATGAGCCAGGGATCTGTCGGTAATCACTGATCCCTCGCTCGGGCGCCGGTTTTTGATCAAGGTGTCACACGTACCAGCTGCCTTCAGCCGTCTGCAGGTGGGGCTACAAAAGAAGTGCCCTAGGCGGACGGC
>CAYUNP010000114.1:11590-17000 GCA_964446085.1 uncultured Pirellulaceae bacterium
CTGCCTTCAGCCGTCTGCAGGTGGGGCTACAAAAGAAGTGCCCTAGGCGGACGGCAAACCGGCACGGTTTCTGATCTGTTCTTCTTCGTCTTCGTACCAGGGATCATTTTTCCGATCCATCACGGCACCAAACAACTTGATCAGGCAAAACCCGACGAGTCCCAGCACTGAAATTGCGACTCCAGCAATGCCACCGTAGAAGCAGAAATTGCCAAAGCCAGGGCTTGGTGGTGGACCACCTGTTTTAACGTGCAAACAGCTGTCGAATCGCATTCCGCGATACTTTGAAGCCATTCGGTTATAAACGGATTCTGGCAAGTCCTGATGGTTGGGCGAGTACAGGACGTCGAGCTGGCCTGCATCCAGAAATTTTGCCAGTTCTGCAGATCCTTTGACTCCATCGACCTCGGCAATGATCGAGGTGTAGTTTTTCCCAAGGTGAGTCGTCTGATTTGAAAACATGCAGACGTAAACTTTTTCCCATTCGCCATCTTTGCGAACAGGTTCAGGATAGACGCTCGACCCGTGACGGAGGTCAACTAGCTGGAAGTGGCAAGTGTCTTCTGGGCGCGATGTTTCGAATTCGTCGAATGTCATCACAACAGGCGCTGCCGTAACTTTTTCGTGGTATGCCAAAGAGTTCACGCCGACAACAGCGATCAGTCCACTGACAATCGCCATGCAGACGGCAATAATGATTAATAGGAATCGAATCATGGATTCGCGGTTGATTTGGGGGCATCACATGTAACTGTGGAAATGTAGTTCTCCACTTGGGCGCAGACGGCAAAATGTCCTGGAATAGAGATTCTTGCTGGTCTGATTGAATCGATTGTGCGGAACAGGCCTGTGTCAGGCGGACTTCCGTTTGCAGTTCGACAGTGTTGCTTCGCAAGCGGCAAAGACATCTGCTGCGAGAATATCCATCATCGCGTCGTTGGCTGCACTGCGACGTTTGCGACATGAACCGGACTGATACCATTTTTGGACAGCGGCATGTGCTGTCGGTGCAGCGTGAGGCCAGGCCCCGGAGTCTTGCGGGCGAGTTGTTCCATAGAGGCCAACGCAAGGCGTTCCCACCGCGGCTGCAATGTGAAGCGGCCCCGTGTCGCAGCCAATGAACAGGGTCGCTCTGGAAAGAACAGCCGCCAGTTGCGGCAGGTCCGTCGCAGGAGCAATCACAAATGCGTCGGGATCAAAGGCTGCGATCTCCGTAGCCATGCTTTGTTCTTCTGAACCGGCCCAGGTCAAAACGCTTCGTATTCCCTGGTGGCGAAAGAGCCAGGAACCGACCGAGCCAAAGCGTTGGTTGTCCCAGCGTTTCGATGCCCAGCTGGCGCCAGGATTGATCACGGCGTACTCGGGCAATCGCTGTTCGGCGATAAATGAATCGCAAAACGAAAGCGCATCTCCGGGTAGTGGAAAATCAAAGCGTGGCGGTTGCTGTTGTTCGTTGCCACCAGACAATGCTTCGAGTAGTTCCAGTGAGCGATCGACCAGATGTGTTGTCCGGGTTTCCACAAGCTGATTGTTTAGCCACGGAGACAGTTCCCGGCCCCATTGGCCTTTGATTCCGATTCGCTTCCGGGCGCCCGAAAGCCAGCCGAGCATGGCACTTTTGGTGATCCCCTGTGGGTCGATGGCGATGTCGAACTGTCGTTGTTTGAATTTGCTGCGCAGTTCCCGCCATGCCGACGGCTTCTTCATCCATGCTTTGGGCACAATGATAAATTCGTCAACCGCCGACTGACCGTGTAGCAGTTTGTGTGTCGGCGACTCGATTGCCCACGAGATGGATGAGTCCGGAAACCGATCCTTGATTCGGTTGACCATTGGGAGCGTCAGCACGCAGTCGCCGATGTGGCTAAGGCGCGTGATGAGAATTTTGGGCTGTTCGTCCATGAACCGTCTCGATTTTTCTGGAGTTGGATCGTGTCGGTAATGTACGTCTAAATCGGGAAGTCAAACAAGTCCAGGTTTCGCCGATAAACGAATCGATCATTGCCTGGCGAGTGCGAATCTCGCGCAACGATTCTCGGGTGCAGATGAAGAAGCGGCTGAATTGACGTTCGATCATTCCACCAATCCATGCTGTCACAACTGATATGGTCAATTTGTTGACGCTCGGGATTAAAATTGCGTCCTTCCTGAACTGCCAGGCTCCGTGATAAAATATGTGTCAGATCGTCAGCAGGTTTTTACCGCTTCCTACTTCCTTGATTACACGAGTAATTCATGAAACGGATCGCATTAATAGTCTTGAGCTTGTTATTTCTCTCTGCATGCAACGTTGCACAGCAGGAGGTTGCGAAAAGTAAACCGGGATCCAAAGGCCCTGCATCGAAACCTGTCGAGCATGCGCCCGTTTATCCGGCAACAAACGATGACGACCATCAAGTCGATTCAAAATGGAATTTGGTTTGGTCCGACGAGTTTGATGGCAGCGAACTAAATCTGGATAACTGGACGCGGCAGATTATGCCCGACCCCTTCAACAAGGAATGGCAACAGTATTTCGACCGCGAAGAAAACTCATATGTCGCAGATGGCTGTCTCGTTTTGAGAGCGATTCATACGAGTGAAGAACACGGTGACAATCAATACACTTCTGGCCGCCTACACACTGGCCTTAAGCAATCCTGGAAATACGGGAAGATCGCTGCCCGGATTCAGCTGCCGTACGGTAAAGGCATCTGGCCTGCGTTCTGGATGCTGGGGGAAAGTATTACTGAAATTGGTGGCGACGTTCCCTGGCCACAATGCGGTGAGATCGACATTCTTGAAATGTATGGCACTCGTGACAATGCGACGGTCGAAGCTGCGCTGCACTACTTTGACAAGGGACACAAGTTGAAGGGACCTGAACCATTCAAATTGGATAGCGGAATTTTTGCTGATTCATTTCACGTCTTTGAAGTCGAGTGGGACGAGAAGCAGATCTCATGGCTGGTCGATGGAAAAAAGTACAACACGGTATCAATCACTGACCCATCGATGAACGAGTTTCACGAAAAACAGTATATTCTTCTGAACATCGCAGTTGGCGGCTCCACTGCTGGACGGCCGGATGACACCACCGTGTTCCCGCAACATATGTACGTCGATTGGGTACGCGTCTATCAAGCGGAGCAGCATTCGGGAGATTGAGCGACCACTTTTGTTGAGCTGCGGTTTCTTTTGTAGCGGTCAAAGCGTAAAAAGAGGCTCTTGAAATCCGTTCTGTCGTTGACCACAAATATCCAGCCGTGCCCGAAACCGAAACGCCGAAAAATCACCAGGAAGTTGTCGATCGCTATCGGGAAAAACTTGGTGAACAACAGAAGATCGTTGATCAGTGCAACCGTCAGTGGAGTACGGTTGCCTACGCGCGCGGCGGCGTGCTGATTCTGTTTTTGATCGTCCTGTTTTTGGCTTTCAATGGCGCCTGGGAACCGGCGCGTTGGCCGTACTATCTGGCGGCATTTGTGTTTGCTGTCTTCACAGTCGTTGCCTGGAAAGTTGAAAAGTTGGAAGCGACTCTGCGTCGATCACGCATGACTGCCAGAATGCAACGCGAGTCAATCGCCCGATGTTTGCGTCAATGGGATGACATCGAAGTTCCAGATGTGAAAGTCCCACGGGAACTCAGTGCGGTTTCGACGGACCTGGACATGTTCACTGACAGTTCCATTTTCAAACTGCTGGGCATTACGCGAACTCCGCTGGGAACCGAAACGTTGGCTTCCTGGATTCAAAGTGGAGCGTCGGCGGATGAAGTTGGCTTGCGTCAGGAAGCGGTCAAAGAGCTGGCGCCCCGGCTTGAATGGCGAGAAGAATTTCAGCTGCTCTGCGAACAACTTTCTGGAAGTCACGCCAATCCAACAAGCTTCGTCGATTGGGCGAAGAGCGAAAGTTGGTTCAAGGGAGGCCGTCAATGGTTGCTGATGATCGCCCGCGCGACTTCAGTGCTGTCGATCGTTTTAATTGTCATTATTCTGTTTCAGTTGTTACCGCTGACAATCACCGGTCCAGCGATGATGGTGGTGATGGCCATCAATTTCGCCATGGCAGTGTTTTACTCGGGTTCAATTCACGAAGAGTTCAACCAGATCTCAACGCAGGCCAACGAAGCGCGGGGGTACGTTCAACTGTTTGATCGGATGGCGAAGTTTGAAGCCAGTTCGTCACGACTGCAGGAACTACAAAAAGGGTTTCGCGATGCGGGAAGCGGTGCACAGAAAGCGATCGGACGGCTTGGCGGACTGACATCGTTGGCGATGATTCGGCGCGGATCAGGTTTTTTGCTTTACCTGATACTTGAGTTCCTCTTTTTCTGGGACGCGCATGTGCTGGATTTACTGGAACGCTGGAAGGTCAAAAATGGCGGCAAGGTTCCTGGTTGGTTTGGCGACCTCGGACAATGGGAATCGCTTTGTGCACTCGCGAAGCTGGCGGCGGATGAACCCGAATGGGCTTGGCCAAATGTTAATCATCCCAGGAGCGATGCTGCCAGGGTGATCAAGGCAAAGCAACTTGCTCACCCGTTGCTTGGCCAGGAACGTGTTGCCAATGACGCCGAAGTCGGTCCGCCGGGAAGCGTTCTGTTGGTAACTGGTTCGAACATGTCGGGCAAAAGTACGCTGCTGCGAAGTATCGGTGCCAATGCGGTGCTGGCCCAAATGGGAACCGTTGTTTGTGCTGACTCGATGAGTCTGCCGCCGCTGAGAATTGAGAGCAGTATGCGGATCGCGGATTCGTTGGCCGATGGCGTTTCGTTTTTCATGGCGGAACTGAAACGGCTAAAGCAAATTGTCGATACTTCAAAGGAAGTTTCTGCGGGCGATGACAAAACGATGTTGTTTTTGCTGGATGAAATTCTGCAAGGTACCAACTCTCGTGAACGCCAGATCGCGGTGAGTCGCGTCGTGCGGAAACTGATTGATAGCAAGGCGATCGGTTGTATTTCGACGCATGACCTTGACCTCGCCAAAACCGATGAACTCGCAGACGCCTGTCGAACAGTGCACTTTAGCGAGCAGTTTGTTACTGAAAACGGCAAAGAGAAGATGACGTTCGACTATCGAATGAAACAGGGAATCGCCAAGTCGACCAACGCGCTGAAGTTGCTCGAGTTGGTGGGGCTTGGTGAAGAGTAGTTTGAGGCAGGAATAAGAAATCATAACCCGACGTGTGAGTTTTGAAGTTGCGCTTTTTCAATAGCCGTGGAGCGACGGCACGCGATAGTACCGGACTTTGATCCGATGAAAACAGCGCAGGATTTGGCGACACCCCGTTGCATCTGTCGTCCCTTCAGGACTAATGTTGTCACGAGTTGCCTTACCTACCACTAAAGTGGCAGGCTAACACATGCCGAGTCTCCGGCTCTGAAATGCGCAACTTCAAAACGCTAGAGTTCAATTTAAAGTCTCAA
>CAYUNP010000115.1:0-3595 GCA_964446085.1 uncultured Pirellulaceae bacterium
TGGTATTTTGTGTGATGCGGTTGAAGAAGTATTTCCGCGTGCCGGAGTAGCGATGAGGCTGTGCGGTCACTCACTTGCTTGCGCGTCGGCTTGAAGTTGTGAACGCAATTATGCCTGACGGCCTGTTTGAGGCGTTTCCCGTTTCAGTACATCAGTTTCAAACCAGTCAGCGAAACGGTACGCCGCGTCCTCGTCATGGAACTTTGATAACGTTTCGACATCGGTATGTTTATTCTGCGTCGCTTTCGAATTTGGCTGGAGCTTGATCCGCACGAAGAACGACTCGTGTTCATCTCCGTCTGAGTCAGTCTTTACGTTCCGATCGACATACACTTGTTCAATGTCCTTGAGCGAGAACGTAACTTCCTGGTTTTTGTTTTTGGCAGGAGGCATCGTGATTTTTTGGTCAAATCGATGAACCAGGATGTCGTAGTATCCAGACCAGTTTCGCTTTGCAAACCAGGCAGTTGTTAGCAGCGTGATTGAAAGGATGATGGACCAGGCGGTTACCATCGTGGCAATGTCAGGTCGAAAGCCACCGACGCCGAATCCAACGATAAAGACACTGACAAAGCAGAGTGCCAACAGGCTGATTCCGACAACTGCGATCAGCGGAACACGATCGATCATGATTCGCAGTTCGTATCCGTCGTCGACGTAACGGCATGGGCGAACATGATTTGGCACTGGCAGATGTTTGAATGTGCTGGCGAGGAAATACCACCCTCCCAGCATGACCACATTGAATGGAGTCATAAACATCAGCATGAAAAGATCGGAGCCTTCGATCCCGGTTACAAGGACGGCATCGGATGGATTCGAAGGATTAAAGTGAACGTCAACAATTTCCCCAACGGGACGGTCCGCGACGAATTCATGTGCGTATGAATCACCGGAACTTACTTCGCCATAGCGAATCGTGTTGCCGCGCAATATTTCATTGTTGACTTCGTATTCATAAGAGACTTTGGGGCGATAGGTCGTTCCGTCGGAGTCAATGTCTGATTCGACTTTGCTTGAGAGGATTTCTCCAGGGGCAGTGACGAATTGAGTGGTGCGAAGTTGGTTGTAGAGTCCGTGGGCAATCACGACATCAAAAAGGCCCGTGATGGCGGTCCAAAACCCAACCCATAAAATCATGAAGCCAAGAAGTCCGACTTTTCCGGAGGGTCCAGTTTTCCGTTTTTTGCTTTTCAGCTTTTGATCCTTAATTTGATACTGTATTCAGAATTTCATTCGAACAACGAACAACGATATTGGAGAAAAATACAGGATGTTTCGTGAACGTTGAGTGTCCTGACTATTCAGGCGGATTTGTGTCACATGGCTAAACCGACGGCGTGATGACGCGAACGCGGCGGATGCTGCGTCGATTGGCTTCGAGGATGATGAACTTGATTTCATCAATTTCAATTTCGTGTCCTACGCGCGGAATGCGATTGTTTTGTGACATTAGCAAACCTCCGACCGTGGCGTATTCCTCCTCTTCAGATAGCGTCAGGCCCATCTTCTCATTAAGAATGTCGATCGGAAGTTCTGCAGCGACTTCGGCTTCGTGTTTGTCTACTGTCTTGAAAGGCTGCGGTGGCGAATCATCGGTCTCGTCTTCGATTTCGCCAACGATTTCTTCCAGAATGTCTTCAATCGTAACCACACCGGCCAGTCCCCCATATTCGTCGGTGACGACCGCCATGTGCATGCGGCCTGCCAGAAACGTCTTCAACATTTTATCCAGCTTCGTCGTGTTGGGGGCGAGGATCGGCTCGCGGAGTAGTTTGCCAAGCGGACGTCGTTTGTTTTCGCTGCGAAGCGACTCGCCCAACAGATCCTTCACGAACAGAACGCCCTGAATGTTGTCGATCCGGTCTTCGAAAACCGGGATTCGGGTTCGCCCCGATTCGACTGCGAATTTGAGCATGTCTTCCCACGAGGCAGTAATGTCCAATGCATCGATGCGCGATCGGGGTGTCATGACTTTTGTGATATCGTAGTCGTCGAGGTCCATCACGCCTTCGATCATGTCGGCTCTTTCGGCTTTCACGACTCCATCGTTTTCAGCTTCACTGAGGATCGAGAGAATCTCTTCCTCGAAAGCGTCTTCTTCGTCCTCTTCATCATCTTCGGTTCCGCTGGCCCGCTGGAACACAGCACCGACAAACTTTCCACCCACCAGCAACGGCCATGAGATAACGGAAACCAGCCACCACCAACGCCACGTGAAGTACAGGAAATGTTCTGCACCGATCTTCGCGATCGCCCAGGGAATCCATGTCGCACAGGCAACAAGCATGAAAGAAATCAGAATCAACAGGCTAAACAGGTTGACCGTTGTGATGCTGGTGATTGGCGTGTCACCCACTAGCCACAACAAACCAAAGCAGGCGGTGATTGACATGGCCACGGTTTGCAGAATTCCAACGCCGAACTCAAGCTGCTCGCGAAGGTCCAGAATTTTTCCGAAGAGCGCTTCCCGCTTTCGCTGTTGGCAGAGGTCTTCGAGTTCATGCCATGCTACGTCGTAGAGGCATCGGTTGGCCGTCGAAGCCACTGTCGTGAGCACCAGTCCTGCAAATGTTAGCCAGGCAAAGAGCACGGCTTAAGCCTCTCTGTTGGAATGTGCAATAGAAAACATGTCCAGATACTTTTTCTCCGCCATGCGCATCTCACTGGCGAGCTGTTCTTCAAGATCATCAAAGCCAACCAGGTGCAGTGTGCCGTGGGCAACATAGAGCGCAAGTTCCGACGCCATCGTTGATGAAATCTCCTGGGCAACGCGCTCCGCCGTGTCGGTGCTGACGATCAGTTGGCCCGTGAGTGAATCGTCACCTTGATCCAAAACAAAACTGATCACATCGGTTTCCCAATCGTGATTGAGATACTGCTGATTCAGTTGCCGAATGGTGGGGTCATCCACCAGCGCGATGCTGAGTTCTCCCCGCGAGAATCCATGATCAGCGAGAATGGCAGACGCGATTTCGATCAGAGGAGCCGAATCGAATTCCTTCTCTTGCTGATCGGCAATTTCAATTTTGAGCGGTGGGGCTTTCAAGCCGATGCATTCCTGCAAATTGTGTAGGTTCCCGCCTTTATCAGATGGGGCGGGATATTAGTCAATAGATCCAGGTCGATTGAGCCATGAAAATGCTCCTGGGAGAGAAACTGCCTGAATTTTGCTGCCCGATGTGCAAGAAAATAGGTATTAGCTTCTTGAAGTTTGAGTGAGTATGGGTCAACTTTACGGATTGAAAATGTACCGCATGGCCGTTTTGGCTGAGCGGGTTTGTCGCGTCGCCGGTGATAATGTCGGCGACATTCCAAATATGGGAGTCCCACACGTGTCAAGAAACCGAGTTCTATTGTCTGTTTTTACTGCTGTTGCAATCGTTAGCATGGTTAGCGAAAGCGCTACAGCTCAGCTTTTCCAGGGCCGCCTTTTTGGTCGCCGAAACGCAAACTGCTGCCCAGCGCCTGCTCCAGCTGCACCATCGTGCTGCGGTCAGACTGTTGCTGCTGTTACGCCGGCACCTGCTGCTCCTTGCTGTGGCCAGTCCGCTGCCGTTGCTGCTCCAGCACCAGTAGTAGCTTCAGCGCCAGT
>CAYUNP010000115.1:3695-4927 GCA_964446085.1 uncultured Pirellulaceae bacterium
GTAGCTTCAGCGCCAGTTCTTACATCCGCTCCTGTTGTTGCTTCAGCACCATGCTGTGGTGGTGGCGTTGTAGCTGCTCCTGCACCAGTCTCGGTAGCAGCTCCAATCGTCAGCAACTGCTGCGGCGGATCTTCAGTCGTTTACGGCTCGTCATTCCCGGTACAGGGTGCATTCCCGGTACAGGGTGCAATCATTGGTGCTGAGACATTGCCACTTGAAACAGGCGTGGTCACAGGCGAGACCATTCTCCAGGGAACAAGTGAGACCGTTCAGGCGTCTCCTTCCGATACCATGGTAAAAGAAGAAATGGTTGAAAGCACAGCAACTTCTGTTGTTCAGCCACCAGTTGAAGCTGACAATGTCGCTCCAGCAGACCAAAACTAGGCGTTGATCGCATAGTAGAAACAAAGATGGCCAGTCAGAGATGACTGGCCATTTTTTTTTTGATGCAATGTTGCGGCGAAACCACCTCAACCTTCCGGTTTTCAGGCCGCTCGCAAAGAACGATTGTGCTGGGCGAAAGAAATCCAGTCAGTGATTTCAGCGAGGTCCGGCTTCTTGCCGTTGCGGATAATCTTCAGCCCTTCTTTCGTGTTCGAGAATGGCGCAATTTTGGCGAACAGTGACTCAGGTCGCATTGAGGCCACCTCTTCTGCTTCAAAAATCTCGCAGCCAACAAGCAGCTGAGCGTCGTGTCCGCGAAGGTTGGGGATTCGGCAAACCAGGCGAGCCTGATGTTGCCATTGGCGAAGCAGTTTCGCATTGAGGCGTTTGTAGTCCAGTTTTTCCGCAAGTGATTCAGCAGTCATCTTGAGGAAATCAGCAATCGTATAGACGCCAATTGCTTCAAACCTTGCTCCGGTTTTAGGGCCGATTGAGGGGGCGGCTTCAATATGATCCGTCAGGTCAAGATAGAACCTGAGCTTTTGCGATGAAGTCGATTGGGATTTTGATTTTGAATTCGAATTCGAATTCGAACGAGTTGAAGGCTCGACGTTGGAGGATTCGTTAAAGTTGCTTAGCGACTGGCGGCCAGGATTCTGTCGAATGGCGACAGGTTTGCGAGTCGTATCGCTTCGTGAAGATCGCGTGCGAGGCTCTCGCGGTGGAAGCGGCGGCGCTGTACGTCGCGGTTCACGGTTTTGAGGCGGTTGCATTCGCGGAGTGCGAATTGGCATCGCTTCGCGGTTGACGGTTCTGCGAACAGAAGACCGTTCATGCGATGGTTCCTG
>CAYUNP010000115.1:5027-13097 GCA_964446085.1 uncultured Pirellulaceae bacterium
CGGTCGGAACGCGTGTTGCTTCCTCTGGTCCGATTCTCGTACTTTCGCGAATTCGCGCGGTCATTGGAGCGATCCTGAGGCGACCACGCGCGAAGTGCGTGTTGACGTCTCGTTGATCGATTCTCTGAGCGACTATCGGAACGATTGTCTGATCGATGACCAGGTCGGTTCTGATTTCGATAGTTCCTGTTGCTTCGGAGTCTTTGTTGCCATGCAGCAACGTTGTCGCGCGAAAAGGTGCGTTCTGTTGTGCTGAAACGACGTCCATCAGGTGACCTGAGGAACCTTGCGACGCGTTCGAACAGGCTGTCGACGTTCGATGTCAACAAATGCTGTGGATCAGAGATTCCGCAGGCAACCAATGCCTGGGCATCGTTGGGAGCCAGGCCCGGTACCCACATCATCAACCAGGCCGATGCGTGCAGGTGTTCCAGTGATTCGCCCGTTAGATAGTTGGCATCAAAGTCAGAAGAGTCCTGCCGAGGACCGAGGTTCAGGAAATCTCCAACGGTCATGATTCCGTTGTCGGCAAGGCATCGAAGTTGAGCATTGTCAAACAGCCCCAGGCCATCGATGGCCGTGGACTCGTTCACGGTTGCCATATCAAACCGGTCACCAATGATCGATGGAGAAACAGTCGATGCTCGCTGAACAACAGGGGCAACCGCAACAGATTGTGAGGGTAGCTCTGGTTGAATATAAGTATCGAAATTCGAAAATTCGCTTACCCGTTCACGGTCGGTCGTGCGAGGATACTTCGAAAGTGGATACGGCCTCGGAAGTGGACTTCTGGGATATTCGGCAATCGGTGCCTCAACGTATGGGCTATGCGTCTGGACGGTCTGTGGTTGCATCGCCTGATGCCGAACCAGCAAATTCGACGTGTGGTTTTCAGCAGCCACCAGGGTTTCGCGCGTCGCCGGTTTCCAGACTTCGGAATTGGATTCCGGTTCGATTTCCC
Source organism: uncultured Pirellulaceae bacterium (assembly GCA_964446085.1). Classification (GTDB taxonomy): domain Bacteria; phylum Planctomycetota; class Planctomycetia; order Pirellulales; family Pirellulaceae; genus Mariniblastus. Next base: position 5,989 of record CAYUNP010000115.1, read on the forward strand.
ACACAGAAGAATCCGGAATCCGATCAGAAAGGAAACGATGCTGAGTCAGGACGATGACCTGATGAAAAGTTTGTTGACACCAGCGCGAGATCGTTTCCAGCGTTTCGTCAATTCGCGCCTTTTCCAAATCAGCGAACAGGTCGTCGAGAATTAGTGGCACCTTCATTCCGGTACCAATTTCATTGGCAGCGAGGACGAGTGAAAGTTGAACCAATTGTGGCATGCCACGTTCTTCGAGGGTTTCCGCAGAGGATGTTCTCGCGTGTCGATCAAGAACTTTGATTGAGCTTTGATTCGACGACAGCCAGACACGCGTAAAATCACCGCCGGTTAGATGTTGCAATATGTTGCTGGCCGTTAGCAACAGGGGATGCGGCTTGACGACATTCACCACCAACTGGGAAAGTTGCAGGTTGAGTGAAGAGATTTCTGATCCGATAGTCGCAACGCGTGAGTCAATGTTGGCAAGCTTTGTAAGCCAGTGCGATTCGTTTGTTGGAGGAAGGCTGTTCTTTTGCAAATTCAGATCGGCGATCTGACGCGTGAGCGATTCCTTTTCTGTATGCGCCATCGACTGTGAAGCCTGAAGGGATGCAATGCGACTTTCGATGGCACTCAGTTGCTGCTGTTGCAGCGACGTGTCTCTGGTGTGCGATGTTCGGAAAGCCTGGTGTGGAGCCAGGGAAGAAATCGGTCCGACGTATCGTTCACGGGCGACAAGATGGCCTTCGGTGGAAGCCAGTTGGCAGAATTCCGGCGCAGCTGTGTGGATGGCGTCGGCGCCTTGTGGATCAGCCGCTCGCAACTCGTTCAACGTATGATCACGTCGAGCGAGCACTTGTTGGGTCAGTTCCGAAAGATGATTGTAGCTGTGGCGAAGTTCTTTTAACTCATGCGTCGCCGAACGATTTCGAAGCTCACGATACTGAGTCGAAAGTTCATCGCACAGCAACTGCAGGTCGCCATGCACGGCACGACATGTTTCATCAAGAAACCGCGAAACCTGTTTCGTGTCGTGAGTAGGTTGATCTTCAACCCACTGGTCTCCACGGGAATCCGCGTGGTCAATGCGTCCTTCGATTTGACGCAGGATCTCGCATGCCCGATGGTAAGGATGATTTTCCTGATCGACGGTCAGACCGTTGCGAAATTCCATCTCTTCTTTCAGGCGAACCCGATGACGCTGCACGTTGGACTGGATGGTGCGAACTTCACGAATTTGCTGATCCGTTTCATCAAGCAACCGATAAAGGGTCGGCAAGTAACGCGATGGCTGCACCTGGGAAACGACGTTGGTGGCGTTCTGAATCTCCAGACGTAGTCGATTGGATTCACGCTGGAGCGTATCGATCTCCATGCTGATTCGCGCTGGATCAAGTTCAGCCAGTCGTGTCGTCAGTTCACGGATCCGAAAATCAATGTCAGTGGTTCTGGGCCCCAGTTTTCTGTTGGCTTCAAGTTCCGATTCGGTGACCGCGCGTTGGGACTGGAGTTGAATGACTTCCTGTTGCAACAGATCAATTCTGTTTTGCAACTCGTGTCGCTGTTGTTGGGTCTGTGTCGCTGCCGAAGACTCGCCTGCTGCTTGCTGACCAACAGGAACCTGATATCGGTTTTGTAGGACGCCATGCAGTCGCGACAGTTTCAATCCGGAGTCGCGAAACGTTACCAGTGCGACGCTGTCGATCAGTTCACGATCCAGTGCCGGAAGTTGATTGACAGTTTCATTTCTTGCGCCGCTGGCGTTGTTCATGTTCGTCGACGAGCAGGTGCCATTTGAGCTTCGCGCGATCAGGTAACGGGCTTCGTTGAATTCGACGACCAGCGAAATCGAGTTACAACCGACAGAAGTCCGGTCGACCGAAGACGGATGGGACGAATCAACCAACAAGTCACCGATTTGGTTGCGCAGAGTGGACTTGCCAGCTCCGCGTTCGCCGTAGATAAAATTCAATCCGTTGGTAAACGGTCCGATGTTGAGAGACCGTGTGCGAGTATTGTCGTTCCCTGACAATTCGACGGTTAGATCCTTCAGCTTCATTGCATACTCCGTAGCAAAGATTGCCTTCCTGGCGTTCATGATGCGTATGCCTGTAAAATCTAACCCACACGAAATTTTCCACCTAGATCAGTTTCTCGAAGTGACAGGTGGGCTCGCCCGATAGATCGTGCGCCGTATTTTGAAAGTGGCTCGCATGGATTGGGGCTCTGCTCGATGTCAGACCGCTGTTGGAGCTGTGCCCAGTTCATTCTGTTAAAAAATCGCAACGAATGAGGCTAAAAGGAAACATTCCGGTTGCCGAAAATCACGGTTTTTACCTGTCGAAATGCAATCGTGAAATTCGAGCGGAAAGTCCTTTGACTCGAATCCGGAACGACCTATCTTTTGGTGGCTTGTTTGTGCTGGGGAGCAACGAGCAAGCTTTGCGGCAAGGGTTGGCTAGGAGCCATAAAGGGGCCTTGCCGCTTTTTTTATGCCAGCACTTCAGGACGCGGCTCGGTCTGAACCGCCGAGAATCTGATTCTCCAGGTCTTTTACCATGTATTGCACTGTTCGAATCGAGCAGCCCAGCTTGTTGGCGATGTCACTGGTTGTCAGGCCATCGATCTTCATTCGAATGACGCGTGCCAGCATCGGGTTATCGATCGACTGAATGAGTTCTTCGATTAATCCGTCAGTGATTGGCTTCCGGCGAGCCGTAGCTTTCGAGGAAATGGTTTCGAGTTCATCAAACGAATAGACCCGTTTTCCCCCACCTCGGCGTTGAGCCTGTTCGAACCGGTATGAAGCCGCTGATTTGCGAACTGCTATCGTCGCCAGAAGCTTCCAGATTTCCGAGCGGTTTTTTAGCGAGACAAACTTGCCGTTTCGAATCGCCCGAAAAAAGTCTGCGAATGCATCGGATGCGATGTCTTCATTGTCGTGGATACGCAGTTGTGACGAATGAGGGGCGACCCGCTCACACAGTCTGTCGAACCAGCGATCCCAGATGTTCTTTGCAGCTTCGTCATTGCCAGTGCGTATTGAGTCGAGCCAGCCAGTGATGGATCCTGCCATATTTACCACTTTTTTTTTGCGTTCAGGAATTCGTTTGACAATTAGCTAGTTGAGATGGGCGGGTTTGTCCTGGGCTCTGTTCGCTGGGAAGCGATCAATAGCATTTTTGGCAAGCCAGTTCAACGCTCTTTTTTGAGAATGAATCAATGCACGACAGGAACGGCATGCAGCAGGGAACAAATGAAATTGGGAATCTCTATCTTCTTGGAGGTGACAACATCAGGTTTCTGGTTGAAGAACCAGTAAGAATGGCCCTCGAAGGACTCAAAGTTGTCAACTTCGAATCGGAACGTGACTTTACGAGGGAAGTAAAGAACGCTGTGTCTTCATTGACTCCGGTTTGTCTCGTCGCGGGAGCGGAATCCCTGTCGACGAGTATTTCCGAATGGACTTCCAACTGTCGCGAACAGTTTCCATGGTTGCCGATCGTAGTCCTTGATCAGTGCGATTCACGCGCAACTGAATATGAGTTTTTGCCACAGTTGGTTGAGTCGGTCGCTGTTATCAGGTACCCCTACACGCAAAAGGCAGTGATCGATGCGATTGAAAAATCGATCTGGTGGTCGCGCAACCTTTGTCGCATGCTCGAGCGGGTTACCTATTTTACAAATCTTTCAGAACGCGAGCTGGCAATCGTGTCGATGGCGACTGATGGTGTCCCTAACAAATCGATGGCTCGCCGTTTGGAAGTTTCTATCAAGACGATCGAAAAGAATCGCCGCACAGCCTACGAGAAACTCAGTATTTCCAGTTCTGCCGAGATGGCAGCTTTAGTGACGTTTCGTCGTTATTTTAACCGTTCGATTGAGCAGAACCGCAATCAGGTTTCTCCATTGATGCCAAACATTGCTGTCAATCCAACGCTGCCATTTCAGGTCATGGATTAGGCCCATGCGCCGGTGATTTTTCGTCGGTGAGACCACTTGCCAAAAATGTGCGCTTTACTGCTAGAATATCGGTCTCCGATTCTACGACAGGTTCGCGCCATGTCCCGCCCAAAATCCCAGTTCCGCCCCTGTATCGACTTGCATGACGGCAAGGTCAAACAGATCGTTGGTGGTACGATTGAACGAGAAGACTTTCAGGAGAACTTTGTTTCCGAAAAACCGTCTTCATGGTTTGCAGAAAAATTTCGCAACGATGAACTCTGCGGCGGTCACGTTATCAAACTTGGGGCTGGCAATGACCAGGCGGCAATGGATGCGCTGGCTTGTTGGCCTGATGGCTTGCAGGTCGGCGGTGGGATCACAATTGAAAATGGCCAGTCGTGGATTGATGCTGGAGCCAGTCACGTAATCGTAACGTCATGGCTTTTTGATGGTACGAATCTGGATTGGGAACGCGTTCGTTCGCTGGCCAAGGAAATTGGCTCGTGTCGAATCGTGATCGACTTGAGTTGTCGCCGTGTTGCCGACGGCTGGAAAGTTGCGACCAACCGCTGGCAGACTGTATCCGATGTGAGTGTGTCGGTTGAGGTATTGGAACGTCTTGCGCCTTATTGCAGCGAGTTTCTGGTTCACGCTGCCGATGTTGAAGGAAAGTGTGGCGGAGTTGATATTGATCTGGTCCGTGTACTTTCTGAATTTGAAACCCGAAAAGTAACTTACGCTGGCGGCGTAGCCAGCATGGACGATTTGGTGCAAATTGATGAAGTCAGTAGCGGTCGCGTTGACGTCACGATTGGAAGCGCCCTCGACCTCTTTGGCGGCAAAGGACTGAAGTATCAGGACCTCGTCGCCTGGAATCGAACGGGAGATCCTTCGCCGTGAAAGAGGGGTGCGGGCTGGGCAGCAATTGTTGAAATCTGAAATCTGGCAACATGCCAGTATCCCGGTTTTTGTCGGTATGCTCTCCAAATTCGGTAAACCACCTTGTTTCCCAGGCTGTCTACCTTGCGCCGTCCCGTTCAGTTATTTCATGATTTGGCTGGCGTAATATTTGAGTTGCTCCTAATATTGGCCCGGGAATTTATCCATTGATGAGCCGGTGAGTCGGCTTCAAAACTATCATTTGTTGAGAAATCCATGTGCGGAATTGTTGGCTATATCGGACCTCGAATTGCTCAGGACTTTTTGCTCGAGGGGCTTCGCCGTCTTGAGTACCGTGGCTACGACAGCGCTGGAACGGCGACGATCGATGGCAAGCAAAAACTGAATGTCACGAAATCAGTTGGGCGTATTGCAACACTCGCTCAGGAAATTGCAGCCGCGCCATGTGCATCGGGAATTGGGATCGGCCATACGCGATGGGCGACTCACGGTGCGGCAACGCTTTCCAATGCTCACCCTCACATTGGCGGCGTGCAAAAGTTGGCGATCGCTCACAACGGCGTTATCGAAAATTTTGCTGAACTGCGATCCAAACTCAAAACAGAAGGTTACGAGTTCGTTTCGGATACTGACACCGAAGTTGTTGCTCACCTGATTTCGCAGTGCATCGACAAACGCAAAGGGAATGGCGGTGACAAGGATGATACCCAGATCGCCATTGAGTCGATCAAGGAAGCCATCTCACATCTACGAGGGACGTTTGGACTGGCGATTATCTTCAGTCATTTGCCGGAGTCCATCTTTGCAGCGCGTCTGGGCAGCCCGCTCGTGATCGGTGTTGGCGATGGCGAACACTTTTTGGCCAGTGATGCTCAACCGTTGATCGGGTACACCGATCGGATCGTCTATCTTGCGGACAATCAGGTCGCCGTGCTGACGGCCGACTCACTGCAGGTAGCTCATCGCGATTCAGGTGTCGTGGCTCACGATGTTGAACAGTTGAATGTCGAGTCCAATCAGGTGGATCTCGAAGGGTTCGATCACTACATGCTCAAAGAGATTTTCGAGCAACCGGAGTCGCTGCGAAACACGATGCGAGGTCGACTTTCAGAAGATATGGCGACCGCCGTGTTTGGTGGATTGAACCTGACGCCTCAGGATTTGCTAAAAGTTAAACGGATCGTATTCACCGCTTGTGGTACCAGTTGGCACTCGGCGATGGTCGGCGAGTACCTCATCGAAGAGATTGCTCAAATTCCTGTCGAAGTTGAATACGCAAGCGAGCTTCGCTATCGTAATCCGCCGATGGATGAGTCGACGCTGATTTTCGCGATCACGCAGTCGGGCGAAACAGCCGATACGCTGGCGGCACTACGTGAGATGAAACGAAAGGGCCATCCAACGATGGCGATCTGTAATGTGGTTGGAAGTAGCATTGCTCAGGAAGCTGACGGTGGTATCTATCTGCACGCCGGTCCTGAAATTGGTGTCGCCTCAACGAAAGCTTATTCCTCTCAGTGTTTGGCTTTGACTTTGCTCGCGCTCTACCTCGGTCGACTTCGACATCTGAGTTACAACAAGGGTCGCGAAATGATTGCAGCGATCAAGAGCGTTCCGGACCTCGTAGAAAAGGCTCTGCAATCCAACGACGCATGTCTCGAAGTTGCCAGGAAGTACAAGGACTGTAATAACTTTCTGTACCTTGGGCGTCACTACAATTTCCCGACGGCCCTCGAAGGTGCACTCAAACTCAAAGAGATCAGCTACATTCACGCCGAAGGCTATCCTGCAGCTGAAATGAAGCACGGCCCGATTGCTCTGGTCGATGAACACACGCCCAGCGTCTTCGTGATGCCTCACGGTTTCATTTACGAGAAGGTGATGTCCAACCTTGAGGAAATCAAGGCGCGTGGTGGACCTGTGATTGCGATCGCGGCTGAGGGCGACGAGCGAATCGCCGAAGTGGCTGACGATGTGATCTACATTCCTCAGACGGCTCAATACCTGCAGCCAATCGTCTCCGCGATTCCGTTGCAGTTGCTGTCCTACCACATCGCGGTCCTGCGAGAATGCGATGTCGACAAGCCACGCAATCTCGCCAAGAGTGTGACGGTCGAGTAGGTAATCCTCGTCGCCAGTCGATTACGCCCGCTTGCCGGCATCAGCTACTGTTGCGACGGATCGAGCTGATTCAGACGCTCATTGCATCGCTCAAGAAACCACGCGAACTGCGGGATTCGGTATTTTGGCGTCGATTCAAAATTGGCTTTTGCCTCAAGCAA
>CAYUNP010000115.1:13197-16909 GCA_964446085.1 uncultured Pirellulaceae bacterium
TGACAAGTACTCAATTGATCTTCGGGCGTATTTTTGTACCTGGTTGAAGTCACGAATTCGCATGTATTCGTTTTGCAGATTTGCCAACGCCCAATGTGTGTTTGCGCCGTGTTTTCCTTCGATCACGACAAAAATGTCCAGTGCTTTTTGAAAGTAATCGATCGCCATCTTGCTCTCACGCTTCAACGAAGCCAGGTCTGCGATGAGCTTTGCCAGCATCCCGGTTTTGCTCGAGGGTTGCGAGATCTTCAAGCTTTGCTGAAATTCACTTTGAGCAAACTTGAGCGCCTCTTCCTGGTTTCCAAGCTTGTATAACGATTTCGCTTTCCATTCGACCAGATCTGTCGCTGACTCACCTCCGTAGTCGAGTGGTTCACCGACAAGAGGCAGAAGTTGATTCACTGTTTCAATCGTTTCGGCATAATTCATCTGGATAAACAGAACGCCGGCGATCTGGGATCTGACTTCGACCGTCTTCGGGGATTTGAGACCGTGTAGACGAATGTAACTGTTCGAAACTTCCTGCAGTATTGAGAGCGCTGTTTCGAGATTTTCTTTTCTGTTGGTCCGGTCACGCCCTTTTGCCAATTGGAAATGTAATAGCCCAAGCCGATAGCGGGACTCCAGTGTTAGCTCATGGTCATCGCCGAAGTGTAGATCCGTCTTTTTAACCAGAGAAACGATTAATTCTCTGGCCGTCTCGTACTTGCCTTTCGAAACCAGTTGGGCGGCTCTGCGTAGATTCAGACGAATTGTGAATACGTGAATATCTCCAAATCTGGCAGCTGCTCTATCACTTAGTCTTGACAATTCGGCTTCTGGAACACGTTCGACCCCGGCAATGACTCTAAGTTGAGCATCCTGTATTTTCAACTCCATGGAACGTCGGTCAAAAGAGCCAAATGCCTGTTCCGCACGGTTGTAGGCTTCTTTCGAAAGTTCGACAGCTTCGATGCCCCGTCCTGCACAGCTGTAAGCATGGGCAAGGGATGCGATGCATTCAATTGTGTCGGGGTTGAATTCGCCCAACTCAGCCTCGGCGATTTCAACAATTTTGACTAACTCTGCGATGGACTGTTGCACGTCTTTTTCATTCATCGAAGACTTGGCGACGACCAATCGGGAGACAATCGACAGTTTGTCTTTTGCGTCGAAAGCAATCGCAGAAGCGTCTCGACAGGCAATACCAATCTGCTGAGCCTCTTTGAATTCACGGTGCAGCAGATGTTCTTTGGAGAGTTCAAGTTTTGCGCCAATTGTCTTTCGGTCCAGTTCTCCAAGGTTGCGGTTGTAGATCGCAATGAGAGTGCGGTATTGATCGATCGCAGATTGATGTACTCCTAAACCAGAGTAAGCGTTGGCAATCGATTCGCGATAGCCGGCTTCGAGCAGAGGCTTGTCCGAATAGTCGTTTTGGTCAAGTTCATCGCGGAACTGATCCAACAGGAATTTCTTTTCTCCGGACGTGGACTCGTCGTTGGACGGATTGAAGTGCTGCAACATTTCCGCGCTCAATGCCATCGTTTGATCTTTGTGAAGATCTGCCTGACTGGCGATTCGCTGAGCGTGGATTGTTTTCATCAAGAAGATGGCAAAGAAAATACTTGTCAAAAAGACAGTTGCAATCGCGGCCAGTGATGCGATCACACCGACTTTGTGTTTCTGCCCAATTTTCTTCAGTCGATACAGTAACGATGGTGGTCGGGCAACGACCGGTTCGTCATTCAAATAGTTGCGAATGTCATCTGCAAATGCTGCGACGGTTGGATATCGTCGATCACGATCCTTCTCCAACGCTCGCATCGTGACCCAATCAAGTTCGTTGCGAAGAACTCTTGCCCAGTTGGAAACAGGCGTGCTTTCAGATGTCGAATCGCCACGAAGTTTGTTGACCCGAATCGACGGAAGCTGTGGAGTGGTTTTCTGGATTTCGTGCAATAATTCAAGCTTGGTCGCACGTTCAAAAAATTCATTGCTGATGGGCGTTGATTCCGTCAGCAGTTGATAGAGAATCACGCCCAAAGAGTAGATGTCGGTGCGTGTGTCAACCGAATCCAGTTGTTCTTCGGGACTGGCTTCAGAGCGAAATCCACGAGCCTGTTCCGGGCTCATCCAGAGTGGTGACCCAATCACCATTTCGGCCTGAGTGATTTCCGGTTTCCACGAATCCGACTGGCGTGCCATTCCAAAATCGATGACTTTTACGACTGGTTCACCGTCGACCTCCGTGACGAGAATGTTCGAAGGTTTGAGGTCGCGATGGAGCAGGCTCTTTTGATGTGCGTGTTGGATGGCAGAGCAAAGCTGCAAAAAGAGATTCAATCGCGTCGAAAGTGAAGACTGGCGATGTTCACAATACTCGACGATGGGTTCACCACTGATGTACTCCATGGCGATATAGGGTCGACCATCGTCGGCCAGGCCAGCGTTGAGAACTCTGGCAATGTTGTTGTGCGACATTGACGCCAAAGCCTGTTTCTCTCGCTCGAACCTTCTGGTGCTAACTTCCGATTTCCGGTCACCTCGAATCAGTTTGATGGCGACTCTTCGGTTGACCGGTTCGGTTTGACGGGCCAACCAGACAGTTCCCATTCCGCCTGTCCCAAGTAGTTCAATGAGTTCGTAGTTACCGATTCGTTTGTTTTCAAACTCCATCGATTCGGAATGCGAAGTGCCCTCGCTATCGACCAGGTTCACCAGCCAGTTTTCCATTTCGAGGATCTTGCGGAGCTGCAAGCGGACGTTAGGCGCCAGATTGTGTTGCTGGCAGTATTGCTCGACGTTCGTTGAATTATTCTTCTTGCTCCAGGATTCAAAATCGATGACGCGGAAATCAACTTCACGGTCAAAGTCGGGCTGATTGATCATCTGCTTACTCGTTTTTGTTCTCAGTGGATTTCGGGTCGCAAGAAGGTTGCCGAAGAAGTTTTGTCACTCGCAACAAACCGCGACGATAAATGCCGCTGACTGTGTTCACGTTCATGTTGGTTTGTTCTGCAATTGCCGGGAATGAAAGACCCTCGAAAACACGCATGGCAATGACACGTTGTTGATCAGGGTTTAGTTCTTCCAATGCGTTGAGGAACTCTGCCTCCTGTTCCACAGAGGCAACAATTGCAGAGGGAGTCCGCGACTGGGCATGGAGTTCTTGCCAGGTTTCTATGGACTTCTCCAGATCCTTGCGCCGGCAGACATCAAGGAACGTGTTCTTCAAGGTCACCAGCATCCACTTTGAAAGCTGAGACGACGTGTCGCCGCGGAAAGCCCCCCGGTTTCGCCAAACTTTTAGAAATGTCTCCTGAACCAGATCATCCGCAGAAAGCTTCTTTTTGTGCGTTCCTGTCGTCCTGATTAGTTGTCTTGCTTTGCTCGACAAACCAATGCGAAACTTGGAATGGACTTCTGCCCAGGCGCTCTCATCTCCTGATTTCAATTTCGGGATGAGAAATGATACCGACGGAAATTTGGTAGACATTTTTTTCCTGCCGTTGTGCCAGGTTCTTGTGTTGCGTCGCATCATTTGACTGCTTCAAAACAACGGACTGCAATTCAATTTTACACAAAGCTTCAAGGTTTGCTCGCAAAAGTTTCGATCATTCGTCACAAAGGTCACCTCAGGATTCGTCCTGAATCAAGTTCCCGATTTCAAAGCGTTATCAATAAATCGCTTACGGTTCGGAGAACCGAGCGACATTGTCGCTCAGCTTTCCAG
>CAYUNP010000116.1:0-16734 GCA_964446085.1 uncultured Pirellulaceae bacterium
GCCAAAAAATTCGTTGGCCTACGTCATTGCCACAATATTGCTGGCCACGGCTGCTGGTTCGAAGTCAGCTTCCAGGTCGATCCAGCGACATTCGGTCAGGTTGCGGAACCATGTTTCCTGATGGCGAGCAAAGCGGCGCGTTCGAATCAAAACCAGTTCGCGGGTTTCTTCTTCCGTGTGCTCACCTGCCAGATGCGCGATGATTTCACGATAGCCCACCGCTTGAGCAGCGGTATGGCTGAGTTCACCATGTTTGTCCAGCAAGCCACGGACTTCTTCGATCAGGCCGGATTCGAACATGGAGCCAACGCGCTGCTCGATTCGCTGGTGAAGGATGTCGCGCTGGTGTCGAATCGCAAACACACGGCACTGCTCGGCGGGAGTCGGGTCATCGAATTCCATTTGCCAGTGACTGATCGGTTTCCCGGTTGAACTGAACACTTCCAACGCCCGAATGATGCGACGGTGATCGTTGGGGTGAATGTTGTGAGCTGCGACGGGATCCACCATCTGCAATCGCTCATGAAGAAACTCGCCGCCAGATTCTTCGATTTCTTTTTCGATCTGTTTGCGAAATTCCCAGTCAGCCGGGGGCCCTTCAAACATCCCGCGAAGCAGTGCCTTGAGATAGAGTGCCGTCCCGCCGACAAAGAGGACTTCTTTGCCTCGTCCGCGAATTGCCTGAATCGTTTCGATTGCCGCATCGCGATACTGTGAAGTGCTAAACGTCTCATTGGGTTCGCGAATGTCGATCAAATGGTGCGGCACATCACCGCGATCAGCAACCGGTGGCTTCGCCGTTCCGATGTCCATTCCACGATAGATCGCCATCGAATCGAGCGAAATAATCTCGGCGTTGATCTGCTTTGCCAACTCAAGGCTGGTCTTTGATTTGCCGCTGGCGGTGGCTCCCGTGAGGAACCAGCAGGTTTTTGCGATGTCAGAATCTTCGGTCATGGATCGATATTTGTTTTCAGGTTTGTGAATCGGTTAAAGTATCACATCAGCAACCGTATTCAATTGGAGAGATTCAGATGATCCATAAACGCCTGGCAATTTTGTCGCTATTCCTGGCATCCGTGTTTGCATTTCAGGGTTCAAACTCCGGCGATGAAATCGAACAGATTTTGACGACTCAGGCCGGATGTTGGAATGATGGTGACATCGAAGCGTTTATGGAAACCTACTGGAAGTCCGAAGAGCTCACGTTCAGTAGTGGAGGGAAAACGACACGTGGCTGGCAGGGGACGCTGGACAATTACAAAAAGGCCTACCCGAAAGACAAAATGGGGACGCTGACTTTCGATGGACTCGAAACAACGATGTTGTCAGACGAGTCAGCATTGGTGTTGGGTAATTGGCATTTGGTGCTGCCAGCCAAAGAGGGGACTGAGGATGTGAAAAAGGACGGCAACTTTTCGTTGGTTTTGCGGAAGCTTGAAGGAGTGTGGAAGATCGTGCACGATCATTCTTCTACGCTTGAAACGGAAACGTAGTTGAGCTTGGCTAGCGGTTCGTCAAAGCTGATCGTGACAAATACAAGCACGAAGCAAGCGTATGACGCGATCGGCTGGTCAAATTCGCCTGTGAAACGCAGGATGGGCAAGGTGGGAAGGCTGCCCATGGTCGTTGATGACTTCTCTTGACTGCCTGCGGCGATCTCACTACGGTTCGCGAAAAATACGCGCCAACGGTACGTCGTTTTCGTTGGCACTACTGAGCTTCATTCGCCATGGAAGGCAAACCGATGAAGAAACTCTCTGCGCTAAAACACAATTTGCGTCGTCGCACATTTCTGACTTGCACTGCAACAGTTGCCGTCGGGGGGTTGTTATGGACAACCGGATGCAACAGGCTGATTCAGCGATCTCAAAGTCCTGACGATGACATTACGCAGCTGAAAGACAAATCGCCAGCGGGGCCAAAATACATCTCCGAAACATGCGGCCTGTGGGGCATGGACTACGTGAAAATCGAAGGCATCGGTTTGGCGATGAACCTCGATGGGACGGGATCACCGGCAAAGCCGGGTTCGTTTCGCGATCACCTGATAGATGAGCTAAAGACGCACAAGGACAGGATTAGCGATCCACACAATTTGGCAAAGAGCAAAAACACCGAGATGGTGATCGTGAAAGGCTACGTTCCTCCGGGAGCTCGCAAAGGCGATCTGTTCGACGTGGAAATCAAGATTGTGCCCAACATGGAAGGCACCAGTCTCGATGATGGCCAGATTTTCCGCACGCGGTTGCGCAAAATTGCCCAATTCAAAGGACGCCGACTAAAAGAAGGTTTGGTCGTAGGTTTGGCTGAAGGTCCGGTGCTGGTCGATTCTGTTTTCGAATCACGTCAGGACGCCACGAGTGAACTTCATGGCTGGATTCTGGGCGGTGGTGAAACGATGGAATATCGGCCACTGGGATTGTCCATTCGAACTCAAAACTATGGACCAAAAACGACTCGGTTGATCTCTCAAGCGGTCAACAGGCGATTCAATGTCGTTACAGGCAACGGTCTGGAAAACGTTGCCAATTCGCGAGACTACAAAACGATTGAATTGCAACTACCGGATATCTATCGTCAAAATGTTGGTCGATTCTCCGACGTGATGGCAAACATTCGCTACAACGAAACGCCTCAGGAATTCGTTGATCGATTGGATGAGCTTGGTAGGCAGATGACTGATCCGGCGACTTGTGCGCAAGCGGCACTTCGTTTGGAAGCCATCGGTCCCAAAGCCATTCCGACACTGCAACGATCGCTGACGAATCCGGATTTGGAACTTCGATTCCGCGCTGCAGAAGCGTTGACTTACTGTGAAAATTCAGATGGCCTGTTGATTCTGAAAGAAGTCGCCGAAACCGAACCGGCATTCCGCTGGCACGCATTGACGGCGCTTTCGGTAAGCGAGGATCCAGATGCAGCACTCTATCTCGAAATGTTGATGCAATCAGATAGTGCAGAAACTCGATACGGTGCGTTCCGCGCCCTACGCACACGCAGCCCGGATCATCCGTTGGTCTACGGTCGCAAGTTCAAGGATTTCTTCCTGCATACTGTGCCCGTCGAATCGAATCCGATGGTTCATTTCTCTCGTAGCAAACGGCCAGAAGTCGTCGTCTTTGGTGACGCCAGGGTTTCCGATGACTTCCTGTACGTCGACACCGGCAATGCAACGATTCAATCTGCTGGCCCGGGACGGCTTAAACTGATTCATTACTCAAAAGAATTCGGGCGCGAAGAAACATATTGCTCGACCCAGGTGGCAGAGTTGGTCGAACTTCTGTCGAGCCGTGATTTCTCCTACGGTAAAATCCTGCGAATCTTTCGAAGTGCACGCAGGGACGACACGATGGTCGCTCGCCTGGTCGTCAACGCGGTTCCCGGAACGGATCGCGAATACGAAGAAGATCACCTCCAGCCAGAAGAGTCGAGTCGATATCTCGCCGAAGCTCCTCCTGAGCTGTTTCGCAACGGTTCGGAAATTGAAGACAAACGCCGTCAGCATGTGACCACTGATTTGATCAATGGCAACCTGCCTGATGAAGATAGAGCCGGTGCCGGGAATTCAGCCTGGATGAAGATGAAGGGTTTCTTCGCTGGCGAAAGCTCTGAACAATAATTTGGGCAAGATAGAAGTTCTCAGGGCGCGGAAACAGTTCCGAAAGTCAACGATTTAAGCACTTTCTGTCTGAAACCCGTACCCTGTAAACTGTACCCTTTTCACTTTACCCCCGGAATCTTCGTCAATGCTTAAGGCCCTGGAACTTAGTGGCTTTAAGAGCTTCGCGGACAAGACACGTTTCGAATTTCCGCCAGGCATTACGGTCGTTGTAGGACCCAACGGTTCCGGCAAGTCCAACATCGTTGATGCGATCAAATGGGTGTTGGGTGAACAGAGTGCCAAATCGCTGCGCGGCAAGGAGATGTCTGACGTCATCTTCAAAGGTTCGTCTGGCTCCAACGCGCGTCGGCCTTCCAACGCTGCTCAGGCGACACTGGTTCTGGAGAACACCGACCGACGACTCAACATTGATTCGGACGAAGTGCACATCAGTCGCCGGGTCTATCGTAGCGGCGACACGGAGTATCTGATCAATGGTGACACGTCTCGCCTGAAGGATATCAAGAACCTGATCCGCGGCACGGGCGTCGGAACGGATGCCTACAGCCTGATCGAGCAGGGCAAAGTCGAAAGGATGCTCTCGACCAGTCCCAAGGAACGGCGAGCCATTTTTGAAGAAGCCGCTGGAATCAGTCGCTTCAAGGCAAAGAAAGTCGAAGCCGAACGTCGGCTTGCCCGGGTCCACGGCAATCTTGTCCGTTTGGCGGACATCGTCGAGGAAGTCGGCAGTCGCTATCGCAGCGTCAAGGCTCAGGCCTCTCGCGCTGCACGCTACCGCGAGTTTTCAGATCGGCTTCAACATCTTCGCACCTTCGCTGGCGTCAACGACTGGAAGTCTTTCTCGGAAGAGCTTTCGGGAATCGAATCCGTCGTCAGCGAGCAGGCCAAAGTTGCCAAAGAACATTCAGACTTTATCGAAACGGAATCCAAAAAGGCGAAGTCGTTTGAAGAAAAACTGGATGCGCTCACGGAGAAGCTGGAAGCGTCCCAGGAGCGTTCCAGCACCGTTCGCGAGCAGCTTGCGCAAAACGATTCGCAGTTGCAGATCAATCAGTCGCGACTGATCGACATCGACCAACGTAAAGAAGAGCTCAAAGCTCAAAACGAACAGGCTTCCAAACGAACTGCGGAACTTAAAACGCGTGTCGAGAAACGGAAAGAAGATCTCGACAAGGCTGAGATTTCGTTTCGTGATGCGTCTGATCAACTCGAAAAACTTTCGGCTCAGCACAAAACGGTTGACGAATCGTTGTTGTCCCTTCGAGCAAGTGGTGAGTCACGTCGCAATGAGTATCGTGAGCTGTCGCTGTTGGTGACACAGTTTGGCAAACTGGTTTCGTCCAGTGATTCGAAACTACAAGCCAGCCAACGGGATCGCGATCGTCTCAGCGGAGTTGTCGAGCGACTGCAGAAAGACCTTGGCGAGCAAAAGAAAACTCACGAAGAAGTTCTGTCCAAACAGCAGAAGCTGAAAACGGATGCCGAACGAACCGATGGCCGCCTGGCCGAAGCACGCAAATCGTTCGATCAGTACAAGCAGGAACTTGCGGGCCGCAAAGAACGACTCTCAGAGCTGAAGAATCAACAGTCCGGTTTGACGCAGCGTGAGAAAGTGATCCAGGAACTGGAGAAAAGTCTCGAAGGCGTCAATGCGGGTGCTCGTGAACTTTTGCAGCAGTCGAAACAGTCTCGCGACGGCTACCTCGCCGATGTGGTTGGTTTGGTCGCTGACCTGGTCGCGGTAAATGTTCAACACGCCGGCATCGTTGATGTTGCTCTTGGGGATGTCGCTCAATACATCGTCGTTGATGGACGGAATCTGGTTGATGAACTTTCCAGCGAAAGACTGAAACTGGATGGACGTGTCGGATTGGTTCAGCTTACTTCTCCGCCATCGCTGGGAGCAAGTTTGCGTGTCGATCTTTCGGGCGAAAGCGGAATCGTTGGCCGGGCTCACGAACTGGTACAAGTCGATTCACGCTACGAGAAGTTTGCTCAAACGTTGCTCGGTGGAACCTGGGTTTGCAAGACGCTTGGCGATGCGGTTCGGCTTCACAACGGTCCCGGTAAAGACGTGCGGTTTGTGACCCTTGATGGGGAAGTCGTTGAATCGGACGGCACAATTATCGCGGGTCCAAAGTCAGTCACCGGTGGAATCGTTTCCCGTCGAAGTGAACTTCGAGCGATCAAGAAGAATCTGGTTCAACTCAAGTCCGAGATCGAAGACTGTCTCAAACAGGTCAACGAATTGACAGAACTTGAGTCGACTGCTGAGAGTCAGGTTCAGGATTTGATCGAAGAAAACACAGGGCTTTCTTCGAAACTTCAGGCCGAAACGGACAAGGCGGATCAGGTGCTTGGTCGCGTCGGTTCGCTTGAAGATGAGCTCGACGCCGCCAACGCCGAATTGACTCAGACGGGATCGCTGCTGGAAACGATCTCTGCTGCATTCGCATCGCAGCAGAATGATCTGTCGGTAAACGAATTGGCGGCATCACAATTGAGTCAGTTGATCGAAAAAGATGAAGGCGACGCGCGCGACACGCAGAAGCAGCGGGACAATCTGGAAAAGGAGCTCACCAGGGCCAAGGTCGCGGTCGGCAAGTACGAACAACAACTGGAGACGTTGCAGGCACAGGTCGCTGACGAACGCGAGCAGTTGGTTCAGCAAGAAGAGAATGAAACGCAATTGACGGTCAAAATTTCGGATGATGCTTCTTCTCGTGATGCCGCGGATGTCGCGATCCGGGAAGCGACTGAAGCGATTTCGAAACTGAATCTCGAAAAAGAGGAAGTGGCCGATACGCTGGCTGCGATGAGCCGTGAGCGGTTGGAGATTGACGGACAGCGCCGCGAGATCACCAACGTCATCAACCAACGACGTGACGCGCTCAAACAAGCCGAAGACAAGCTGACGCAGGGTCGTTTTCGAATTGAACAAATCGGCATGCAACGTGAGCAACTGCTCGAACGGATGCGGGAAGACTACGATGTTGATATCGCATCGCTGGATGAATTCGAAGCTCCCGGCGAGGAGTTTGACGAAAACGCAGAGCGCGAAGAAATTGATCGCGAGATTTCCGATCTGAGAAAGAAGCTTGGCCAGATCGGTTCAGTCAATCTCGAAGCATTGAACGAACTGGAAGAACTTGAGGCCCGTTACAATCATCTCAACGGACAGTACGAAGATCTGGTCCAGGCAAAAGAAACGCTGGAAAAGATTATCGTTCGGATTAACGCCGATAGCCGCAAACTGTTTGTAGAAACTCTGGAAGCAATTCGTACCAACTTTCAGAAATTGTTCCGCCAAACTTTCGGCGGCGGGCAAGCGGACATCATTCTCGAAGCTGATGTTGATCCACTCGATGCTGGCGTTGAGATTATCGCGACGCCACCAGGTAAGCCTCAGTTCAATAATTCGTTGCTTAGTGGTGGCGAAAAAGCGTTGACGGCAGTTTCATTGCTGATGGCGATTTTCCAGTTCCGCCCCAGCCCATTTTGTGTTCTGGACGAAGTGGATGCTCCGTTTGACGAGGCGAACATTGGGCGGTTCATCGATGTGCTCAAGAGTTTTCTTGGCTGGACGAAGTTCGTGATCGTGACGCATTCCAAGAAAACGATGACCGCTGCGACCACTCTTTACGGCATCACGATGCAGGAAAGTGGTGTTTCCAAGCGAGTTAGCGTGCGGTTCGAAGACGTCAGCGAGGATGGCGAAATATCCGAAGAAGCCGTTCGCCGCAGTGACGAAGACGCGGCCTAGTTGATTCGACGCGATTGAGCCATATTTCGGCTGTCAGACACAACGCCGTCCTGGCGGTTGCTCCGGCGAGCTTTCTACCTAAGATACACCCACGTGAGACGCACCCGAGAAATCCGTTGACAGGCTCAAGACGTGGGAAAACCCAAGAAAAAAACGTTGGCTCAACAAGCTGACAAGTATGTTTGCTACCAGAAATCCGTTCAATCTCCCGAACACGAAGTCGACTTCTTTGAGCAGGCTTTCAAGGATGAGTTTGGCCGCAAGCCAAAGTCGCTTCGCGAAGATTTCTGTGGCACCTATGCGATCTGTTGTGAATGGGTGCGGCGCGGACGCGAACGAACCTCTCTGGGCGTCGATCTCGATCCGGAACCGATCGCATGGGGCGATGAGCACAACTTTGCTCCGCTGTCTCAGCATCAAAAGGATCGTGTCAAGATTCTTGAACAGGACGTTCGCAAAGTTAACCGTCCGCGAGTTGATGTTTTGGCGGCGCAGAACTTTTCGTTCTGGTTGTTCAAGACACGTGCCGAAGTGTTGGAATATTTCAAAGTTGTACGTTCCAATATGGCGGATCAGTCGATCATGGTGATGGACATGATGGGTGGCGGTGGCTGTTTCGAGGAAGGTCGCGTCGACAAGCGAACGATCAAGAAAGGTAAAAAGGGGTTTCGCTATTTCTGGACGCAGGAACGTTTTAATCCGGTAACGTCCGAAGCTCTGTTTCATATTTCGTTCAAGTTTGCTGACGGCAGCAAGTTGAAGAAAGCGTTCGTCTATGATTGGCGGTTCTGGTCGATTCCCGAGGTTCGTGAGCTTCTTGAAGAAGCCGGATTCAGTCACAGCTATGTGTATTTCGATCGCGAAGACGAGGACGGTGAAGATACTGGTGAGTGGTATCGAACCGAAGAGTATCCAAGCCACGAGAGTTGGATTGCCTACATCGTGGCTGTTCGATAGAGGTGTTTGGGCACGGACCCTGCGCCGCGGTCTGGCCATTGGAATCGTAAATCAGATGCTGCTAGAATCTGGTTTGTGAAACTCATTCCAACACAATTCGAGCGGACGTTTCTTCTGTGCGCCGTTCTGGCGTTTCTCGCGTTCCTGTTGCCTGAATGCTGGACGACACCGGGGCGGCGATCCAGTTTCAATATCTACATTTGTTTGATTTGGGTTTACACAGGTTTGCTGTTTCTAACCTCTGCTATCACGGCGACGAAACGGCAGCCCATTGTTGCGTTGATCGCAATGTGCAGTTTGATATTCGTCTATCTGTCCGCAACCGAACCTGGCAGATACGATGTTGGCTCCAAGGTAACGGGTATCAACTCTCTGGCGACGGCAGCGATTGTTCTTGGAATAGCCTGTCTTGCTGTATTTGCGCTTTCATTCGCAGCTTCGTTTCTACTGGATCGATGGATCCGTCCGATCTGGGGCTCGGAGAAGTTGATCGATGACAGCGACGAGGACGACCTACAGGTTACAGCAGTCACGTCCAAACGCTTCAGATTGCTGATCGTTGTAGTGGTCGGCCTGTTTATCTTCCAGGCAGTGAACAACATGTTTGGCACGGGTATTTCTGACCTTGGGTGGGTTAGGCCCTTGCTGGTTCCAGCTACGATTGTCTTCTTCTCAATGCTCGGCTGCGGGTTGATTTGTAGACTTCCGATTGTAATTGGGTTGGTCGTCGGAGCTTTTCTGGCTATTTCGTATTCAGGTTGTTTGACGTTGCTTGTGTATCGAAATGGCAGCGTCAATGTGTTTTATCTGGCGATTGCGTGTCTGGTCTCCGCTGCGATAATCGCAACGGCTTTTGGATTGTTGGGGAATTCAAAGGCGAGAATGCGCTGGAACAATGGGTGGTTGTCGTGGCTGACCGTTGTTGTCGGGTGCGGTCTGACATTTATTGGGGGTAAGTATGACATCTTCACGCTGTTATTGGGCAATAGGCCTTTCGATATGGCTCGTGCTGCCTACGTAAAGACGATCAATGGCGATCCTGACGTACGGGTTGTTCATCAGTTGCCACAGTGGAAAGGTACGATGGAGCATCTGCTGGTCAGCTTTTCGGCAGATTCTGGCACGGACTTTTTCGGGCAATTTGATTCGACTGGAATTACAACGGGTTTGTGCAAATTTGTTATCGAAGACATGGGGGCTTCGGTCGACTTGAAAAGTCTGTCGCGTCTACAGCCTGTAACACTGGACTTCAGGAATTGCAAACTCAGCAGTCAGCAACTGGCAGATACCTTTCAACTCGGGGTTGCAGTTACATTTGATGAGTGTGACTTTCTACCGGGTGAATTCAACGGCGACGTCTCGATCGATTGCCCGGCCTTGTATCTGATGACAGAGCATGGCGATGGCAAGATCGCAGAATTCGCGGAATCGATCAAGGATTTTGAATTGAACTCGGTACTGAATGTTTTCATAAAAAGGATTGCAGGAAAAGAAAACTCGACTGCGAATGTAGAAAACTCGACTGCCATTCTGCGAATGCTTGACTCAATGGGCGATGGTGCGGGAGCAATTTTTCTTGACTCAGCTCAGTTTGAATTCGAGCCAGCTCAATTAAAAAGCCAGAAGAATATTAGTCGTCTTACGCTTCAAAATTGCGTTTTCAAACTATCGCAGGATAAACAGCCTGGCGAACGAGAGGCCTTTGTGCATGTACTTGAAAGTGAAATCGGCGTCACGGGTCGAGTCGGTGACAATGACTTGCTATGGGAGTTGACACTGGGGGCCGTTGGTAAGTTCGAGCCGTTCGATGTGCCTGGTTATTCCATCAGTGACCATGTCGCCAATAATTTTCAATATCTCGAAGACTTGAAGCAGTCGGCATTTGCCTATCGTGGATCAGGGGACTCCGACGATGTCAGGCATTTTTGGTTTCCCTGTTATGCTCAATCCCTTGCAGGATCAATCGCAGAAGTTGACTCCCTCGAAACGCTCTCTTTCGATATTGACTGGCTTGGCAGTGAATTCCTCGCATCGCATTTGAGTTCGCAGCCACAGCGGATTTTGGATATTTCGGATCTTGATCAGCTGACGAATCTTCGCGAGCTCTATCTTTCCTATTTCGAAAAAGTGGATCTTTCAGTTTTAAAATCACTGAGCAAACTGGAAACGGTTCAGTTCACGTCTTCTTCAAAAGGTTACTCCGGGAATTTGTTTCCGCAGTTGAAAGAAGTTCGAATCCTGTTGGATAAACCGATCAAGAACGGATTGATGAAGCAGCTTGCGGCAACTGGTACGCTTCAGTCGCTGGTCGTATTCAACTACAACGCAACAAAATTCGATGAAGACAAGTTTCTGGCGAGGGCGATTCCCTGGTTCAAGAACCGGGTCAAAATTCAGGTCATCAATATCACCGAAGGCGAATCGCTGCCTCCTGAGCACTTCATCGAACATCGTCGAGATGTGCGGCGAAAATGCATCAGGAAATATCTTCGAGATGAAGCAGCTTCCCGCTGAACTTGGTTCAAAACGCTTCGAGAACGTGAATATCTATGCGTCTTGATTCGTTAGCGAGCGGAAATAATAACTTGCCGCGTTACGAGGGATCTGTCGCTCACGCATCGGAATATTAAAAATCAAAGCCTCTTCTGCTTCGTCAATCGGCAAAACTACCAGTATGAAGAATGGAAATTGATGAATGTGCGGTAAGAACCAAGCTTCGATATGGAAATCGATGGCCTGATCCAATAGGCTGTTTTAGCTGTCTGTTAACTTCCATACATTAATGTTGAATTTCCCCAACCATGAAATTGCGATCTTCCTGTAAAGCGTTTGGCATCCACAGTTTCTTTTGCCTGGTCATTGCTCTGGTGGTGACAAGTTCAGTTTCCAACAATGCGGTTGCACAACTTCAGAAAGCGCCAAGTCCCGGTGACATTGTCAAATATGAAGACATTCACGACGGCCTGACCTACGGGTTGGTTATCGAATTAAGCAGAGCGTCGATGGTTTTGGAGAAAATCGGACGTCGCGGTAAACTCGACAAGCGAACTGTTCCCTTTACGACGGTTTGGGAGTTCGTCGACAAGGTCAACAAGAAAGCCGAGAAGAAACTTCGTAAGTGGAAATCACAGGACGGAAAGTTTGAGATCGAAGCTTCGTTTGTCGCAATCGAAGACGACAAGGTCCGACTCAAGAAAGCTAACGGGAAAACGATCGCGGTTCCTTTGAGCAAGTTGAGTAAGCGAGATCAGGAAACAGCAGAAGCGAAAGCCAGGGGTGAAGGTGTTGACAATCCTTTCGCGGTCGAAGAAGCAGACGACCTGCCTGAGGGTGTGCGGATTCTGGTTGAGCGGCGCAACGAGTTGATGGTCGATCAGAAACGTCATAATTTTCTGGCCAAACGAAATCCGAATCTGATGGTTGGCGACATCATCAAGTACGAACAATTTCCGGAAGGTGTCGCCTTTGGAATTGTGATCGGCCTGAATGCCTTTAACGGGACAGTGGAGACTGTTGGGCGCAGTGGTGATTTGAAGAGCGAGAGAATGACCGGTCACGCTCGCTGGTGGTTTTACGATCGCACCGTGGCGCCCCTGAAACTGAGAACCTGGAGTTCTGCGAACAAGAAGTTCAAAATCAAAGCTCGGCTTGTCGGCATGGAATCCGGCAACAAGGTGGTGTTGGAAAAAGAAGATGGCAAGTCGCTCACAGTTCCACTTTCGAAGCTTCGGGAATCTGATGCGACATACGCTGCTCGCTATCGATCCCGGTTCTCTGGCAAGCAGGATGAGGCACTTGCTGCACAACGCGAGGAATATGACGAAGATTTGCAGATACTGCTCGCGAGGCGTTTGGATCTGATTGATCAGTTTGTTGCCAACAACGTGGCGGCGCGTGACGTTGCGAAGATGAAAAGTATTTCGCTCAATACGCGTGCGATTAATGTATCGTCTGAACAGTTGAAACCGGTGAGTCTGAACGACAATCCGTTCTCTCTTGCCTTCTCTGTTCCAGCAGGATTGCACCCCCAGGTCGACCGGGTTTGCTACTCGCCGCAGTCGGGCCATGTAGCACTGATTGTCTATTCTCCATTCAGTGGAGACCCAACTTTGGTCGTCACAAACATTGAAAGTGATACCGTCATCACCAATGAGAATTCGGAACAAATTGGCGACGAAGGAGAGGTTCTTTCGATGTCACCTTCGGGGCGAAGGATTCTGGTTTATAGCGAAAATTCGATGCGGAACCAGCAGCTTGAGTTGTGGAGTCATGAGGATGAAACTCTGAAACAGGTTAGCGTCGTGCCGTACGATTCGTTTTGGTCTCCCAGAGCACATCTCTTTAGTGACGACAGTGGCTTTGTGATCAACGACAAAGGCGATCTCGTGTTCTTCGACCTTGAAGACAGAATCAAGCCGACGCATATCGTTCATGGCGGCAGGTTGCATGGCAGAAGCAGAGTTCAGGTTACTGATGATGGCAAGCACGTGTTTTACTTTGGTCCCGGCAGCGCATCGTTGCATGTGATCGACGTCGAGAGCAAAAAGTGCGTTGGAGGATTGGCGCTTGGTAAAAACGCAAGCCAGTCATCTGCCAATGTGAATGCAGATGGTAAAACGGCAACACGCGTTGAGCGGGAGAGGCTTACCGTTTACGACCTGGCGACTGGAAAGCCTGTGGCCCAACATGATCTTCCTATGTCCGTTGGAGTAAGTTCGACATTTACAGATCGTTTTCCTTTGCTTGGTCCCACGTTGGTTGAGACGTTACACGGCACTATCTACGACCTCGAGCTTGAGGTCGAAATCGGCAGCATCGCACGAGGCGGCGCACACGGAACGCAGAATTTTTCGAATTCCACGCGGATCAAAGGAGAGGTTGATTTTACCCGATCCTCCGCACGTGGAGGGTTCGGTGGCATGATGGTGGGAGCCCGTGGCGGACGCCATTTTCAACGCGATCGCGAAAGCAAGAAACCGGCATTGGTTAACGTCGACTACGAACGGCTTGACGTTGAAGAGATTGAAGCCTTCGCGAAGACGCTTTCTGTTGATGACATTATTGAGTTTGGCCCCGGTGATTCTCTGCAGTTGGACTTTGATATTGGGGACAGCAGTGTTGAAAGACAACTTGAAGATCTGATTGATGAGGTCATGGAAGAAGGAGACATCCGGGTCGTCCGTAAAAGTGATTTCGTTCTCACTTTCAAGTATTCAGAAGGGCGTAGTCAAACGGAAAGATACAACATCGTTGGCGGTGCAAAACCACGAACTCGAAACGTTACCCTCACGCCAAAGACCTGTTCTGCGAAGTTGAGTTATCAGGGGCAGGTGATTTGGTCCAGAAGCCAATCCGCCAGTCTTAAGGGTGTTTGGTCCGAGGATCGTCTCAATGAGATCGTCAAGACTGCCAGGTCGTTGTCAGCAAGAAAGCTGTTGGATTTCCGATATCCGAATGAACTGAGAGTTCTGTCACCGGATTTGAAACGAAAGTTTGAGTGGCGATAGTCACCAGCCCTGGTCGGAGTGCGCCAGATGGACTAAATCGGCGCCGGAAGGTCTCGTTTCTTGAAGATTCGACTGCCCCAAACGTAAAGCAAGGCGCCCAGCGAAAGTAACAGCAGGTTGTTCAGTAGCGGTCCGGGCATTAGCTGGCCCTGTGAGCCGAACTTAAAGAATACGAAGCAGTTCCAGATACTCGTTTGAGCTGATTCGACTGAGTTGGCGGGTCCGTAGTAGCCAAATACGGTCGCGAATCGAATCCAGCTGAGTGACTCCGACGCCATTGCCAGAACTTTCATGCCGCCCTGCAGAAAGTAAAAGCCAGAAACAATGCCCAGAGTTCGCCAACGGAATCGATCCATGGCTGAACACCACGCAGAAAATCCACCAAGGAAGAAACACAACGAAAACAGATTCACGACACCTGGCAGAAACAACATCGGATTGACTTTGCTGGACATCGCAATCGTTTCAACGATCGGTTCGGCAGACGTTAGCGGAACCTTCATGATTCCCAGGTTCAGTTCCATGTAAGAAGTCTCTTCAACGCTGGTTGTCCAAATACCGATCGCCATAAACAACCAGGTGATTGCAATCAGTCCAAGCATGCCCACAAAGGTCCAAAACGCATGCGTCCACCAGACTTTCATGCGGCTCACGGGTTGAGCCAACAGCATTTCCATCGTGCCGCGACCAAGTTCACCGCTAACGACATCCGAACCGCGAACGATCATCCAGCTGCAAATTAACAGCAGCAACATCGGCTCATCGAGCGTCAATGCAGTGCGACCGAGATAGGAAACCAGCCAGTCAAAATCGACGGACGAGAACTTTCGCCAGTCTTTGGGAAGCAGGTCCACGATTTGACGAAACTGAGACGTGTCAAATTCGCCGACGACACGTACACGAATCCAACAGAAAATGGCAACACCGAACGCGATCGCCGTCCACAGCAACCACGATTCGCTAAAGTACTTCCGTCGCAAAGCTCGACTGATGCTCATGATGCAGCCTCAGTTTCAGGTGTTGGTTCCTCGGAGCGATGGATTCTGTCGTAAACGGACCGAAGTCCCACTGGCTCGATGGTGACATTTCTCAATGGCATATCGGAAAGCCATTTCAGGATGGGCGAAAGTTCTCCCATTGTCTCGATCATGACTCTGTCTTCGTTTTGAATGATTGTCGGTCGCTGTTGCGTATTCAGTTTGTCAACCTGATCGGTAACCGAAATGCTGGTGGTTGCCCGGATGCGATGTTGCCAGGAGAGGTCTTCCAATGATTGCTGAAACGCCAGCTTGCCCGATTTCAAAATGGCGACTCGATCGCAGACGTCTTCGATTTCAGACAGAACATGTGAAGAGAAAACAACGGTTCGCCCACGCTTCCTCGCCTCGGAGATCAATTCCAGAACTTGCCCGCGGACCGTTGGGTCAAGGTTCGCTGTGGGCTCATCAAGGATCAGCAACGGTGCGTCGACGGACAGGCAAATGGAAAGGGCAAGTTTCTGACGCATGCCCGTCGACATCAGTCCCACCCAGCGTGAAAGGTCGAGTTCCAGTCGATCGGCAACGCGAACTGCGTCTTCGTAGGAGGTGCCTTCTCGCAGCCCAGCGAACATCTTCAATAATCCTCTGGCCCGCATCGTGCGGTACATGCGAGCGTCGCCCGGTAAATAGGACAGCTTGGAATGTACGGCAACTCGCTGCAGATAGCAGTCCAGTCCGTCGACGGTTGCACTTCCTGAGGACGGCTTCAAAAAGCCCAACAGGCAGCGGATTAGCGTGGACTTTCCGGCGCCATTGGGGCCCAGCAGTCCGAAAACTTCGCCTTGGTCGATCTGCAGGCTCACGCTGTCCAAAGCCAGAAAGCCGCGATACCGCTTGCTCAATTCTTTTGTAATAACGGGCAAGTCGGCTTGCTCCTGCTGGTGTTGTAAAACTTCGGCATTGACTCTATCTTCACGGTTTGGCGACGGCCTGACCCGGCTGTTATTCAGTTCATTTTTACGCCCAAATTGATTTGCGCAAAAGGAGTCTGCGTGTGTTTGTTGCCGCAACTACGCAATGCTATCCCGACCTGCCACTTTCGGAAACAATCGAAAAGCTGGCCCACCTCGAATTCTCTCATATTGAACTGGGAGTCTACGAGTGCGGTAATCATCTGAAGCCGTCGGATATCAAAAACAATTTTGATGCTGCACTCGAAACCTGCCTGAACACCTGTCGGTTGGTCGTTACCGGTTTGGATTTGCGCATCGAAGATCAAGGTGAGGAATATTTTACAACATTCACCAAATGTTGTGAGTTGGCAAAGGCTGCGAAGATCGTATCTTTGACCGTCCGAGCCAGCGAGCATGGTACTCCGTTCAACGAAGAAGTTGAACGTTACAAGCGACTGGTGAAAATTGCGGACGTGCATGGCGTTCGTGTGGGAATGCGAACAGAAGTCGGACGACTTTCTGCAGATGTCGATACGGTTTCTGTCATCTGCGGTCACGTCAAAGGCATCGGGCTGGCAATGGATCCAAGCCATTATCACTTTGGCAATGCCGAGCCGCCGAACTATGAGAAGTTGTTGTCTTACGTGCACAATGTTTACCTGCGCGATTCGACTCCGGACAATTTGCAGGTGCGTGTTGGCCAGGGAATTATCGACTACGGCCGATTGATTAACTTGCTCAGAAAAGAGAGCTTTCGGCGAACGTTGTGCGTTGACATTCAGCCGCACGCAGATGTCGATCATGATGGAGAGCTGAGAAAGCTTCGACTCCTGTTGGAAAGCCTGGTGCTGATCTAGTGGTGTTCATCCTGAAGAGATCGTCCTGCTTAAGCAGGGCGCTTTCGATTCGGAGAATCGAGCGACAATGTCGCTCAGCTCTCCGAGCTGTT
>CAYUNP010000117.1:0-7598 GCA_964446085.1 uncultured Pirellulaceae bacterium
CTTTGTTTTCGCTGTCGTCTCCGTCAGTCTCTTTCTTCCTGTTTCTCTTGTCTTTTTCGTTTTTGCCATCGTCATCAATACGTTTTGGCTTGTCTTTGTTTTCGCTGTCGTCTCCGTCAGTCTCTTTCTTCCTGTTTCTCTTGTCTTTCTTCATCTGCTTGAGCTGCTTAAGCCGGTCTTTCTTGCGTTTGGCCTGCTCTTTCTTCGTTAGTTTCTTGCCAGTTCCCTTCTTGTTGCCGGGAAGTCGCTTCTGAGCCGGATCCATCATGGCTTGCTGCATTTCCTGCATTTTCTGCACCCGGTCACCGGCTCCCATGCCAGCCATGCCAGTCATCATGCCTTTCATCATGTCATATTGCTTCATCAGCTCGTTGACCTGTTGAGCCCCTGTACCCGAACCCGCCGCAATCCGTTGCCGCCGCCGAGCATCGACAATCGAGGGATCTTTTCGTTCCGCCGAAGTCATGCTGTCGATGATGCCGACCATGCGTTTAATCTGTGAGGATTGTTCGTCCTGGTTAACCTGGGCCATTACTTCCTTCATTTGGCCCATTCCGGGGAGCATCCCCATCATCTTCATCATCAAGCCGGGCTTGGCGATCTTCTGCATGTGGTTGCGGAAGTCGTCCATCGTGAACTGGCCCTTCTCCAGCGACTCCTGCATCCGCTTTTGTTCGTCTTCGTCGACCAGCTTGTTGGCCTGCTCGAACAAGCCAACGATATCGCCCTGGCCGAGAATGCGGCTGGCCATACCTTCCGGGCGAAAGAACTCCAGATCATCAAGATGCTCACCGATACCGATGAAGCGAATTGGCACGCCAGTCACATGCTTCACCGACAGCAAAGCACCGCCGCGGGTGTCGCCATCAAGCTTCGTCATCACGACGCCGTTGAGCTCAAGTGCTTCATGGAAAGCACCTGCACTGCGAACGGCATCCTGCCCGGTCATGCCGTCAACCACAAGAAATACATGGTCCGGTTGCACATCGCGGTCGATGGTTTTCAACTGCTGCATCAACTCTTCGTCGATCGCCAGACGACCGGCCGTGTCGAGAATGATGACTTTTACGCCGTCAGCTTTGGCTTTGGCAACCGCATCGCGGCAGACCTGTACGGGATCTTTGTTTTCACGATCCGAGTAAACCGGAACGCCAACCTGTTCACCGATGACGTGAAGCTGATCGATGGCGGCAGGACGCTGCAAGTCAGCCGCGACGAGCATTGGTTTAACCTTTTGCCGCATCAAAAGCTTGGCGAGCTTACCGCAAGTCGTGGTTTTACCGGCACCTTGCAAGCCACACATCATGATGATGTTGACGTCTTTGCCCAGATTGAGACCATCTTCGACGGGCCCGAGCAAATTGATCAGTTCCCGGTTGACGATCCCGATAAACTGTTCGGAAGGCTCGAGAGCCAGCAGGACTTTCTCGCCCAGCGCCTCATCGGTGATCGAATGCATGAACTGCTTGACAACGTCATAGCTCACATCGGCCTCAAGCAACGATTGCTCGACCATTTTCAGGCCTTCGCGCATGTTACCTTCGGTCAGCTTGCCTTTTCCGCGAAGTGACTTGAAGGCACCTTTGAGATTGTCTTGGAGTGAATCAAACATGAATTGATTGAGTTTTCTTACGGGCAATCGGTATGAATCGTCCCGGATTCTAACGGCGAATCGGTGAATCTTCCAGTCGCAGCTTCGGTGTCTGGCCGCGTATCGGCTTCAAAACTGTTTTGGTACCATGCGGGCTCAATTTTTTGCCAATTTCGCAACCTTTTATCCAGACTTCAATGCTCGACCGCAAATTCATCTTCGAAAACATCGACGCCGTTAAGCAGAACTGCACAAATCGTAATTTGAGCCTCAATCTTGATTCGTTTGTCGAGCTTGAGACAGCGCGTCGAGAGAAACTGAAAGAGGCCGAAGAACTGAACAAGCAGTCGAATGAAAAATCGAAGCTGATCGGTAAAGCCAGGGACGACGCCGAACGTGAGTCGCTTAAAGAAGAAGCTCGCAAGCTACGCGAACAAAAAGGGGTGGCTCAGGAAGAGCACGACAAACTCGAAGGTGAAGTCCGCGAAATTCAAAAGCTCGTCCCGAACATGGCTCATCCGGATGCCCCAATCGGAAAGGACGACAAAGCCAACTTGAAGATCTCTGACGGCAAGACTCCGCCTCGCGAATTCGATTTCGAAGTCATGGATCATCTGGAGCTCGGCCAACATCACGACTGGATTGACTTCGAAGGGGGAGCACGTACTACCGGAGCTGGCTTCTACTTTCTCAAAGGGGAATTGGTGTTGCTGGATTTGGCGCTACAACAATTCGCCGTTAACGAGTTGGTCAAGCGAGGCTTCACACCAACGGTCACACCGGACCTGGCACGAAACAGTGTCCTTGAAGGTATCGGATTCAATCCTCGCGGACCGGAAACGCAAATCTATAGCATCGAAGAGACAGATGTTTCACTGATCGGAACTGCAGAGATTACGCTGGGCGGATTGTACTCGGGCGAAACGGTACTCGATGAAGAACTGCCGATCAAACTTTGTGGCATCAGTCACTGTTACCGTACCGAAGCGGGAGCCGCAGGTCGCGCGTCACGTGGACTCTATCGCGTTCATCAATTTACCAAGATCGAGATGTTCGCCTTCACGTTGCCGGAAGAAAGCGATGCCATGCATGATGAGCTTCGTCAGATCGAGTGCGATCTGTTCGACGCCATCGAGGTTCCCTACCGCGTCGTTGACACGGCGACGGGTGACCTTGGTGGACCTGCGTATCGTAAGTTCGACCTCGAAGCCTGGATGCCTGGTCGCGGTGATGCTGGAGAATACGGTGAAGTGACATCTACTTCCAATTGCACCGACTATCAGTCGCGGCGGCTCAACATTCGCTACAAGAAAAAAGACGTCAAAGGCACCAAGTTCGTCCACACACTCAACGGAACTGCTTTCGCGTTGAGCCGAGCCTTGATTTCGATTTTGGAGAATCATCAAAACGCAGATAAGAGCGTTTCAATTCCGGAATCCTTGCGACCGTACATGGGTGGCCGTAAGTCAATTGGTGCGAGCGAGTGAATCGACCGCAGTGCCCATTCATTGCGCTTTTTGTTTGATGCTGCTCTTGGCCGCGGAAGCGGCGGCATGAGGCAATTCTGGAAAGCATCTGCCGTCCCTTCAGGACTAACGCTGTTATGTATGAGCTTCCATGCCTGCCACTAAAGTGACAGGCTAACACATGCCGAGCCTCCTGCTCTTAAATGCGCAACGTGAAAACTTACGCTTCGTGCCTGCATTGATTCGAACTTAGTCGCTGAGTTTTTTCGCGTGTTTTCCACCGTGGGCTAAAAGTAACTCTGCGATCTCCGCGTGAACATGTTCTCCGGCCACGCCAGTGCAGTAGTCCAGTGGTGTATTTCCTTTTCGGGACGGCGGTCGCATCTGATAAAAAGCGAACTCGTCGGTTTCGTTAACATCAGCCCCAAGTTCCAGCAGCATTTTTGTCAGCTCCAAATTTCCAGCATTGGCACAGTTCCAGAGTCCACGCGGTTTCGAGCCTTGCTGGACGAGAAAACGAATCACTGCTTCGTAGTCCCAGTGTCGGTAAGCATGTTGCCAGATAGCTGCCCGCAACGTTGAGTCCGTTCCCGCACGAACATCCGCACCTTTGGAAACCAGAAGTTGAAACATCTCCATTGGGCAGTACATTTCCGGGGCAAGCGAAAGTGGTGTGAAGCCACGAGAGGTTGGCGTATCCACATCCATGCCCTGGGCAATCAACAGTTTCACAACATCGAAAGCGCCAACTTTCACCGCAAGATGTAGCGGGGTATCAATTCGGGAGTCGGGCAAGCGGTCATTGATGCAGTCTGGATTATCGCGAATCAATGTTGTCGCTTTTTCGATATCTCCAATGGTCAGTGCAGCAAACAAAGGTGTTCCACCACCGCCGTTGGCAACGACCACTTGCTGCATCGACTTGCTGCCTCCACTGAGATAGAGCGTGGTGTGATCGACATTCGCACCGCAATCGATCAGCAGTTGCGCAATCGATTCGCCTCCCTCTGGAACGTAATACAACGGCGTATGGCGAGAGTCTGGTTTGTGTCCGTGTGGGATGGCGTCAACTTCGGCACCCGCGTCAAGCAACAGTCCCGCCATTTGCTGATCACCCGCGATAACGGCATAGTGCAGGGGTGTCAGTCCACACCACGGCAGCGAGTTGTAGAAGCCGTTGGCTCCATCGGGATCGGCGTGCCGCATTGAAACGCATGTTGGGTTGGTTTGCAGAATTGACTCCGCCGCTTCGCGATTGCGGCGCCAAACTGCCTGGAAAATTTCTTGCTGACAGACGTCTGCAGTGATCGCAGTTTCGAGCAGTTGTTTGCGGAGATTCGGCGAAAGCCCGTCTTTCTCAACGATGTAACGCATTCCCCATTTGTCAGAATGGTTCATGGCGAAAACGTTGGCGCCGCGCTCAATCAGTTTGGCGGCAAGTTCAAAACGCTTGTATGCAAAGGCTACGGTGAGCGGAGTTCGCTGGTTGCTGTCCGTGACGTGGATCGCGGCTTCATCAACATCGATCAGCGAAAGAACTTTTTCGATGTCATTGGCCGCGACGGCTTCGTAGATCTCTTTGTACATCAAGGATCCACTGTCCTACTTGTAGCCGTCCGGATTCTGTGACTGCCAACGCCATCCGTCGGCACACATTTCTTCGATTCCGTTTTCGGCCTTCCAGCCAAGATCTGATTCCGCCTTTTTGGGGTCGGCGAAGCATGCTGCGATATCACCGGGACGCCGATCTACGATCCTGTAGGGAATCGGTTTTTCAGCTGCTTTCTCAAACGCACTGACAATTTCCAGAACGCTGTATCCGTTGCCTGTCCCAAGGTTGTAGACAACGACTCCGGGATCACTGTCCAGAACATTGAGTGCCTTTAGATGTCCCTTGGCCAAATCAACGACGTGAATGTAGTCACGAACGCCAGTCCCGTCATCGGTTTCGTAGTCATTTCCAAAGACGCTCAATTGCTCAAGCTTTCCAACCGCAACCTGCGAAACATAAGGTAGCAAGTTGTTTGGAATCCCGTTTGGATCTTCACCGATATCACCCGACGCATGGGCGCCTACCGGATTGAAGTAACGTAACAAGGCAACGTTGACATTCGTATTCGCTGCCTGCCAATCGCGAAGCACATATTCCATCATCAGTTTGCTACGACCGTAAGGATTGGTGACTTCCTGAATTGGTGTATCCGCGGATTCGGTCAGCGGTAGCGACTTTGGAATTCCGTAAACCGTGGCGCTGGAACTGAATACGAAATTCTTGACGCCTGCCTCTTCGATGACTTCCAGCAGGTTGGTGGTTCCGGTGATATTGTTGCGATAGTACAGCAACGGTTTGGCAACGCTTTCACCGACGGCTTTCAGGGCAGCAAAGTGAATCACGGCGTCGAATTTCCTGGTGCTCATGACATCACGCAGGCCATCCATGTCGAGCAAGTCAACTTTGTGGAAGTCGAGTGATTTTCCGGTCAGCTTCTGAACCCGTTTGAGGGATTCTTCGGAGCTGTTGCAGAGATTGTCAACTGCGGTGACGTCAAAGCCAGCTTCAAGAAGCTCAAGACAAGTGTGGCTGCCGATGTAGCCAGCGCCACCCGTAACGAGAATGTTTTTCATAAGTGCAATTCTTCAAAAGGTTATATCCTTCGAAATATAGCCTTTGATAGGAACGCTGTTTGTGAAAGCAGTTGTTAATATGCAATTTCGGATTGCCACAGACGTCAAAATGCTACTTTTCTGACGATTCCATCACGTGACGGTCAACTTCATCAAGCCAATTGTCCAGTTCGCTCCAATAGTTGTCAGGGAAACCATCGTTATGTCCACACTTTTTCAGATTCACAAATTTACTCAATGGATGGCTGGTTTTGGCAAATACCTTTTCCCCAAAGCGAAACGGAACGACTCTGTCGGTTTCTCCGTGCGACTGATGCAGTGGTCCTTCGTAGTCTTCGATAGCGGTTTCAGAGTCGAATCGATTTCGCATCAACCAGCGAACCGGGGCAAAGGGGTACATTGAGGCAGCAACGTCTGGCAACGAACTAAATGTTTTCTGCAGAACAAGTGCTTTGCAACCCTGCGTCGCCGCGAGGTGAGTCGCCACGCCCCCACCGAGCGACTGTCCCATCAGAATCACTTCAGAGGGCTCGATCTCAAATTTATCACACAGGACCTCCAGAGCTCGTTCAGCATCGAGCTTGA
Organism: uncultured Pirellulaceae bacterium; assembly: GCA_964446085.1. GTDB lineage: Bacteria > Planctomycetota > Planctomycetia > Pirellulales > Pirellulaceae > Mariniblastus. Next base: position 6,268 of record CAYUNP010000117.1, read on the forward strand.
TACCCGCTTCGTGTGGAGATCCTTCACTCTTTCCGTAGCCGCGGTAGTCGAACACCAAAACGTGTCCACCCAGCTGATGAACAATCTCGAGTCCACTCCACCCGCTGGCGTGAGCAACATTTTCTCCATTCCCATGACAATAGAGGATGTAGCGAGGCTGTTCACGTGGTTCGTAGTTCCGCATCAACCAGGCATGTATTTTGACACCATCAGCAGAGCGGAATTCAACGTCTTCATGTGAGAATCCGGGCTCCCAGTTTCCCGATGGAAATTTTGGAGCGGGGTAAACCAGCATTGTCTCAAACAGCATCAGCAATCCAATCAACACCGCGTAGCCAATACAGAGAGTCCGCAATGCTCGTGATAGCAACTTCATGGATCGCTCCCGCAAGGTTGGTTTTGGATTGGCTGCGCTCGGGTCGTTTGCAGAGTCAGTCATGAAGATTATTCTATAGTACTTGGATGACTTAACCAAAATAAACAAAGGACCAGGCGTTGGATAATCAGGCACTCATCGAAAAAATCCGTGAACTCGGACCTTGGCACCACGACATTGAACTCAACGATGACGTGCATACCGGTAAAGTCTTTTCGCCGACGGGGACGTTGCCCAAAGGGGAAAACGATGGCGTGACTTTGATTTCGCCGCGTAAGCAGTTCACCAACCTGGTGAAAGGTTGTTATCAGGATTCAATGCTGGAAGGGAAGACGTTTCTGGACTGTGCGTGTAACGGTGGAGCGTATTGTTTTCTTGCGCGTGAATTTGGTGCGGCGAACGTTGTGGGATTTGACGTACGGGAGCACTGGATCAACCAGGCAAAGTTTGCCCAGCAGCATCGTAAGACGGCTCCGGTGGACAAGCTTCGTTTTGACGTAATGGACCTGTATGATTTGCCGAAGCAGGAACTTCAGCCGTTTGATTTCACATACTTCAGCGGCATTTTCTATCACCTTCCCGATCCGATCACGGGTTTGAAGATCGCTGCCGATCTCACCAAAGACATCCTGTTCATTAGCACGGCAGGAACTTCGGTTCCGGACAATCCGACTGGTATGTCGATGTCCCGGGAGAGTACCACTCGCGTTATGTCGGGTGTCTATGAAATGTCCTGGTTTCCTAACGGCCCCGAGTGTATTCAGGCTTTGTTGAATTGGCTTGGGTTCAAGGAAGTAAAACTGATTCGACTGGTTGAAAACCCGAACAACCGAATCCGAATGAGCATCGTCGCAGCGCGTGAGGAAGGACGCCTGGAACACGCGCCAGGTGAACTGATGCCTCCTGTGAGTGTGACGACAAATCGTAAAAAGGTTTGATGCGATGTTTGTTTGTG
>CAYUNP010000117.1:7698-16406 GCA_964446085.1 uncultured Pirellulaceae bacterium
TTGAGTAATGCTGTGGCGAGACGCCCCAGTCACAGCACATCACAGCACAGGTTTACTGTAACAGTGAAGCTTGACGTGCCAGGCTGACAAACTCGCTACGGTAGCCATTGCGATCTTCGCCGATGCTTTCGCTGGCGGCTTTCACCACCCAGTCCCACTCGACATCGCCTTTGAACTTCGAGTCGCGAAGCAACATTCCGTAGGCGGCAACACTTGCTGCGAACTGAAAATCGTCGCTGGGCATGTCGACTGGATCTGAAGTCTTGCGATTCAATGCCACATCGAATGCCTTGCTCTCCATTTCATCGGGAAGCTTGTAACGCAGATTTACTTTCAATACCGTGTCCGAATTGGCGGCGTCGGCTTTAAGCTTCGTCTCGACGAACTCGGATTCTGAATCGGTTCGAGCCGGTGAATCTGATCCGGCCGGAACGACTTCGTAGAGCGCCGTCACCGTGTGGCCAGCTCCAATTTCTCCGGCATCCTTTTTGTCGTCGGCGAAGTCTTCATTTTCCAGCATCCGGTTTTCGTAGCCGATGAGACGGTAAGCTTTGATGCGGGCTGGATTGAAATCGACCTGAATTTTCACATCTTTGGCGATCGTGATCAGCGTCCCGTTAAGTTGCTCAACGAGTGCCTTGCGAGCTTCCAGTTGCGAATCGATGTAGGCATAGTTTCCGTCGCCGCGATCAGCCAGCGTTTCCATCGTGTCGTCTTTGAGGTTGCCAGTTCCAAAACCAAGCACACTAAGCGAGATGCCAGATTTGGCCTTTGCTTCGATCAAATCGACAAGAGAACTGCGGCTCGTGGTTCCAACGTTGAAGTCACCGTCAGTACACAGGATGACACGATTGACACCGTCTTCGATAAAGTTCTTTGCTGCGATCTGGTAGGCCAGATTGATTCCCTCGCCTCCGTTAGTGGATCCGCCCGCACTGAGCTGATCCATCGCTCCAAGGATCGTGTCCGGTTCCGACGCAGAAGTCGATGGCAGGACGAGGCCTGATGATCCCGCGTAAACGACGATCGCAATTTGGTCCTTGCGATCAAGGTTTTCGACCAGCATTCGCATCGCTTCCTTGACAAGTGGAAGCTTGTTCGGAGATTTCATGGACCCGGAAACGTCCAGCAAAAAAACAAGATTGCAATCAGGTCTTTTATCACGCGGAAACGTTTTGCCTTTGAGTCCGATTCGGACCAGTTGATTGTTTTTGTCCCAAGGGCATTTACCCAGGTCAGTGTGTACCGAAAACGGATGCTCGTCGCTTTCAGGGCCGTCGTACTGATATTCAAAGTAGTTGATCAGTTCTTCGATTCGGACCGCACCCGCTGGAGGCATTTGGCGATCGCTGATCATTCTGCGAACGTTGCTGTAGGAAGCGGTGTCCACATCGATCGAAAAAGTTGACTTTGGATTCGAAAGCGAGTCAACGAACTCGTTCTCGGTGATGACGTCGTATGATTCCGTGTTGAGTTCTGGTTGCGGTTCTTCCGACGAAAAAGTGATGCCTTCGATGTTGGCCTGATATTGAACTGCAGGTGCGTCTGCGGATCGCACCGCTTCTCTCGATTCACCACAGCCAGCAACGGTGAGTGCTGCGATCGTGAGGATCGCCAACGCGGTACGTGGGCCTGTAATCATTGCGTTCTCCCATAAGTAAAATTGATTACTCTGAGGGAGCCAATTTGATTGGATCGCGGGAGTCCCTCTTCCCCAGAACTAGTACGAGTCCGGGTTCGCATTAGTTCCAGGCTGCTTCAAAAAAATTGTAGGCAAGGCGATTCCAGGCTTGTCCGCGGTTCGTAGTCTGGGGCTGGTTGAGCTACAGGTCATCCGACTTAAACGGAGACGGAACGCGATTAAGCTTTTTGGTTCTCGGCTTTGAGAACACGATTTTGGAACCACTGGCTGATTGACCAGAAGGCTGATCGGCTCGAATACTCGAAGTACTAACTGGCTCACGTTTACTGGCACCGATCGAATCGATGTCGATTTCGCCCAGATACTTTTCACGTACGACTTCGTGCCGCACGATGTCATCAGCAGAACCGCTGCACAAAATTTGTCCCGCGCTAACGACGTAGGTTCGATCGGTAATCTGCAAAATCTCACGGGCAGCGTGATCGGTAATCAATATGGCAATGCCATCATCGGCAAGCTCACGAATCACAACCTGGATACTTTGAACGGTAACCGGGTCGATGCCAGCGAAAGGCTCATCCAACATGATGATCTTCGGATCGGCGACCAGACATCTTGCGATCTCCAAGCGTCGGCGCTCACCACCGGAAAGATTGCCAGCTTTCGATTTGCGAATATGTGTGATGTCGAATCGTTCCAACAACTCGTTTGTTCGTTCTTTCTGTTGGCGTCTTGAAAACCCAAGCAACTGCATCATTCCGCGCAGATTTTTCTCGCAAGAAAGCTTTGCAAAGACACTGGACTTCTGTGGCAAGTAACCCATCCCGCCTTTGCGCGAACGAAGATACATTGGCCAACGAGTCACCTCTGAGGAACCGAGAAACACTCGCCCGCGATCAGGTTGAACTTGTCCGCAGATCATGCGAAACGTCGTCGTCTTGCCGGCACCGTTGGGACCAAGCAATCCAACGATTTCACCTGGCATCACATCAAGCACAACGCCATCAACGACCCGTCGTCGCCCGTACGATTTGACGAGCCCTTCCGCGGACAGGATTGGTTCCGTGTTTTCTGTCATGAGTCTCTTCCGTGAGCGTTATTTTGGCCGGTTAGCTATCGAATGAACTTCATTTTGCCGAAGTTCGGAAAGAACGGGATTGGCTTGTTGAGCGTGTGTGGCCAGTAAACGTAGATGGCTCTTCCGATCAGCATGTCACGTTCGACGAAGTAATCGCCGGGCCATACGCGCGCGTCCAAACTCTGGGTGCTGTTGTCGCCCATCGGAAAGAACTGGTCTTTGGCGCGATTGTCTCCTTCACCGTGCTCAAGGGAGAACATTGGCTTGAACAGATTTCTCCTTTTCGCGAAATAGTCCATTGCTTTTTTGCTGTCCCAGGACGCAGGATCACTCATGATGGAGTGAACCAGGTTAGGGTCGACTCCGCTCTCATTGCTATTTCCTCCACCTTCGTCTTTGCTAACAGACGAATAGTAGATATCTCGAACAACTTTCAGGCGTGTTACTTTCATGGCGATTTCTCGTCCCCCAACGCCTGCGGGTTCTGCATCTCCCGGGTCTTCAGGAGAATACTTTGGAATAGGAGCTTTCCCGAAACGTCTTTTGTACGTGGGAGCATTAAAGCTGGCCAAAGAACCGTTGACCCACAGGTGGATTTGGTCGTCGGCGTTAACCATCAACACATGGTTGCTACCCGAACCGAGGGAAGTTTTCGCCGTGGGGTTAGCGACCGCAGCTCCCGATTCGTCGACGAACTCAACATTGGTGTCATTGCACTCAAGGGTCGCGGCTCCCGTCGCAACATCGAATCGACACGTGAAATGCGAGCCGCCTTCGACCAGGTCGAGCAAAAAATCGCCAGTCGAAGATTCAATCTCTGACCAAACTTCAACGCCCAGGTCACCAACCCAATGCATTCCGTAGCCGAGCGGTTCCGAATTACTTTTTCTGTACTTTCCATTGTTATATGACATGGTGTCGCTAACCAGCTCTCCGGCCGGATAGCCATCGAAGTCTGCTCTGCTTTTGTCAAACGCCGCCGGAAGTCGACCGTCATTGATGGCGCTCCACTGACGTGGATACAGATGCCGATACCGTAGCCAGGATTCATTTCCCGATGGCTCCAGAGTGAACGTATCAACCGAAGAATCATGTTGCCACGCGTTGCCGCCGTCCCACTGAGCCCAGCGACTTGGCCAGCCAGCTTCTTTTAGCTTGGAGCCGATGAAGTCCGTGTCGTCCACATCGATCAAAACCTGTTTGACCTTTTTCGAAGGTTTACGGGCGATCTCGCGATTCCAGCGCCCTTCGCCGTCTGGGTGCAGCAGATAAATGTCTCCGCCTTCAATCAGCAGATCGTCGCCGGGCAAGCCGATTAGACGTTTGATGTAGTTTTGCTTGGCGTTGTTGGGATATTTGAAAACGATCACATCGAATCGTTCGGGTTCGTGGAAGTCGTAGATAAACTTGTTGACCAGGATTCTGTCACCGCTGTTGGAATAGTGATCAGGCTCATCCGATTGCATTCTGGTTCGATACTGGCAAATCGGACACAGCGTTCTATCTATCAGCCCACCACCCTGACGGTCCTGACTCGCCCGCTGCTGACTGGCTCCGGTCAGATGTCGATAGCCACACTGGGCACAATCGAGATCCATGTGCTCGCCCTGCAGGGAAGGAGCCATCGATCCGGTTGGAATCACGAACGCTTCGGCTTCATAGGTTTTGAACATGAAAGCCAGCAGGATCGCGATGATGAGCGACTCGATCGTTTCGCGGACTCCCGGATTGCGGAAATAGCCAAAGATGCCGAAGCTGGGTTCATCAGCGTCGATGACAGCATCAGGAATGCGTCCACTGCGCGGGGCGGGATTGTTTTGGTCGGGAAAAGCTCTTCGCTTCTTCTTGGCCATGGCTGTTTCAGGGAATGACTGGTTAATCTGGGAGTGCGGAAATTCTAGCGACTATCGCCTCCCGCTACCACGCGAATCAATCGTCTGTGGTATCCGGTACCAGGCGGCCAATCAGGTCTGACGCGGGAATTCCCGGCTTTTTCCAGCTCCTGCTATCGAGCGATTTTGGCGAGTTGTCACCTAAAAGGATGTACTCGTCATCACCCGCAGTCAGTTTCAGATTTTGTGGATCTTCGAATCCGGCAGGTGAGGGCAGGTAAAACAGGTCACGCCAAATCTGCAAACGGTTGATCCGAAAGACTCCTTTTTTGCCACCCAGTCGGAATACCGACATTGAATCTGCAGCAAATACATCCCGAGTCCCCACATCGGCGGCCGTTTCGTCTTCGCGAAGCACAAAAACTTTCGTCGCATTGACTCTCAGTTGAATCGCCCTGTCAAAACTGGAGAACTCGATCTTCGCGGCTGGTAGATCTGATTTCAGTTTTGAAACCAGAACCAGTGGCTTTCGTTTACTGGCTCCCGACCAGGAAATTGTGAACTCGGTCTCTGTCCTGGCAACCGAGAGAATAAATTCCGACTTTTTGCGACGGAACGCAATCTGGATTTCGGATTCGTTTTCAAAGTCAACATCGAGCTGCACGATCAGATCGTCCATCGTATTGAGTTCTCGCACCAGTTGCTGGTTGAAGCCATAGCTGTCTTCGATGGGAAATTCCTGATTCCGATTCCCGACTCGATGACAATTTCGCCAGTTAACATAATCCAGCCACGCCGTTGACTCGCTTTCAGCGGCAAATCGAAGTTCCTTGCCGCGAACTTCCCAACCAGATTCGTCAGACTCGGGACGCAGTCGCTGGGCGTTGTCAAAAGGAGCAATCGCATCGCAACTGGAATCAAAGACCGGAATGCAAACCTGTCTTTGCATCGCCCACGGTTTACGCAAAATCCTCTCGCGGGAGAACAGGTCGCCATCGCGGATTTCAATCGTCTCACCTGGCAAGCCAACGATTCGTTTGACTCCCGTCTCCTGCTCTGCCTCTTTGGGGAGCTTGAAGCCGACGACTTCCCAGCGACGGGGAAATTTGGCAAACGGTTCGAGGTTCACCGTTGGTGACTCAACGATCTTCGCATCACCAGCTTTCAATTCGCTGTAGCCACAATTTGGACAGGTTAAGCCGGAGTCAGCTTGTGCGTTGAATTCGGTTTTGAAATCGTGGCCACACTCATCGCACGACGTCTGGAGGTGGGCGCCGCAAACCGTCGGAGCCATCGAGTCGCCATCGACAATTGCCGGAACTACAGGCCCTTTGTTGAGCGAGTCACAACCAACTGCTGGGAGGGCGATCAGAAAAAGTATCCAGTAAAATCTTTGCATGTTTGTAAATGCGGCTGTGGAACGCGGAGTCATTCGAACGGATCATGTTATCATACCGCTGATGAAATCGCCGACTAACAAACTTCTTGTGCTCATCGCTGTCGTACTGCTCGTTCCGATCGTTCCTTTTGCCTTGATGGGCTGGTGGTTTGAGCCGTGGTTGGAAAGCCTGTTGGCTGGAGTCGACGCGATTCCGGTGGCTTCATTCTTTTCGGTGGTTGGAATTTTGGCGGTCGATATCCTGCTTCCGATTCCCTCTTCAGCGGTGTGTACTTTTGCAGGAAAACAATTGGGAGCGTTGTCAGGAACTGCGGCGTGTTGGGTCGGATTGAACTTGTCGGCGGGAATCGGTTATTGGATTGGCAATCGATTTGGGCGTCCGGCCGCGATTCGTTTTAGTGATACGGCAACGATTGAGCGTCTGGAATCGCTCGACCATCGCTCAAGTATTACGTGTCTGGTCGTTTGTCGTTCCCTCCCGATCATCGCCGAAGCCAGCGTGCTGTTGATGGGGATCAGGAAGCTGCCGCAAAAATATTTCTGGCCCACCGTATTGGTCTCCAACCTCGCGATCGCGGCTGCCCTTTGCTGGCTGGGAGCTTTCTCTGCAAAAGCCAACTGGTTTCCACTGGCGCTGTGCATCTCGGTCGCGATTCCATTGCTATTCGTTTTGTTTTGGAAGTCAAAACGATGAATGGTCCACAGCTTAAAGTCCTTTCATTGCAGCCCTGGTACGGTGGTAGCCATCGACAGTTTGCCGACGGTTGGTCGTCGCGCAGTGAGCACGATTGGACAACGGTCGGTTTGCCAGACTGCAATTGGAAATGGCGGATGCGACACGCGGCAATCGAATTTGCCAGACAAATCAAACTGCGATCTGATTCCGGTGAGTTCTGGGATGTGGTGCTTTGTACGGATATGCTCAACGCGGCCGAGCTTCGTGCGTTGGCGGCGCCGATCCGCGATTTACCACTGGTCGTTTACTTTCATGAGAACCAGTTCGCCTATCCGATTCGAGGAAAACAGCAGCCCGACCATCATTTTCTGTTTACGAATTTTGTCTCTGCACTGGCAGCTGACGAAGTTTGGTTCAATTCGCGATTTAATCTCGATTCGATGTTGGCAGGGTTGCGGAAACACGCACAGACTTGGCCAGACTATGCGCCGCTTGAGGAGATCGCGAGCATTGAAGGCAAATCAAAAATCGTACCTCCTCCGATCGAATTTCCTGACGAGGATCTTGATCGGATGTTTGAGGAAAGGAATCAGAGAGTCACTTCGGGCGAACCGCTTCATCTCGTTTGGGCCGCGCGGTGGGAGTACGACAAAAACCCGGAAGCGTTGCTGAAATGTCTGGAGCTGTTGGATCAGCAGCGAGTTCCTTTTCGGCTCAGCGTCATTGGTGAAGACTCGGGCATGGCTCCCAGAGCTTTCGCTGAAATTCATGATCGCTTCGAAACGCAGATCGAAAACTGGGGTTATCAACAAAGCCGTGAGGAGTACTGGTCCGTGTTGAATTCTGCCGATGTCTTTCTTTCGACTGCCACGCATGAATTTTTTGGCTTGAGCGTTGCCGAAGCCATTGCCGTCGGAGTATCGCCACTTTTGCCAAATCGTCTTGCCTATCCTGAACTGCTTGATGTTCGGAATTCCCCTGAGCGTTTGGATCGCTTTACCTATGCTTCGACTGCGAAACAGCTGGCGACGAAAGTCCGAAGTTTGCATCTCGACCGAGACTGGGATTTTGCGGCTTTGAACGAGTTGTCACGTTCAATCAGGAGTCGTTTTGGCTTCGAATCATGTGCCGCAAAGATGGATATCCTGTTGCAGGGGATCCTGAAATGAGTGAGCAACAGCCACCGAAAAGCAAAGCCCTGTTGATTGGTCAACAGTTCTGGTTGTACTGGAAGCCGTTGGTGGTGGCGACTGCTGCCTATAGCATCCTTGCGTTTCTGTGTTCTGTTGCTGCGGCGAATTCCACGTTCAATGGCGGTGTCTGGCTGCTTTTCATTGATGCCGCACTGGTTCTTTCGATGTCACAGCTGACAGGAGTATTTGCTGCGCTCGGATCGTGGAGCTACTTGTGGCGATTGGCCATTTCACAATCATGCGGCCTGGTGTTCTTTTTAAGTCTGTATGGCGGTTTGACCGTTGCTTCCACACAAAACTGGGATCCAACGGCTGCCAAATACTATCTTTGTGTTTCAGCAATCGCTTCGTTGGTCTCTCAGTCGGTTTATTGGTTCTTCAGAATTGTTTGCCGCTGGAGGTTTCATCAAACTGGGACAAAGCGTGGTGACGCCTACACGTTACAGGATCTTTTTGCAGCAACGCTTTTTCTGGCAGTTGTCCTGGCGATCGTCAACATGGTTCGCGGCAGTGCATTTATACAGAATTCCGGTTCGGAAACGTTGCTCGTTTTCGTCGTTGCCATTTTTGTATTCACGCTGATCTATGGAGCTCCGACATTGTTGGCAACGGCCCATTCAGTGGACGATTATGGTTGTGGCGTTCAATTGGTGATTCTGGTGTTGGTTGGCTTTATCGCAGGCATGCCGTTAGTCACTATCGGCGCGGCCAACCTGATCGTGCCATTGGTTGTGTTGCTATGCGGAACTTCCCTGTTTCTTTGGCTGCCTCTGGCTCTTATGCGTGAACAGGGATTTCAATTGTCCAATGGCAATGATGACAACCGTGAGCATTGATCGCCTGGTAGACGATTCCCGGCATCGATCCATGAAAAAACGCCTCAGTGAA
>CAYUNP010000118.1:0-13905 GCA_964446085.1 uncultured Pirellulaceae bacterium
AACTGGCGTGACGTCAACGGACATTGTTGCCGAGTTGCTAATGGACGAACCATCACTTACGGCGAAATCAAATTCGGCCAAACCGAAGAAATCACCTGTTGGCACAAAAGCCAAATCGCCAATGGAATCAAACTCAATCGAAATCGGTAATTCAACTTGCGTTATCGAAATATCATTGAGGAACAGTTGTCCCTTCGAGGGGTCTGGCAAAGTTACAATGATCAGTTCGGTGACTTGATCCATTTCCGGATCGGTACTGTCAAAATCTCCAGAAGAAAAAGGCAGTGTTTGATTTTCGTCCGTTTGTGTGAAAGAGTCTTCAGCCATCGGAGGCAGATTGATAACAACGGGCTCAATATATTCTCCGAATTCAGAGGTGTTATTGTCTGAGTCAAAAGCCAACGCTACGATCGGAGTTTCTCTTGGAACACCCGTCGGGAATTCGGAAGCCGGAATCGTCACCGAGAATATCCCATCACCCATGTCATCCAACGAGGAAAGAGGGATTCGTTTGAAGAACTGAGATCCCTGGCGAAGGTTTTCTTCAGAACCAATTTCCGGAAAATACAACTCAATTCGATCCGTGTCTTCGTTGGCAATTTGGAATGTAAGGTTGAGGTCTCCCAGAACAAACTCCGCAGACAGAATCTCCGGACCATCCAGTCCGTTGTTGGCGGTGTTTGCATTTGAAACCCCGTCAATATCATTGAACCCATCGCCAATGCTACCGGTCCTGATTCTGTAATCGAGAAATTCGGCGAACGAAATTACACTGTCGTCGCCGTTGGAATCCAATTGGGCAAGCTCGCCGAAGTTGTCCTCAACGGAACCAAAAGATTCAGCAAACGTTATTTCATCGTTGCCGTCACTATCAAAGTCATCGAAGGTTAACCCGTCAAATAGATCAACTTTCAAATCAATCGCCAGACCACCGTTGGCTACAAAGCTGTTTTCCGATATCAGGTTTCCATTGGCGGGTACAAAGACATCTGTGTCAAAGTTATGGCTACCTGAAACCGTAATGCCATCGTTCACGTTGTCGAAGATGGAATTGAACCTGACGATGGAATCATCTCCTGTGAGTCGAATTCCGCTTCCTTCGTCTCCCCCCAATCCATTGCCAAAGATCGAGTTGTCTTCGATAACCCAATCTCCGCTTCCGGTCCGATCAGAGAAGTTATCGATCCCCGTTCCGTAGTTTTCAAAAATCGCGTTTTGGCGAATGATCACGTTCCTCGCGTTGACGGAATTGATCCCGTCAAATTCGGCCGCGAACGAGGCATTTCCACTGATCTGATTGTGTTCAATTGTCCAATTCGAATCCTCACCAAAAAGAATGCGGATTCCATCAGAAGTTTGACCAACGACAATGTTGTTGGAAATGGTTCCCTCGGCTGAGCCGGATACCAGAATTCCTGAAAATTCGTCTGATCGACCTTCGGATTCCGGCTCCAGGTCGTTAGGCCCGGAACCAATCACATTATTCAGAATCCTCACATTGCTCAGTTCAGCCGCATCAGTCGATTTTTCAATCTGGATCTGGGCGTCCCCATCTACACCAAAACCGTGAATGGAAAAGTTGCTGATCTCCACATTTTCAACGACTGGATTTGTGGAGTCTGCAACCACGCGAAACGCATAGGAGAGTGGTGAACCGTCAGAATTGCCGATCAGTTCCAATTCCGGAGCATCGGTTTCCATAAAGGCGATGCCATTGGTGCCGACAGAACCAGTGAAGCTGTCACGCACCGAAAAATTGTTGTAGTCCAGTTCATCCAGTCCGCTCGCGGTTGGAACGAACGCCTGTCCATTCAAGGTCGTATCAGAAGAAACAATTTCATCCAGTTCTGCGACCAGATTGATGCTCCACCAGCTTTCCCCGGTCGAAAGATCGTTGTCGGCATCGGAAGACCTGTTTGGAGCAACAACCGGCACAAATCTCATCACATTCGGACCTTCAATCAGGTTCGCATTGACAATGAATTGACGCAGCGAGCCCTGTACAGATCGTCCATCGGGATTCACTGCATCATCGACGTTGGTAACCACATTGAAGCTGAACCCAAAATCGACATTCGTTGAACCTGTTGTCGATCCTGACAAAACCTGTCGATTAACGTGCTCGGAACTTTCTAAAGTGCTCGCATCATCGGAAACATCGGCGCGTCGGCCTCCAAAAGCGAAACCACTGTTTGTCGGACCATCAAGCGCTGCACCCAGTGAGCCATCGCTTCCATAAGTCTGCTCAGCAAAAATTCTGTCAATGTTATCAATGCCGTCCGTGCTTCCGCTGACAACGACATTTGCACCGATCGTTGCTGAATCGACCGCGACAAAGAAAGTTCCTTCTCCAAGTCCCGTGAACTGGTAGACGCCATTGGGGTCGGTCGTGGTCTCAGTTATTTGGTTGCCTGAAGCGTCGTAGATCACCACCCTGACACCTGAGAATATGCCTGGATCGTTCATCAGCCCGTCTGCATTGTCATCGTTGAAGACGGTGCCGGAAATCGTTCGCCCGGCACCATCAGCTGCGACAGCAATCGATTGCGTCTGCACACTCAATTGGCCGTTGTCACTGGTCTCGACTGTTAGTTCAAAAATCCCTTCGGATTCTCCAGTTGGAAGCCGAACTTCAATGGAAGAAAGATCGGTACCAAAGAGATTGAAAACTGGGCCGCCTGGAAGCAGCACGCCGTTCAAAAAAACGTCTGCCCCGGGAGGCGCTGTGATCTCAACATTGTTAATTTGGTCGCTGGCTCCCGCCAGAATCTCGGCACTCAGGTTGAGAGGGATCCGTTCACCTACAAGCCCGGTCGATTGTGGAATAAAAGCATTTCCGACGACGTCCAGCCCGGCACCGCCCGTGTTGGTGCTCCACACTGCGACAATGTTGTTTGAATCCACGAATCCACTGAATCCTGGAGCTTCATTTTCCACCCTTAACACGGTAAGTGCGACAGCAGACTGGCTACCCAATGAATCGGTGGACAGAATTTGTCTCTCGCCAACAACTCCAAACTGTGCATCAAAGCGCTGCGATACAATACTCTGTGTCGTTCCGTCAATCGCTGCATCCGAAAACGCAACAAGAAAGCTACCATCTGCCAACGCAACAACACTCGGATCAGTTAAGACGGAATCGCTTTGCGCCACGTTAGTCACAACACCTGCCGGAGTCCCATCGGAATTGAGAACAACGCCAGTGATTTTGTGTTCTCCATCGAGATCGTCGGCATTCGATTCGCTAAAGACAATTGCGACGTCGTTGTTTCTGAGCACAGCGATCGAAACGGGAGAATCAACATTGTCAGCCAGTTCAACGACATCCGTGGTGGCAATGCCGTTGACATCGAAGAACTGAACTTCGACGTTGCTGTCAGAGAGTTCTCCCACATTGCGGGCAATGACAAACCCGCCCTGATTCAGGGCAGCCAGGGCGATGCTGTCCGTATTAAAGCCTGTGGTCGAAGAAGTCAATTCGATGTCATTCACAAAATCGTCATGAATGACTCTGGCTCGAGTAACATTGGAGGTATCCGTGCCGTCCGTCCAGGCAACAACGATTCCGCCGCTTTCAAGTTCGATAACGCTCGCCGAACTCTGGTCGCCTGGGCCTCCGGCAAACAATTGCGCCGAGACAACTGATGCCTCTCCTTGTAAGTCAACTGGGGCACCATCGGCGTCGTACCTTGCAATCCAAACATCCGTGTCCGTTCCATTGCTCTGCGTCGCGGTGACAATAAATCCACCATCACTCAAGCCCGTGATCGCCGGCATCGATGTTTCGTTTGCGCCTGCACTGTCGAAGAGCCCAATCTCGGCGCCAACTCTCATGTGATTGGCGTCAAATCGCTGAATCAAAATCTGTTCACCGGATGTGGTAACTGAACGCCAGGCGACAACAAAACCGCCATCTTCTAACGCCGTGATTTCCTGTTCTGATTGATCGCCTCCAATTGACGTGTTGATCGGAAAGTCGTTGTCGAAGACGTTTTGGAAACTGTCTCCGCCGCCAATCAACAGGTCGTCGGATTGTGGATTTGCTGCGATAGCGAGAAAATTTTCGGAAAGAATTTGACTTCCTCCGATAGCGCGAACGCTGAACAGATCACCATTAATGACCATGTTGATGTTGGGTTCGTAGACGAGAAAATTCAGATTTTCAGCGGCCACAATTTGTCCGACAGCAACTTCTTCCCCTCGAAAAAGGAGTCTGCCATTGGCCGGGTTTGGCAAACTTGAAATCTCAACACCCAACAGGTTGTCTGCGGTTGCTTCGGTTACGAAATCCGTTGGTTCAAAGCGATGAACTCCGTCTTCCAGCAAATTAATGGTGTTGTTGACATCTAACGCCTCAAGTGGAATTGCCTGATCGGGCGTACCAAGAAGGGTAACAGCGTCGATCGCTGATTCCGATTCCGCAACACCACCAGTGACGTTTTCTCCGTCTCCATCGAAAAATAATGATGCCGACGCGTTTGTTGACGTCAAGGAATCAAAATCCAATGCAAAAATATCATGCGCTTCAACGCCCAGCCCTTCGTCAGTCCCAACGAACTCTGCTTGCTCGACGGATACCAAAAGCGATCCAGCATCGAGCGTGAAGTCGCCAGCTGTCGTTGTCGATTCTATAAATTCAAGTCCCGATATACCTGTATCGATCCCAACATCGACACCTTCAATGAGAGAACTGATCGTTCCTGTTGCGGATGCTCCGACAGTATCCAGTTGCAACAGTTTGATATCGTTGGGGTTTTCAGTATCTGAAAACAGGAATTCTCCGGCACTCACAAGACGACCTGCAATAACAGCATCTTGCTCAATTAATGAAAACGCATTGAGGTCAAAGTCTCCTGAAACGGTCGAAGAAATTCCCTCGATATTGGCGACAATTTCGAAGTCGCCCGCTGAATAGTTGCCAGCTTCAAGTGGACGAAACCGAACGATATCGCCCGTTCTGATATCGATCGAAGTGCCATTCATGGAAGGCACCGTGGCAATAACAGATCCTCCAGTCGTTGACACAGGGACGGGGCCAGGGGCTGGCGCAGGGCCGGGGCCGGGAAGTGGCACAGGAGATATACTAACCGAAGTAATGGCGTCGGCTGAGAATAACAGGTCTCCGGCAATCAGGCTGAACGTATTGTCTGCGCCCAATTGAACGTCCGTATTGACAAAATGGAGGGCTTCAATGCTCAATCCATCAGGAACAAACTGAGTCGAAAAGGAACCGGACGTGTTGTCGCCGAATGTAAGGTCAGGTCCGCCAAACAGGATCGATCCTGAGCCATCACCTGGAATCGAAGTGGTGGCCGTTGAATTGCCGACCGTAGACACCAGGAGTCGATCTTCTTCATTGAGTGACAGAGTGATTTGTGCAGGCGAATCCGAGAACGAAACTCCATCGCTGACACTGAACGAAAATTCCGCAATGTCGGTACCGTGAACGTCAACCGGCCCCAAGTATTGAAGACTGCCAAGCGAGTTGACAGGAATTTCAACTCCAGCATCAATATCTTCCTGAGTCAGCACGCTACCTGAACGGAACAGCTGCCCAACGGTCGGCAGCGACTCAATTCGGATGGCCTGAAGCAAACCGCTATCATCGGGATCTTCGAATCCAAAGTCGTCAGCCGTGAAAGAGTTTCTTTGGTTCTCGAGGCCCGTTTTCGAGCTGTTGAGCGCAATTGGAGGCTCGTTTTCAACGCTGGAGCCCGATTCGATCAAACTGGCGGCAGTTTCAAAGACCGTTGCAAATTCAGACCGATTCTGAAACGTCACAACGGATGTGTTTTGACTGTTGGAGTTGAAGTCAGCAAGATTGTTTTGCAATGAAGCTTCAGCTTCCTGTACTGCAACCCCACCTCCAAATCCAGTTTGGAACAAAGTTGTCTCCGCGATGAAAACTCCATTGTCGGCAACAACGCTACCTGTTGGAAAACTGGAGACATCAGAAACTGGATTGCCATCAATATCGACTACCGTTCCGGCATCCAGATTGCTCTGCCATGAACCCTGCCCATGCCAGGTGACATAAAACGTCGTCGTCAGATCAAAAAGACCACGTCCGTTTTCAAGGGCGATCGAAGGTGCGAACTCAAGGCCGGCATCAAAACCCGAATGTCTGAACACTGGAATATCAATAGAACCGAAACCAAAGGGGAATTCCAGGTCTGGTGACAGATTTTCCAATTCATTGCTGTTCTCATTGTGCTGCAGGATTACCGAGTAGATGTCGGTATTTGCCGGACTTGTAAAACCAGCTTCTGCAACGAAAGCAACTCCAATCATTCCTTGATCATTGATGTCGATTGAAAGATCGTCAATCGATTCAATACCGAACTCAGAAAATAAAAACTCTTCTGATTCGAGTCCATTGATGACAACTCTGGCACCGAAACTACCGTCGCTGGTGCTGTATCCGACCGCGACGTGCCCCAGATTGTTGATTGACACGACAACGTTTTCGAAGCCCGGTTCAATATCCTGAATAAACGTGTCGTCCTGAATATTTCCCTGAATGTCGAATTTTGTAAATCGAGCGTGGTTGTGATCCATGTCGTGAGGCTCTTGCCATCCAACGACGAACTGTCCCGACGAATTGACTGAGATTGTCGCATTGGTGCCATTGCTGCCAGGGTCATCGACCTGGAACTGATCTCTGATGACATTGCCTGCTGGATCAAAGATCTTTGCAAAGATACGTGTTTCATCACCAGCGTCATTGGACCATTCCCACGCAACGACAAAATTTCCAACAGCGTCCGAACCAACGACTGCATGTCGATGCTGTCCGCCACTGGGGAACTCAGTATCGTTGACCTGAAAGTTTTCAAAGTCGCTACCGTCAAACAGTTGCAGCGGTACATCAGAGTCAGCGCCAGAATATCGCGAAACCTGGACAATCCAATTGCCTTCTGCATCAGTGGTTGATGAAGCAATCGTTTGGTTGCCGTTGAAATCCACGCCAATTGATCTGAGCGATGTTCCCGATGCGTCACCAAGGGTCGTTTGCAAAGAGTGGTCCCATGATTCCTGCAAGGTGGCAGAGAAGACAGCATCGAAGTCCACAATTCCTGCAGCGTACTCAAACTCCCAATCACCCGCCTGATTCTCGTGACCCGTGATGTCATCGCTGGCGGCGACGTCAGCTCCCGAAAGCAGGCTAATCGAATCCACAAGTGACATGCCGTCTTCGGTTGCTGCCAGGTCGCATCCGTAAAACAGGATGTCCGCATGCTCTGAGAGTCCCTGTTGCCAGGACGCAATGTCGTCTGAGTATTGCGAAAGCGACGTGTTGTCGAGCGTCGTATTGCCGAGTTGTACTTCACCCGCATCGCCATGCGACACAATGTGAATCGCATCGAAAGTTTGACCATTGGCAGATGCTTCGGCCAGAATTCTGCTGATCTCTTCGACGCCATCAACGTTCGGATCGATGAATTGAACGGAGACCAGATTTGGATCCCGATTTTCGAGGATGTCATTGAGCAACGCCGCATGATCTTCGACTCCGCCGTCGATCAGGATCAGTTCCTGCGCGTTGAGGTTCGGTAGATCAACCGGGATTGCATCGCTTGACTCGAACGACTCCTCATCCGGGCTGAACTGATAGGTGTTGGGGTCTGTTGATTCTGTTTGAAGTTGTTCAACTGATTCCGTCAGAAAATCCAGTTGCTGATCGACGTTCTCGAATTGGGAATCGACCGTCGGGGCATCAACGAATAACTCGACGGGCACCGGAGCGGCGCTATAGAGGACGCGATCTTCAAGCGTCTGCAATTCCACCCCGGAATTGGCCGGCGGCACATCGGGAGCATTTGCTGTGAACCAGCAATTGATCCGTTGTGACATTTTTCCAATGAAGTTCATATTCGCCCGCGCGACAAACCGTAGAGTTTTCCGGTTCGAAACGGCCTAAGCCGCGCGCATATCGGGAGCGCATGAACCATGAAAACTTACGACACGGGGAGTTGTATACGGGTCTGATCCTCAGAAAACATGTTACGTTTGATCAGAAAGGTCCGATCATCCGGTCTGCAACGCTCAGATGTGGTTAAACCTGCTACTTGGGAATGCCCACGATCTCATCGATGGTGCCCCGTGATACCGCGTGGTAACCGGCGCGAGCCTTCCCATAAATGTCCATTGCGGTGGCTTTGCCCGCTTCGGTTTCGACCAGTTTGGCATACAGCGGCTGCAAGAATTTGCGTCTGCCCTGCCCTGTCAGGAATGCTTCCAGCTTGGACATGCCCGGGCTGTAACTGGAGTCAATAACGTGAATCAGCCAGTCATGTGTAATCTCCGAGTTACCTGACTGCGTGAACTTGAACTCACTGTCGAGATCTTCCATTTGAACCGTCGACAATTTGGGCAACTCCCGGAGAAAGTGATTCCAGTGATGCGTCGTCCAGTTCTCCGTTTCAAATTCTGAACTAATCTGTGCCGCAGGCTTACCTGACTCGAACTCGGCACACGCTTTTTCAACCAGAGCCAGTTCTTTGGTCTCAACGGTTGGACAATCATCTGGCAGGCCATTGGCATAGATCCATTTTTTGTAGTCCAGCTTGTCAGCGCCTTCCAGATTCGCATCCACGTATTCAATAAACGACTCAGTCGTCATGCTCTTGAAAGCGAACTTGTCAAAGTACCCTTTCAGGAACGCATCCCACTTCTCACGACCAATCGTCTCCTCGAATTTTCTCAGGAAGAAATAACCTTTGTCGTAAGCGATCGCTGTCATGCCATCGTCCGGATTGCGGCCTGTCAGATCAAGCTTCAGCCACTGATCCCGCTCCTTCAGTTCAGCAATTTCTTCCTTCAGTCCATCGAGCGTAAGTCGCGCCAACATCTCGGAATACTTGCGACCGTAGATCGCTTCCATGATCCGTTGCTCGAAGTAGACGGTGAAACCTTCATTGAGCCAAAAGTCATCCCATGTCGCATTGGTCACCAGATTGCCGGACCACGAATGAGCCAACTCGTGCGCGATCAGTGCTACCAACGAGCGATCACCCGCCAAAATAGTTGGCGTGGCAAAAGTCAACCGCGGATTCTCCATGCCACCAAAAGGAAAACTTGAAGGCAGGAAAATGACGTCGTAGCGTTCCCATCGATAAGGACCGTAGAGTTCTTCCGCAGCCGAAATCATTTTCTCGGTATCGAACAGTTCATACACAGCCCGTTTCAAAACCGAAGGTTCGCAATACACTCCGCTACGTGGCCCCAGTGACTGAAATTTCAAGTCACCGACCGCCAATGCCAACAGGTATGAAGGAATGGGTTGCTTCATTTCGAATTCGTAGACGCCCGTGTCATTTTTGGTTTGCGGATTCGACGCACTCATCACCGCCATCAGGTGTGAAGGCACCGTGATCTTCGCCGAATACGTTATGCGAACCGCAGGTGTATCCTGACATGGCACCCACGTCCGCGCGAGGATTGCCTGGGATTGCGTGAACAGGAATGGGTGCTTTTTGTCGGTCGTTTGTTCCGGCGAGAGCCATTGCACGGCTTCGGCGCGGGGGCTGCTGGAATAATGGATCGTCACTTCATTGCCGGTCTCGGGCAACGCAACAATCAGCGATTGCCCCAACGTCGACTCGTGTTCACCAAGCTTGAATTCAAGTTCACGATCACCAGCCATGATCTTTTCGATCGCCAAACCGTTGGAATCCAATCGCAGTTCTCTGGATTCTTCCTTGCGGTCGAGTGTCAGCTTTGCCGAACCGATCAGTTGCTTCGATTCAAAATCAACTTTCAGGTCCAGATGCAAATGCTTCACCGCTACCTGATCAGGACGGGCACAGGAGTGAGGCAGTTTCTGTGCGTCAGCACTTGGGGCAAAAGCCTGAAAGAAAATGGCGATTGCCAACAGAGAGAGTTTTGTCTTGAGCATCATGGGATCACTGCCTGAATTCGGACATCAAGTCCAGATTGTAGACAACGGAACCACGGCACGAAACCGCCACGTTGGTTGCAGCGGTCCTGGAATCAATCAGCGATCAAATTCTTTCAGGTCGGTCGTATTCAATTTCACGACCCAGCGGTGTGCCAGAAAAAACATCCTTGCCGGACTCAAAGCGATACGCTTCCTGTCCCATCACAAAGGTCTGAGTCGCCCAGCCTTTCAAAGTCGTCCCGTCCCACGGGCTCCAACCACATTTCGTTTGTTGTTCTTCGTTTCGAATTGTCCTTTCGAGATCCATGTCGACCAACGCCAGGTCTGCGTCGAAGCCTACTTCGATGCGGCCTTTGTTCTTGATGTCCCAGACTTTTGCAGGCGCATCGCACATCCAGGAAACCACCTGTTCGATCGTGCAACGTCCCTGATTGACTTCGTTGAGCATCAGAGCCAATGAATTTTCAACTGCCGGCAATCCCGAAGGACACTTCGGATACGGTTGCTCTTTTTCAGCCATCGTGTGAGGCGCATGATCCGTAGCGACAACCCCGATCGTCCCCTCAAGCAATCCTTTCCAGAGCCGTTCGTTGTCCGCTGCGTTCTTGATCGACGGATTCATCTTGACCAACGAACCTAGCCGCTGATAGTCATCAACATTGAAGAACAAATGGTGTGGACAGACTTCAGCCGTGATCAAATCACCAGCCGCAGCGATCACATCGACCTCCGCAGCCGTCGAAACATGCAGCACGTGAAAACGATGATTGTGTCGATGAGCCAAATCGATGGCTCGCTTCGTGGCGATCAACGCGGCTTCATGGTCGCGGACTTTTGAGTGGTCAGCGATGTCGGTCGAGTCAGCAAATTTTTCTGCGTTGGCGCGAACCGTTGCTTCGTCTTCGCAGTGAGCACAAATGGTCAAACTCGTTTCGGCGAAGATTTTTTCCAGAGCCGCCTGTTCGTCGACCAGTAAGTTGCCTGTGCTCGAGCCAATGAAAATCTTGATGCCAGGAGTTCGCGTCGCCTTTTTGAGTTCGTCAACGTTGTCCGGTGTGGCACCGATGTAAAATCCGTAGTTCACGTAACACTTCGTCGACGCCATTTCGAGCTTGCGATGAAGCGCCTCAACGGTAATGGTATTGGGAACCGTATTGGGCATTTCCAGAAAGCTGGTCACGCCACCCTTGGCACAAGCTTTCGTCGCGTGGTGCAGGTCTTCTTTGTCGGTCAATCCGGGCTCTCGAAAGTGCACCTGGTCATCGATTACGCCCGGAATCAGAAATTTTCCGCCTGCCTCGATTGTCAGATCCGCCTCACCGGGATCTTTGCCGATTGCGGCAATGCGATGACCATCGACCAGAACGTCGGCTTCAATTGTCCCGTCAGGCGTGACGACGTTGGCTCCGTGAATTAGTGTTTTCATTTTTTTGTCGGAAAAGTTGGGCTGTCTCACAGAAGCGATGGTCGCATAGTCAGGTTCCAACTGCCAGTCGTATTGGAAAAATGAGCCGCAGTTGCGATACTTGGGGAATTCAATTCCAGCCGCCCACCTACAGGACGATTGTCACGATGCAGGACTACGAAAAACTTGGCGTCTTTTACCTTGGCCGCGAATACGACATGGAAGCTCGGGAAAGCCGTGAGGACTTGTTGCTCTACGACTCCCGCGACCTTTGCACGCACGCCGTTGTTGTCGGCATGACTGGTAGTGGAAAGACGGGACTGTGCGTCGGCATGCTCGAAGAAGCCGCCATGGATCGCATTCCTTCGATCGTGATTGATCCCAAGGGCGATATTTCGAATTTGCTCCTGACATTCCCCAACCTGACGCCGGAAGAATTTCGACCGTGGATCGATGAAGGTCAGGCCAACCGAAAAGGCGTCACGCCGGAAGTCTTCGCGACCGAAGAGGCTGAAAAGTGGAAAGCTGGTCTCGAATCCTGGGGCCAGGACGCTGAACGAATTCAGCGGATGCGCGAGACGGTAGAAATGCGAGTCTACACGCCAGGGAGTACTTATGGTCGACCGCTGACCATTTTGAAATCATTCAGCGCTCCCAATAAACAGGTGCTCAACGATCCCGATTTGCTGGGTGATCGAATTAGTAGCGCTGTTTCAGGATTGCTTTCACTGCTGGGAATCGACGCCGATCCGATTCAGTCGCGTGAGCACATTTTGCTTTCCAATATCCTCAGCAACGCATGGCGCAACGGCCGCGACCTCGACCTGGGACGCCTGATTGGAGAAATTCAAACGCCTCCATTTGAGCGCGTTGGGATCCTCGACATCGATTCGTTTTATCCAGCCAAGGATCGTAACGCCCTGGCGATGCAGATCAACAATTTGCTTGCCAGTCCTTCGTTTGCAAGTTGGATGGAAGGTGAGCCAATCGACATCAAGCGGATGTTGCACACCGAAGAAGGAAAGCCCTGCGTTTCGATCGTCTCCATTTCGCATCTCAACGATCAGGAGCGGATGTTCTTCGTGACCATTTTGCTCAACGAAGTTCTGGCGTGGACGCGGACTCAACCAGGTACTTCCAGCCTGCGGGCGATTTTGTACATGGATGAAGTCTTCGGCTACTTTCCACCGACAAAGAATCCACCGTCCAAGCAACCGATGCTGACGCTGTTGAAACAGGCACGTGCATTCGGGCTCGGCTGTGTCCTGGCGACTCAGAACCCGGTCGACCTTGATTACAAAGGTTTGTCCAATGCGGGAACATGGTTCCTCGGCCGTTTGCAAACCGAACGTGACAAGGCTCGCGTTCTCGAAGGGCTTGAAGGGGCCTCGGCTCAGGCTGGTTCGAGTTTCGACAAAGGCAAAATGGAAGAGATCCTTGCTGGTCTTGGAGCTCGTAAATTTCTGATGAACAACGTGCACGACGACCAACCCACAGTGTTCGAAACACGCTGGGCAATGTCGTACCTTCGCGGACCGCTGACTCGTGACCAGATTCAGGAACTGGTGGATGCCGATCCGTCTTACGATCGTGAAGCAACCGCTGCGGCTGCGAGTGCGGGACAGGTGACTCGTCCTGCTGCAGAACCTGTTGAAAAAATGGCGCCGCAGATTAACCAGACTCAGTTGGTTCCTCCGGACATCGATCAGCTCTTCATCGAGCCCAAACGCCGGATCAACGAAGGTGAGCGACTTGTGTATCGGCCAGCGATCATGGCTCGAGGCCAATTGCATTACGTCCGCACTTCGTGGAAAACGGACAAATGGGAAGAGAAAACTTTCCTGGCTCAGATCACGGGCAATCAAACTCCCGATCAGGTCTGGGATGAAGCCGAAGAAGTTCTGGAAAATCTTGACATCTATCACGAGGCAGATGGCGAAGCAGAATTCGCCAAGTTGCCTGCCGATATGCAGAAAGTCAAAAACTACAAGAAGTGGGAAAAGGAGTTCAAAGAGTTTCTCTACAAGGACTTGCCGATCAAACTTCAGAAGTGTGCTTCCATGAAGATGATCAGCGAGCCCGGCGAACCGCTTGGCGACTTCAAGGTTCGGCTGGAACAAACGGTGTCCGAACGTCGAGACGAAGAAACTGACAAGCTTCGCAAGCGATACGCGAGCAAGTTCTCAACGCTGCGTGACCGGATTCGTCGCGGTGAAGCCAAAGTTGAAAAGGAAGAGTCGGACTACAAGTCGAGTCGCATGAACAGTGTGCTTTCTGTGGGCACCACGTTGATGGGGGCTTTGCTGGGTCGCAAAACAGTCAGCGTCACCAATGCTCGACGAGCTCAAAGTTCCATGCGTTCCTTCGGTCGCTCGTCCAAGGAAAAGGACGATATTGGTCGCGCGAAAGACAACCTCGAAGATTTGCACATCAAGTTCGAAGATCTTGAAACGGAATTCAACGAAGCGGTTTCAAAGATTGAAGAGAAACTTTCCATCGAGAATCTTGAGTTCGAGGAATTGACGTTGGCACCTCGCAAGGGTGATCTTTCGGTCGAGCAGTTTGCCGTCGTCTGGCTTCCCTGGGAAGTGGATGATTC
>CAYUNP010000118.1:14005-16363 GCA_964446085.1 uncultured Pirellulaceae bacterium
AACGCCATTGAGCAAAATGATCCGCGACGACGCTATCGAAATCTGGAAAGCTGGCGTAGCCGCAGTTCACGGTCGAACTCTGGTTGAAAATGCAGTTCACCTGGAAGAAACGCGGCTAAGCATCGGCGACCAGCAATACGATCTGAAAGAGTTCGATCGTATTGTGGTTGTTGGCGGTGGTAAGTTCAGTCACTTCATGGCGGAGGGGCTGGAACACGCTTTAGGCAACGAAGTTGCGCTTGAAAAATCGCTTGCCGGGCTCGTTTCAGTTCCTGATGGTTCAAACAGCCAGGTTTCGCTGCGATTCATCGAGTCTGTCGAATGTCGACCGGCAGGAATCAATCTGCCGACGCAACGTGTTCTCGATGCAACGGAGCGGATGTTGGGCCTGTTGCAAGAGGCAGATGATCGAACGCTGGTGATTGCGCTGATTTCCGGCGGTGGTTCTGCACTGCTGGAAAAATCAGGGCTTCCTCTGGAAGACGTCATCGCGGCAACGAATTGGCTGAGTCGAAATGGAGCTGACATTCTTCAACTCAACACAGTTCGCATCGCCTTGAGCGACATCAAAGGAGGCGGACTTGCGCGTGCAATGCCGTCTGGAACGATGGTTGGGCTGATTGTGTCCGACGTTCCAGGCGACGATCTTCGTTTTGTTTCTTCCGGACCGACGGTTGAATTCGGCGAGGACATTTTTCAAAACGCACGTGAAATACTGGACAGGTTTGACGTCGCAAACAGTTCATCCTTCCCGGCATCAGTCGTCAAGTTTCTTGGCGAAAAGCCAGTGCGAGGCACC
Source organism: uncultured Pirellulaceae bacterium (assembly GCA_964446085.1). Classification (GTDB taxonomy): domain Bacteria; phylum Planctomycetota; class Planctomycetia; order Pirellulales; family Pirellulaceae; genus Mariniblastus. The sequence goes on from CAYUNP010000118.1 coordinate 14,805, forward strand.
ACGACGGCGACTATTAGCAACGTTCTCATTGGCGATGCCAGTGTTGCTTTGACGGCAGCGGTCGCAAAAGCAAGGTCGCTCGGTTACTCGCTGCTGTTCGACACACTCGAAGAAACACAAACCTGTGATCAGGTCGCTGACGTCGTGTACTCATTCTGCAGCCAAACCAGAAAAGCCCGGCAGTGCATCATCAATCTGGGCGAACCCGTCGTGACGCCAGGCGAGGGGGCAGGGCAGGGCGGTCGAAATCAACACGCAGTTTTGTTGGCCGCCGAGAAGTTGATCATAGACATTCCTGACGGACAATTCTGTTTTCTGTCTGGGGGAACAGATGGGGAAGACGGAAACACGTCCGTCGCTGGTGCCTTGTTTGATCATCAGGCATTAACTGGCATTGCAGGCCAACAGTCACAGATCCATGATTCGATTAAACGATTCGACAGCCACACATTCCTTTCCGCCAATCAGCTTGTTTTCGAGTCAGGACCAACAGGAACCAATGTGGCGGATTTGCGAATTTTGCTACGCGGTGTGAGGCCAACGAGTCAATCAGCCGGCTAGAATGTGGCTGCGGCGTCTCGCCGCAGTAATTGCATGTTCAGTAGAAAACTGTGGCCAGTTAAAACCAGTGTTGTCTATCGGCATGAATTTCGGTTCGCTACGTATGACCAATATTCAAACTCAACCATTCGAAGTTTTCTATGACGAGCAATGTCCGCTATGTCGCAAAGAAATAAACTTCATCCGCAAACGTGACAAACATGGCCGCTTGATTCTGACTGACATATCAGCAGCAGAATTCGACGCAGGACCGACGGGAAAATCACTCGACCTTCTGATGCGTGAGATTCACGGTCGCCATGCCGACGGAACTGTAGTTTCCGGAGTTGAAGTGTTTCGGGAAATCTATCGACGAATCGGATTGGGCATCTTTGTAGCTCCGACTCGCTGGATTGGAGTCCGTTGGGCGATGGACAAAATGTACAACATCTTCGCCGGATACAGATACAGGCACGCGATGAAGCGAATGAAGAATCAGTCTTGCCCGTTGCCATCACAGCGCAACGTTGGAAGCTCTTAAGGTGGCATAGGCTTCTAGCCTGTGATCTGCATGTCGACCCCGAGGTGGCACAGGCTTCTAGCGTTTTTAGTCTGTGATCAGCATGCCGACCAAAGCTACTTGATGCTGTTCGGGTCTCTGCAATTTCTTCCGCAATTTCCGCGCGCTTTGAACGACGGCTCATTGGTTGTAACAACTTTTCGAAGGTCGCGCTCCTTCTCGCTGGTATCTATCGTCTGAGCACGACTCTGCTCCGCCAGTACTGCGATCTCTCTGTTTTGCGAAATCCTTCGATTTTGTTTTCTTGATTTTCATAAACTGGCCCCTCATAATGACCGACTCCGTTTTATTACAGGATCAGAATGAACTTTTGTACCTCACTCTTTTGTTCGTTTATTGCAGTTGCAGCTCTTTGTTCGCCAACGTTGCAAGCTCACCTCCAGCCAGCGACCGTTTGACATAGCCGTCTATATAGCGCTCTAAGTCGACCATCGTTCAA
>CAYUNP010000119.1:0-16154 GCA_964446085.1 uncultured Pirellulaceae bacterium
GTGGCTTGCCGTCGACCAACGCCATGAAGTTCATCGAGAACGAAGTCTGCAGTGGCGAGAACTGATACAGCTGATTGAGCACGACTTCCGGATCAGCATCGGACTTGATTTCGACCCACAGCTTGACTGGCTCTTTAAGGTCACTGAGGTCCTTGATCTCGGAGATACCTTTGACGCGACCCGTCTTCACCAGGTTGGCGATCTTTTCCACGACGTTGTCACGCGTCTGCTGGAACGGCAATTCGGAAACAACGATACGACTTCGCGTTCGATTTCCTTTTTTATACTCTTCAATTTCGCATTGAGCGCGAACCGGAATGGTGCTGCGCCCGGTGTGATAGGCTTTCAGAATTCCAGCGCGACCACAGATCGTTCCGCCAGTCGGAAAGTCAGGTCCTGGCAGGACGGTCATGATTTCGTGAATCGAGCACTCGGGATTGTCGAGCACCATCGTCATCGCGTCGCAGACTTCGCCAAGGTTATGCGGAGGAATCGACGTCGCCATCGAAACCGCGATACCACTGGAACCGTTGACCAACAAGTTGGGAAACTTGCTGGGCAAAACCGTCGGCTCCATACGCCGCTCGTCGTAGGTCGGCGTGAAATCGACCGTGTCGAATTTGATGTCGTCCATCATCATCGACGCGAACGTCGACATGCGCGCTTCCGTATATCGCATCGCAGCCGGTGGCAGGCCGGCGATCGAGCCAAAGTTACCCTGCTTGTCGACCAGAATGTGGCGCATGTTCCATTCCTGGGCCATACGAACAAGCGTCGGATAAACGATACTCTCACCGTGTGGGTGATAGTTACCACTGGTGTCACCCGAGATCTTCGCGCATTTCACGCGAGCGGAACCGGGTGTAAGGTTCAGATCATTCATCGCGACCAGAATACGGCGCTGCGACGGCTTCAACCCATCACGAACATCCGGCAAGGCACGAGAGACGATCACGCTCATCGCGTACGTCAAATAACTACTTTTGAGCTCGTCCTCGATCGGCAATTCCGTCAGGCCTCTAGTAGACCTCGTATCGCCGCTATCAAATTCGTTCTCGTTGTTGTCTTCGTTTTCGGGCAAATCGGTGGACAATGTGCTGCCTTTTGGTTAGTCGAAAATCGCGCGGAAACCAGTTTGCTTAAAGGTCGACAATCTGGCATTAAATGACTGAAGAAAATCAGTAAACAGATCGTCGTTTTTTGACCCAATTCTGGCCCCATCCCGAATCAGAGAATCGCTGTTTCGACCGATAAAAACAGGGTCAAAATCAAATATCGCGGATCGCGGAACGAATCGGTAATTCTACCAGATTCCTGCCAGTTTTTCAACGCGCCGCGGACGCTTTTAATGTCCCGTTGATCCCCACAAGTGAGTTCTGCTTTGACTCAGTTTGTGTGAACTTTTTGTGGCCCGCTGGGGTATGATTGGTGTTCAAGACACCGTGGCTGTGGGCCCAGCCGCAGTTTGATTGACGAATCCGTCCGCCGTATCGCTTGCTGACTCGAAATGCTCCCAGAATCTGACAATCCACTGAGCCTTGATGCGGCAATCGCGACCAAACTGGTCGATCTGCCAAGCCAGGATTCCGCCAAAGGCCGCTTTAGCGCAGCGGTCCTTGATGCCAATGGCGAGCTACAACCTCAACCATGGGAGCTCACCGATGATTATGACGATCATCACCCCACCACCTCGATCGATCGTCAACTCGAAAGCATCACAGCAGTCCCACCTTTTGCCCATTTGTCCGATCTGACGATCACTGGAAACCACGAAGTCCTCACGCGACTTGGTCCCATCAGCTTCAATGGCAGCGCCTTGCTCTGCAAGTGCCCCGACTGTGAAGCTCCAATGACGATTCGATTGTGGCTGGGCTTGGCTGATTGCTGGCGCTGTCCGGCCAGTGTCGCGCTCGATGAACGAATCGTCGCTCAAATCTCGTCGGCTGTGAGTGAAAAACGTCGGGAACTGCCCAAGCCGCCGCCAACGCCAGAAGATTTCTTTGGCCGACGACCGCTAGAGACCCTCGCACCGCGGGTCAACACTGGCGCACCCAATCAACTTGCTGCTGAAGTCGACCCTGACATTTCTGACGAACTGGACCGACTCACCCAGGGATCACCGCTGGCCAGACTGCTCCGCAGGATGTTCAGGATCACACCCGCCTGGCTGGTTAGCTTCCTGCTTCATATGATCGCCATTTTGATGCTGGCGATGATTGTTTTTGGTGACACCGAATCACAGTTTGCCGAAGCGATCACGTTGTCAACTTTTCTGGACTCCAAAGATACCGTTGGCGGTGATGTGCGAATTGAGAATCCACTCGATACACTTCAGGACGACATCGCGATCGCAGCGAAATTCGAAAGAGGCGAAGAAGAGATCCGTGATACCGTCGTCCAGGCCGCCAAAGATGCACTTGAACTTCGCGTCGATCCACAGACGGCAATGCGATTGCCAGAGCTAAGCACTGTTCGCAAGAACATCACGACCAGTGCTGGACATGAAATGTCGTTCGCCGCTCGGGACCCAAGAGTTCGTGCAGAGATCGTCGAAAAGGAAGGCGGCACCAACCTGACGGAGGCTGCAGTTTCCCGGGGCCTACGCTGGTTGGCGTCAGTACAGAATGACGACGGTTCCTGGAGCCTGAAGAATTACAGTCGCAGTGACCACCCTCGAAACAAAGGCGATGCGATGGGAACGGCTCTAGCGCTATTGCCGTTTTTGGGTGCCGGGCAAACACACGAGTTCGGCGTTTACCAAAAGAATGTCGCCGGTGGCCTGAAGTGGTTAATGGAAAACCAAAATGAAAGCGGCGACTTGCGAGGAAACATCACGTCCCAAGCTGGGATGTACGCTCACGGCCAGGCGACGATAGTGCTCTGTGAAGCGTTGGCCCTGTCGGGCGACCGTCAGTTTTTAGACCCGGTTCAGCGAGCGATCTCTTTCATTGAGAACGCTCAACATCATCAGGGCGGCTGGCGTTATCGCCCCAGGCAATCTGGAGATACTTCGATTTTCGGTTGGCAGATGATGGCGCTGCAAAGTGCCCGAGCGGCCGGGATGAATGTCTCTATCGATCCACAGACCCTGATTCGGGCCGATTCATTCCTCGATTCAGTCGCCTCGCAACCGCGTGGTCGGAAGAAGTTGCTCGATGGCTCCGCTTACGGCTATCAACCGCGCCGCGAAGCAACAGAAGTCATGACGGCTGAAGCCATCCTGTGTCGCATGTATCTTGGCTGGCGCAAGGATGATCCTCGTTTGAAAGCAGCTGTGAATTGGCTTTCCAAAAGTCATCTACCCTCCCCGAAGGACCAGAATCTTTACTACTGGTACTACGGCACACAAGTCATGCATCACTATGGTGGTGCTCCGTGGAAAGCGTGGAACAAGCGAATTCGTACGTTGCTGATTGCGTCGCAGAATCGTCGCGGTCGCTACCCCGGTAGCTGGTCACCTGACGATTTCGAGTGGGGAGAGAAAGGCGGGCGGATCTACACGACCGCATTGGCCGTCTGCACACTGGAAGTCTACTACAGACATTTGCCGCTGTTTAAACAGTTGGAACTTGAGTAGTAAAAGGTGGTTTCAACAATCACTCGGTATCTGCTTTTCAACCGTAAACCCGGAATTCACTCTGCCGTACCATAGACCGAAAACCGAACACTAAAACCACCTCTGCATTGAGTGCGAGTTTTGAACAGAAGGTAACAGAGGAAACGGAGAAGATCTGTGTGGCGTCAGTGTCATTCCTGAATGGAAGATACGAACCACCGATACACAATAATCACGGATGGAAGTCCAGGAGACATGTGAATTAGAAGGATCCGAGGAAGTTTGAGTGACCGTATCATTCGATCTGAAAACGACTAAACCCAAAACGCAAATCTGAATCCGTGTTCATTCGTGTCCATCCGTGGTTCATCAACCCGTCGATTCTTTCAGCGTAAATTTTTGACAGAAGGCAGCAAAGGATTGCACTGAACCCTAAACCCTGAACTCTGAAAACTCCCCAATGCTTTGGAAACTTAAAACCAGAACACTAACCCTCACCCGCCGCCCTGCGTTGATGGCAATCGTCAACGTCACACCGGACAGCTTTTCTGATGGCGGCAAGTTCCTTTCCACTGACCGGGCCGTTGAGCACGCACTGCAACTGGTTTCCGATGGCGCTGACATCCTGGACATCGGTGGCGAGAGTACTCGGCCCTATTCCGATCCTGTTTCAGCAACCGAAGAAGCCGATCGCGTGTTGCCAGTGATTGAAGCACTCGTTCGGGAAACCGGGATTCCAGTTTCTATTGATACTTCCAAAGCAAGCGTCGCCCGCGCGGCAGTTCTGGCCGGCGCCGAAATCATCAACGATGTTACAGGCCTCGAAGGCGATCCTGAGATGCTGACGGTCGCTGTCAAAACTGGAGCCGGTATTTGCGCGATGCACATGCAAGGCACGCCACAAACGATGCAGGACGACCCGAGCTACGACGACGTCGTTGCGGACATTCTGCGCTACCTTCGCCAGCGCAAGGAGGCTCTCCTGGCCGCTGGCATCGACACAAAAAAGATCTGTCTGGATCCCGGCATTGGCTTTGGCAAGACGCACCAGCACAACATCGAATTACTCAATCGCGCCGAAACCTTCCTTGCGCTTGAGAGTCCAATTCTGATTGGTCATTCGCGCAAGGGTTTCATCGGCAAACTGATCGACAATAAAGAGTCGGAGCGCGATTCTGGCACGTTAGCGATCACAATATTGATGGCCACAAAGGGCCTTCACATCGTCCGCATCCACGAAGTCGCCGCCACCCGCCGGGCACTTGATGTCTGGCAAAGGATACAGCTTTAGACACGACACCAAGATTGATCACATCGCATACAAGCCAAGTCGGAAACCGACTAAGCTCGACGACGTCTCAAACTGGCACCGAACCCTACCAAAGCGACAAATGCAAACGTAGACGGTTCAGGAACTGCAAATGTGGGATTGATCAACCCAAACGAAGTTGTCGTCGGATCTCCAGCAAACTCGGCAACATCAATCTCACTTGCTCCATCTGCGGAAAAAACTCCAACTCGCTCAGTCGCAAGACCAGCATCAACGAGGACATATTGAAAGAAATCCCCATCGCTTCCCTCACGGAAAACTCCCAATGGCTCATCGAACCCGTTGAATAGTATGTCAGATCCGCCCAAAGCTGTTGAGTACAAGGTTGCATTGTCGCCAACACTATCGGATACCCCAACGGCATCAAAAATTGCACCGATTCCCGAAACATCAAGAATTCCTGTGTTGCCGACATCCAAGTCGGTTCCCGTTGCAACGAGAAACTCGGTAAGCAACAAAGTAAAAGATGGATTTTCCAAGTCAGGAACATCAAAAACAGCTATGCCATTTGCGTCGAACACGCCAGTTACATTTGTTGCTCGATCAACAACTCCATTGAAGCCGTCATTCTCAATCGAGATAACGTTGACATCGAACATACTCCCTGCAACTCCAACTAGTTCGATCGTGGAAATCGAAGAACCTGTTCCAGGATTCGGTTCAAATTCACTAATAATAGTTTCGGCATTCGCAAAATTCACGACAAGTAAAAAACTTGTCGCTACAGCAATCAAAACGGCCTTGCTCATTGTTCTATCCCAGTCCAGTTGTCTAACTTGTTATCTATCGCTGCTTTTTCGCAACCTCTTGATCACAATCTTCTTAATCGCAATCTCTTAACATAACGTTAGTTTAAGCCTCGCACGAATCGAAGGAATACTCCAATAATTAATCCTAATATGCCGGATTCGTGCGGGCAAAAACGGCAGAATTGGCAACGCTCTTTCGACCGGCCAGCAAGCCCGAAACGTCGTTTGTATCGGTGCTAGGAGCCGGAGTTAATTGTGATTCTACAGTGCTCACAGCACAAAAATCATTCGTCTTCAGGAGTCAAGAAATACTCACTTCACATGAGGGACCACGTTCGTTTTGCGCATAGAAAAAGCGAAGGTGAGCGACACCTTCGCTTGGTCGGTTGATAATGCTGAGTCGGTTGCTACTGAGCTACATAGCTCTTTGAAACACTTAACTGGCGAACTTGATTCGTGTTTGGCTCTATGACCCGCATTGTAAATTTCACGCCGCGAATTGGAACGTCGTAAGCTGGCGGAGCGTCTAACTCCCCAACTTCAGTCGTACCGATATCGATAACACCGTTGTTGTTTTCATCGATATCTGATTCATCAATCAATCCATCAACGTCATCATCAATTCCATTTGAGCCCCTATCATTCGGCGTGTTGCGGTTGTACTGGGAAGTTCCCGTGTCATAGGTCTCATAAATCCCCATACCAGCAACATTAGTGGAATCAAAAGGAACTACTCCTACACCAGGATGGAAAAGACTCACAAAACCATTTGAAGCCGTTCCCAAAAAACCAGTTTCAGGATTGTAACCAAAGAAGTACCGATTGGAACTCGATCCCAAAACGGGTCTTGCGCCAGGTTGCGTAACAGGTGCGCCAACGGCAGCAACAAGGTTGACCTTGCCAAGATCAACAAATGCACCAGAAACGAGATCGAAGGTTAAAGGAGACGTCGCGTTCTGATAACCAATGTCACCAGGTTCTGCCAAGTCGCCGATGATCGGCGCACCAGTGCTATCGACAGAAGAAACCACAAAATTGGCGGCATCGGGTGCAAAAACCTGAACATCAAAAGCTGCGACCGAAGAAGCCATCACATGATTTTCATTGAACCTGCTTCCTAACTGGAGAACCTCCAGCAAACTGGTTGTTGGTGTTTCATTTCGATCAGCTGATCCGAGTGCTCCCGTATGGGCGAATCTGTTACCGCGCAAGGCCAGATCAGCAAGCGAATTGGCGAAAACGGAATGTGTCGCCCCTGTCCTAATGACTCTTACTGAGACATCCGTTCGACTTATAAAATCATTGACCTCCGCTTCTCGATCTGCGAGAACAGGATTCGATGAGGAAAACAATGGCCCGGTTGGTGGAGTAGGGAGAATTAGAAGTTGTCGTCGAACCAACAACACGTCCGTAGTGTCCGGAGTTGACGCATCAAATACCGTAAACCACGCGACTTCAGCCAGCGGCGATTCGATAATACTGTCACCCAATCGACCACGGAATGCTTTGCCATCAGTCTTGATAGTGCACGCGAAAAAGTCATCGCGATCTCCGAAAACCAGCGAGTTAGGCCCCGTAGCTGAATCATTTGCAGCGATATAGTCCGTCTGAGGACCATCTACGATTTCCGCATACCCTTTTGGTAAAATCGACAATTGCTGATGAGGTTTGAACTCAACGGTAATTCGGTCCAAGTCACGTCTCAATTGCTCTTCTGCAATGATCAATCGATTGTTCAATTCAATCGTTGCACGGCCTTTTTGCATTTCCGAACTTCCGTACGCAAACGCAGCCATCATGGCTCCGAGCACAATTAACGTCATCACCATGGCGATCATGATCTCAATCAGACTGAGACCAGGTCGCCGGGCAGATATGGGACTGAATTTAATACTCAACATAAGTAGCTCCAAACGGAGAATACAGGAAATTTATTCGATGATTGTTCGCACGAGAATGGTCTCGTCGACATTGTGGTTCTTGCCAGGTTCACAAGCGACAGGTATCGAGCGGTCCACCATGTAGAACGCCCGGTTACGACGAACCTGGCCTTCGTCAGAGCCCAACTCCGCACCAACACGACCGAACTCATCGACTTCGAAATACCCAATGGTGATCCAAATCGAAAACACCGATGATCGAGTCGTGGTAACGGAACTGAGTCGCTGTCGATACTCATTCTCAAACCACGAACTGGTTTCCGTATTTGTTGCTGGGTCCGTCGATTCAAAATCGAAAACTCGAATATTCGCGGCGTCGCGGCGGAACAGATTGGCTGCTCCATTTGGTAATGGATCAGCAGTAACATACTGCGAACTGGAAGACGAAATAAATCTTCCCTCGAAATTGGTGGGGCCAGAAACTGCACCATTGGGCATTTGCCGAGCAGTTTCGAAATCACTAAACATAGCAAACGATCCAGCAAACCCACCTCGAATACCTTCATGGACGATAGAGTTACTGACTGTGTTTATATTGACTTTTCCCGGCTCACGAAAATTCGGCAGCGTGTTGTAGGGAGCAATCAAAGGAAATGCCAAACCGTCTATCGTGGACGCTCCAAGTTCGGTCGACAAGAACTCTTTCGAACCCAAAAATCTTGACGGCACACTGACAAAGTCCAACAGGCGGTCAAATCGATTCGCGTATGTGGGAGCCCGCCGAATAATCGTTGTTGCGCCCAATGCTGATTCCCCCGCTCCATCGGCGACGGGACTCATACCGCCGTACCCAATCAGATGCCCGAACTTGTCATCGCTCATGTAGTACGAGAACACGTCTTCAGGAACCGAAGACGTCGTCAAAGCCGCCACATCCTCGGTAACACGTGAAAAGTTAAAACGATTCAACAGATTTTCGGTTGAACAATATGGCACATGAACGAGTTCCATCACATTCGCAAACGGACGGTTATTCCAGGTCATCCATCCGACAGGTGAACCTGTGCCCAAATGAGATGCATTCAGCGTACCCAAGGTCTGATTGAAGGCATAACTAAAGTTGTGGCCATCGGTACCCGCAAAAACGAGCGACGTATCAGTTTCATCCGCAGTGACCGTATTGCCATTTTCAGTGCGTAAACTGATTCGTCTCGCTGCATCAGTGTCTTGAGACATCGCAAGTTCTTCACCGCGTTCAATCGTGCGAAACTCTGTATTACCATCCTGAACCACAATGGTAGCGGAACGTTCAGACGTGGGGTCCGTAACATCCGTGTTGTTCGAAGGATTGTTCTCCAAACCGTTGAAGGCAAGTAAATCGACCTTGGCAACATCGATTGTTATGTAAGGATTGACTGTAGAGTCGAATGCCTGAGTGGGATCGGCCAATCGCTGAAGGTAAAGAAACCGAAAACCATCGGTGACACCATTATTCCAGATCGCTGCCTGATCAAGTGCATCTGCATTGGTATCAAGCGGCGTATCCAGAGGCGGCACAATCGAAGTGCCATCTTCAACAGAATCATCTCTCACGATCGTCGGGTCCACAGCAATGATCGAGTTAACAATCGGATCATAACCACCATCTGGATCGCTCAGGGAAAGTGATCTCGGCATGTCAATCACGGCGACACCGCAACTAACCGTGGATGGAGTAACTGCACCGGCAACTGCATCCCATTCACGAACAGTAACGCCTGGAGTTGTTGAGTTATCCAGACTCACTGATCGCGTATCGTCAACAGCGGGAATATTTGAATTGAGCCGACCATAGGTTACCCGATGTTCTCCTCCAACATTACCAGAGGAACCAACGACAAAATATCCGCCGGGCAACACCTTGTGAACAGGTGCCGCGCCACCAGCTGCCAGTGTGTAGCTTGGGAAGAAGTTGTCATTGGGAAACATTACTCCCGATGGAGCGGCTGTAGGATCTGTGAAAAAGATTCCTCGCAAAAATGGCATAGAAACGTCATCAGTACGTCGTACACCAATCCTCCAGACTGGCGAGTCGCCTGGAGCCAGCATCGAAAGATCAACACCCTCCTGATCGACATCCAATTCAGCTGGATTCACCTGAAAACCAGTCGCTGGACCTGTATTGACTACATCTGTCTGAGCCCACGGATTGTACAGTTCAATAAAGGTGGATGTTACTGGAATGAATCCACTGTCCCAATCCAAATCTCCTCCAGCCAAATCATCGCCGCCACCGCTATCAGCCCCAGAATCCACGTTACTTCGGTCATGGGTTGCACTAACTTCATTGAACACGATTTCTGGACGTTCCACACCGAAAACAATATCACTGTCCCCGCCTTCCGCAGTTCCAAGAACCCTGTGGGTCGTGGTTGATGGATCACCATCTACATAAGTGCCGTTAAACGGATTGATGTCGTACTCAAAAGCAGTTCGAATCGAATCGGCATCGCTAAAGTCAACAACATTAATTGCCCACTGAGCAACCGCTCGACGGTACTCTGCAGTCGTCATTGCCGGAGTACCGGAGACAGTCATATATGCGGGCGGAGTTCTACCTATAACCAACATCGCCAACGTATAAAGCTGAGTTGCTTTTCGCTGCCGAGCAATCTCATCACCGGCTTCATCGTTTCCTCCATTGTCGAGATCAAAAGGCAAATTGTTTTGTCGACCAGCAAGTTGCTCGACGGAACCCAATTCCTGCGGATCATCAACAATGTTATCGCCGTCATTGTCTACACCATCACCTGTGATTTGATTTAAATCAAACTTCCCGCCCATCAAAACGTCGTTAGACAGGTATCCGATGCCAACAATGACATCCACACTGCCACCATCAGCAGCCACCGCATCACGAAGCATTTCCATCACAGAAACTGGAGGCATTGCGATTTCAGCACTGTCGGTCGTAATTGCATTGAAATTGCTTGCTAACGCACCCAACCCCTGCAATCTGGATGACAATAGTGAGTTGTCAATATCGTTTGAACGCAGCAATGGTTCCAACTCAAATGCCTGGAACAGGCTGTCACCAACTCCGCCTCCGAGTCCCAGATCTGCTGCGTAAGCGGAGATCGTAGCAGCGCCCGATAGTGTTGTTGTGGCGGGCAAGAACTCAGGCAAACTTTCTTCACCAAAAGTAGTCGTTCCTCGTTCAATGACACTGCGGCCAAAGAGATCAGAACCCGTCGCAAACAAGTTTCCTGCAACAACTGTCGTATCGATGTGGCCAAAGAGATTCTGGGTAATTCCCAAAGCGTTTCCAGCGTTGCCAGGAACTGGTAGAGGTTCACCAAGACCAGAACGATTGTTAAGAAGAGTCAAGTAATTCCCGGCACCTACAACAGTCTCGAGCGAGATTTCCGCGACACCATAGGAAGAACCGCGCCTCGCAACGGTTCCGAGCGCCTGATCTGCGTAACTACCATGAGCATTAATGTTCAGACGGCCGTCCATATCCATTACGCGGTAAGCAACCAGCGTCCGAAACTTGCGGCCCTGACTGTCCGTTTGCAACGGCAATCCAATGTCAATCCAAACAGCATCATTCACACCATCACCATCGGAATCGACATCCAACCCGGAAGTCATATTCACATCTGTCATGGACAATGTGCCATTGTTGTCAAAATTTCCAAACGCAACACTCGCGGTGGATCCCAGGAGTGGAGGTCGCGGGACAATAGTCGACGTAGTATCTTCGACGAATACAGGGCGAAAGGAGGCTCCCCGAATTGATTCCGGAGCGTCACCCGCAGCAACCTGATCCACATGAAGTCGATCGCTGCCGAAACTGGGCTGGAAAAGGGGAGCCGTTGGAGTTCCACCAGGAACCACGCCGCTAAGAAACATATTTTGCGGACCCGGTATGTCGTACGATTCATTTGGACTGTTATTGGACTCAAGATAACCACCAGGGCCAATCAAAGTCGCAAACGCCTCACCGATACGGTTGGGCTGCAACGCATTCGCCCCCAGCAGCGGAGCAAGTGTACCAGCGAAGTCAAAGTCAAAATCTGGAGCACCTGTAACATCGCCAGCCCCAAAGCCCGAAAAGTCACGGCCATTGAGAATCACTTCGACGTTTCCAAGCGCTGCTTGAGAAGCAACCGAATTTGCACCAGTCCATCGAATACCGCGGGTACCCGTCGGAACCACAACACGTAGTTCAAAGTCGTCCGGTCCCCCTGATGTACCCAAGTTAACCAGAACATGGCTTACGATTCTTGTGGAGTATGTCGCACCGCCAACTCCCGCAGAAATAGTCACCACCTGGCCGTTGAAAAGTCCGTTGACATAGGTGGTCCAGTCAAACGCATCAGCAGGATCAGTCGTCGTACCATTGCCACGCATCAGGAACAGCGTTGGAGGAACCGTCGAATCGGCAGGATTTTTGATGACCAGTGTTTTCAATTCATCAATAGGGCCCGCAAGCGCATTGGTCAATGTAGTTGTGAATCCGTAACCGTACTGGTCTTCAAGCAAAGACTGGCCTCGCAACGGTGAACTGGTATCTCTCAGCGATGGCCCCCGCAACAAATCGTAGAGCGCCCGGTCCAGGAATCCTGTCGAATCCACCATGAGCGTGTTTACCCGACTCCGGCGAACCGCCGTCTTGAAGTAGTCATTGGCGACTACGACGAATGTCGTTCCCATTAACAAAAACAGCACGATCATGCTAATAGTGAACAAAAGCGTGACGCCCGATCGTGAATTGTATTTGGTTCGCGTTGTGTAATTCATGGCGATACCCGTATCAGTTGTGGATGAAAGTAAAGGAAGGGGCGAAGCAGGAGAGGAAATTGGATTATCGTTCAACAGAAATTGACCGTTGATAAACATTGACGACATTTCTCAGAAGCACCATGTACGTTTCCGAAGATGGCAACGTACCAGCAGGCGGCGTAGCAGGAATGCCGGGAGCAACGAAATCAAACGCTCCGCCATCGACGGTCACACTTGAACCAGTTACGCGACTTACTTGTGCAAACATTAGCTGCGTTCGGAAACCATTGTCGGCAGCACGATAGGTAATTCCGGTACCCAGCTCTGGCTCCGACACGGGTAAACCGGCAGTCAATGGTGTCGGGATTCGATTAACGACCATCACCCAGTCCCCTCGAAAAATCGTGTCATCTGGAATCGGGGTCGCCAGTTGAATTTGACTGACCGTAGACTGGAAATGGTTTGCGGGTACTCCAACCGTGGCAGCTCTGTCAACCAGGAACGTCGTGTAATTGCTTGGTGGACTTATGAATGGCGCAGGACCAGCCAGCTCGGCAGGATTCACAAATCGATCCCGATACACGAGCACATGAGATCGGTAACGACTAATAGTGGATGAAGTAAGCCCCGGATCAATTTCGGGAACAAAGAATGCCGACCAGGATATTCTGCCACCAAACTGGCGTTTCACCGATGACCCGGTACCATCAACGTCATACAGTGGTTGAGGCGGTGCGACCTGTAACTCGTTATCAACATCTTCGGAAAAGAACAGTTCATCGCGACTGCGGCAAAGACGAGCTGCCTCCCGAACCCCAAAAGGGCCAGCAACTCCGCCAACAAAATCCAACGTGCCATCGTTATCGACGTCGATACTGGTAAGTCGATTTGCTGTTGCTGACAATATCGTTAACTGATCTCCTGCCAGATCAGGGCTGGTAGTAAATTGAGTTTCGGTTAGACCATTGGCGAATCCAATCGGATCGAAATGAAAGGTACCGGGAAACCGAAAATCAAACGGCGGCGGCCCACCAACAGGAAAGCCCTCTCCTGCACGACTGAGATTGGGATTGAAAAAAGCTCCAAAAAAAGGTCCCGGCGTCGAATTAACAAAAGTCATACGGGAAAACACATCGTCTACTGCGCCAGCAATCGGCGCTTCTCCCGTTTGCAGCAGACCAAGAATCTGTAATTCTTCAATTGTGTTTCGACCCAGTGCATTCGCTGCGTCGTTATCAAGACCCGTCTGCGACTGTTTAACCGCAAAGGGAATCATAACCATGACACCAAACACACCGATCGTGGCCACCGCCATCGAAGTCAACACTTCAATGATGGTGATGCCATCACGGCCATTATGATTTCGCAATAGTCGGTTAAATTTGAACATCGGAATTCCAGTTAGCTTGGGAGGGATTTCTGAGGAAGGGTTACTGGTTTGCAGATACCGATGCCGCACCATTTCGGGATTGACGGATCAATGCATTAAACTCATCACGGTCATCCTCTTCCACAAAATCAAGGTCCGTCATTGCTTCAAAATAAAAGTCACTAAAGTTGGCCACTGTGAGCCCAAAATTGGCAGTTGGATTGTTGGAGCCAACATTGGCTCCTCCTGAATTGCCAATTGTCACCCATAACGAATTGTCATCGGCCACGGCCACTGTCTCTGTAGTCTCAACAGAATCGGGAGCCTCGGTGACAAACAGGTAAAGAGGTCCCAAAGGAAGCCGAACAATGGTCTCTCCAAAGATGCCATCCATATCTTCATCGCCAACTTCGGTGTAGAGCAGAAAATCAATGGCTCCTTCATTGTCAAAAATGACATCGATGTCGTAATTCTCAACGCCTGGCAGTGGTCCAGCTGAGAAGTCTGTAGGTGCGGGTTCGAAAACGGTTGTTAGCTGGCGGCCCAGAACTGTTCCGTCAGGTGCGATCGACCCCATGCTTGCCGGGTCAGGACGAATAGGTCCAAAACCATCAAGCACTTCGAAACCGGAAAACCGCAAATCAATAATGTGGTTTGCAGGTAACACCGATACCGATGAACGGAGAAGCCGCGGTCTACGAGTAATGGAAAAACTCGCCCCATCGGTAGGAGCAGGCAAATAGCCAGCCAGATCCAAAACAAGCTGCATGGGCGACGTTCCGATTGTCGGTGATCCACCAGTCTCATTGGTGTTCTCGTTGACCTCAAGAATTCTGTATTGGGTATTCGAACCTCCGAAAGATATCAAATCCCCAGCGCTGACAATATTCAAGTCAGTCTGCTCCAACGGCTGAGGGATCGAGACCAGGTTATCTGGCATTCCGAATGGAATTGCATTGGTGATTGTTGCGCCCAATTCATCACCTACGTAGTTTGGCACCCTTCGTAGGGTTGACACTTCAGTCGCAGCAAATCGCCGACTACCCTGCAAGAAGTTTGGATTTCGTGAAATTCGAATTCCCGCAACTCCATCGGAGACAGCCCGTTGACTGGCATTGGCGAATGCAGACCCAACGCCTCTTGCCGCTTCGCGAATAGTGCGCTCCTGACTGATCGTTCGAATTCGTGGAATCGCGATGGAAATCACTACCGTTGCGATCACAATCACAACGAGAATTTCAACCAGCGTAAAACCATGCCTTACTCTTGATTTATTGTCCATGTTCGTATTCCTCATTAAGGTAGGCCACGGCGGGGAGCGTAGTCGGCTGAATCTCCGTCAATGGCGAACAATCGCTCAGACGTGATCCGCGGCCTAAGCTGACTCGGCAACACAGGCTGGCTATAGTGGGACAGATTGGCAGAAGCTGAAGCGAAACTTATATGTTCACAGGAGAGACCACATAAAGTTCCTGTCGGACTCCAAATATTTAGTTCGGGGTCCGGGTTCACCAGTCGTTCCTGTTGCCACTCAAGAAAAAGTGGCTCTCTCCATCCATCGAGAACTTCCAGCACACCGTCACCATCGGAATCTCCGATCGTGGAGGGCCCCAGCAACTCAACAGCGGGAACACCATCGATATCGATGTTCAAGAGATTCTGGTAGAGAATCTCGGACCGGTCAGCAGCATCTTCAATAACTTCATCTGCAAGATTGGAATCAGCAACTGGACGAGTCCATCCCGTCCATCGAGTTACGCCTGGTAACTGGACAGGAGACGGCAAAGCACCCACAACTGCTGCTGGGGGAATACCGAACTGTTGATCCATATACGTGAGAAGAATCTCCGAGGGAAAAGCAACCAAAGCTGCACTTGCCGTGCTGGTAACAGCACCGTCTGGCATTTCCGCCCGAATCAGATCCGCAATGATCATTCGCCTCAAGATCTTTCCATGAAGTAAAACCCGGGTTGGATCGTCGAATCCTCCCAACGCCACAAGCGCGCCCAAGCCTGCAGACGAAACCGGGGATCGCCTGACCTCGTAGTCTTCCAATTCAACTTCAAGAAGCTTTTCAATGAGAGTGATCCTTGAACGCGTTGCGGCAACCGCTGCATCATTTTGCGCTTGGGCGATCACACCCACGCCCAGCGAAGCCAAAATGGCAATGACAGTGATAACCAGCAGCAACTCCACGAGCGTGAAGGCGCGTCGCCTTGGCGATTGTTCAATTGAAAATTTCTTGTGCATAACAGAACCTGATGAATGAAGGCAGGCAGGTGACGTGACGTGTTTATCGTTGCTCGTTGAGAAACTTATCCAGACGACCATCTGCAAAGTTGCAAAGATTGTCATCTGCATCAGATAGCTGAACTTGCACAGAATTCGGATTGGTGGGGGGCAAGGCTCCATTGAAAAGCAATCCGCGTAATGCCAGTGTTTCCGGCGATATAGCCGGCGGAACACCGGGGTCTCCATCAAGCCCAAACGTAATTATCTGAAA
>CAYUNP010000120.1:0-1477 GCA_964446085.1 uncultured Pirellulaceae bacterium
CGCTCCGTTGTCGCGTTCTGGAGTTAGAGGCACGTTGCCTACAAAGACAAAAAACCGAAGCCGTTTCTGGCTTCGGTTTTGTCATTTACCAACATTTGACTGGTGTTTGTCTACTTCTGCAGTCCTGACAGGACTTCGATAAGCTTGTCAGGCGTTGGGCGGTCATTGAATCTTTCCGCTCGTTGAACGAATCGTACGATACCATCCTTGTCAATCACAAACGTTGCTGGCCGATTGCTTAGCTCGGTGTGAATTCGCATTTGAAACGCCACACCGTAGCTCGCACTCACTGTCAACGAAGGATCCATCAACATTGGAAAGCTGATCTCATCAGTAGAAGCACCTGCTTCTTTGAGCATGTACTTTGCCGACCAGGATTCGTGTGGATCAACGGCTAAAATCTGAGCGTCGATATCTTTGAATTTTGCCAAAGCATTTCGCAACTGCCCGAGTTGCCTGTGACAAACCGGTCATGTGTCACCGTAAACGAAAACCAAAACTACCGGCTTTTCACCTTTGAACTGGCTGAGCTTGTACTCAGTACCGTCAACTGAATTCAAAGTGAAGTCTGGAGCTGGCTGACCTACTTCAACCAGTTTCATTGAATCGAAATCCCAGCGTGTCAAAGTATCAACGACTGGCTGGTCGACAGGTGCATCTTTTCTCTGCAGGGCGTAAGCGATGTGTTTCATCACGTCGCGGTTCTTTTCACCTTTGGCCAACTGCTTCCAGTCAACTTTCGCGCCTTGACCGGACATTCCAATCGCGTCGACGAGATAAAGTCGCGCCGCAGCATCTGTTTCTTTTTTAAAAGCCGATTGCAGTTTTTCAATGTCTGCGTGAGGTGCCAGATAGCCAATCGCCTGGGCCGCCATAATCCTGGTCGGCGTGTCTCCGTCGGCAAGGTACTTTTCTATGGCGGGAATCGACGCTTTTCCATTGGCAACGAGCAACTGGATGCTCTTCATTCGCATTTTCCAATCGCTTGATTCGTTGGCACGCATGTAGGCTTTGCCGCGAAAATTCTGGCCCCATTTCGATTCATCCCAACTTTCGGCAAAGTCGTTTAGCAACTGATCCGCGTTAACGTCCTGCGCCGCTGCATTTGATGAACCAGCTTGTTGAGCGTCGAGCGCTGCGGGCATGATGGCGATCGCCAATGCAATGCCAACAATTTTGACTAAATTCAATTTTATATTTCTCATGTCCTGGCTTCTCTTTTGCTTTCGTCGAAAGTCCAACCAACAGTTAAATCACTGACAAGATTGTATGTTGGTTCCGCACATCAATCATCAACTAAAATAGGGGCAGGCGACGTCAATCAATGAACAGCGACCCTTTTCTTTACCATTTTGATTGAATTCGCAGGGTACAGGACCATTTTTGGCAACGTGATTTCTTTTGTTAAACTGTGTCGCGACGCTTGTTGGTTTCGAGGAAGAGCGTGCCGCTGTATGCCTCAGCTGTTAATCGACTT